>DASVVJ010000045.1:0-3755 GCA_036389955.1 Myxococcaceae bacterium
AGGAGGCCACGCGCATTCTCGAGCAGGCGCTCCAGCTCGCCTCCCGCATTCCCAACGTCATGGAGCCGCGCATCCGCCAGACCCGGCAGCGGGCCCTCAGCTCAGCTTCTGGATGAAGCCCAGCGCCACCAGTGCCGCGATGGCCAGCCCCATGAGGGACTCGCCCGCGATGCCACCCGCGCCGATCGCCAGGGCGTGGCGCTCGGTGGCCTCGGGGCTCACCCGGCGCGCCAGCGCGGTGGCGAACGCGCCCAGGGCGATGGACACCGCGTAGTTCGCGGGCAGGATGAAGCCAATCCCGAGGATCGCCGCCGAGGGCACCCAGCGCGCCAGCCGTCCCCGGGAGCACAGCGTGAGCACCACGCCCACGCCAAAGCCAATCCACGCGGCCTCGGCGGCCCGGGGCGGCAGTCCCGAGAACCCCTTGGCGGACAGCTCGGCCAGGATGCGGAACTGGTGCGCCGAGGGCACCGGCAGCGCCTCGCCCCCAATGCCATAGGCGTTGGCCAGCAGCAGGTAGGCGGGCACGCCCACCAGCGCGCCGACCAGCACGCCGAGCAGCTGTGCCCGGAACTGGCGCGCCGGAGAGGCCTTGAGCAGGTACCCCGCCTTGAACGACCAGAGGCTCACGCCCGTCTGCGCCGCCGCGCCCGCCACCACCGAGCCCGCGGCCACGTTGAGCCCGGCGGGACTGGGAAACAGCGCGCCCGAGGCCACCTGCGCCAGCTGCCCCATCTGGCTCACGGGAGAGATGTCCGTCTGCCCCGCCCCGCGCCCACACACCGCGCACAGCGGCAGCACCAGCGCCAGCGCCATCAGCGTGTGGAGCACCGGCAGCCCGAACACCACGCGGCCCACCGCGATCGCCAGCACGCACGCCAGCAGCGCCGTGCCCACCACCCAGCGGTCCGCGCCCTCGTTGAGGCCGCCCATCCCGCGCAGGTCCCGCGCCGCCACCAGCAGCGAGCGCGCCTGGGCGCCGAGCGACACCACCGCCGCGCCCACCATCAGCCCCACGCCCGGCCAGGTGAGCCACGAGGCGAAGGCCGCATAGCCCCCGTTGGGATTCACCAGGCCCTGCTCGACGAGCACCGGGGCCATGATGCCCCAGGCCAGCACCGCGCCCAGCAGCACGCTCAGGCCCATGGGCACGCCGGCCATGATGCCCACCGCGAACAGCATGGGGGTCCACCCGATGCCCCAGGTGAAGTGGGAGGTGGGCACTCCCGCCAGCCGGCCCGGAGATCCCGTCATCGAGGGCAACCAGCCCTGCACGTCCCGCACCCACGTCACCCCCATGGAGAGCAGCCCCGAGCCCAACAGCACCTCGGCCCGTCCCGGCCGCTCCACGCGCCCGGACTTGTGCATGGCGGTGATGACTTCCGCGGTGGCCACCCCGGTGGGGAAGGCCAGGCTCTCCTCGATGATCAGCCGCCGGCGCACCAGGTACGCGGCCAGCACGCCCAGGGTGCCCAGCGAGATGCCCCAGGCCATCACGCCAAAGGAGGACACGGAGATGCCCATCAGCTCCAGCGCGGGTATCGAGCCCAACAGGCCCGCGGCGGCCGGCATGGCACCCACCGCGCACGCGGCGGTGGTCGTGAGGTTGTTCTCCAGCGGAGTGGGCACCGCGCCCCCGCGCCGGCCCAGGGCCGACAGGCCGCTGAAGCCCAGCACCGCGGCGATGATGGAGCCGCTCTCCCACCACCCCGTCTTCAGCCCCATGTAGACGTTGGTGACGGCCAGCAGCGCGCCAATGAAGCAGCCGCCCACGGCCGCGCGCAGGGTGAACTCTCCATTCGGAGCCAGGGCCCCCGGTCCGGGAACATGCACGGCCGGCGGTGAGGCGTGCGCGGCCGCCAGAACGGGAGCACTCAGTGGCTCCGTCGGCAGCGTCATCGCTGAGCCTCTACGGCACGCTGGGTGACGAGCATGCGCAGCTCGTCCAGGTTCAAGGGCTTGCCGAACTTGGGATTGGGCACCTCCTCCAGGAAGGACACCGCCCGTGGCGTGAAGGCTCCGCCCGTCATGAAGACGACGCGGCCCGCCATGTCCGGCGAGGCGCGGCCCAGCTCCGCGTAGAGGTCCATGCCCGTCATCCCCGGCATCATCACGTCACACAGGATGACGTCATAATAGCGCCGGTCCTCCTCCAGCATTTTCAGCGCGTCGCGGGCGTTGTGAGCGGTGGACACTTCATGCTCGCCGCCCAGCGCGCGCTGCAGCGCCGTCGTCACCTGCGGCTCGTCGTCCACCACCAGCACCCGGGCGCGGGGCGCATTCACATTCATGATCGGAATGGGCATGCGCAGCGTGGGGCGCGTCTGGTTCTCGCTCTCCTGCGAGGCGGTGCGCAACAGGACGCGGAAGGTGCTGCCCTTGCCCGGCTTGCTCTCGGCGGAGATGGCGCCGCCCATGGACTCGATGATGCCGTGGCAGATGGAGAGCCCCAACCCCGTGCCCTCGCCCACCGCCTTGGTGGTGAAGAAGGGGTCGAACACCCGCGAGAGCACCTCGGGCGTCATGCCCACGCCGGTGTCCCTCACCTCCACCGCCACCTGCCCGGGAGCCCCGGTGCGCAGGCGCACGGAGATTTCATGCCGCTCGGCCGGCTCGCCCTCGGGAATGGCCTGCGCCGCGTTGAGCAGCAGGTTGAGGAACACCTGGCACAGCCGGGCCTCGTTGGCCTCCACGTGCGGCACGGAGTCGAACTCCAGCACCAGCCGGGCGCGGTGGCGCAGCATGTTGTCGGCCATCTTGCAGGCCAGCTCCACCGCGCGGCGCACGTCCACCGGGCCCAGCCGCGCGTCCTGCTCCCCGCGCGCGAACGTCTTCAGGTCCTGGACGATGCCCGCGATGCGCTCGGCGCCCTCCTTGGTCTCCTGCACCAACTGCTGCAGCGAGTCCACCGCGCTGGACGTCACGGGCCCCTTGAGCTGATCCAGCCCGCTCTGAATCAGATGCAGGTTGACGAGCATGTAGGCCAGCGGGTTGTTGATCTCATGGGCCACCCCCGCGCCCAGCGTGCCCAGCGAGGCCAGCCGGTCCGCCATCACCAGCCGGGCCTGCAGGTGCTTCCGCTCGGTGATGTCCCTGAGCACCATGACGCACGCGATGGCGCGCCCCTCCGCGTCCCGCAGCGGCACCACCACGCACTCGCAGGAGCACGAGGCGCCATCGCCCCGGCGGCGGAACTCCACCTCTCCGGTCCAGCGGTTGGTCTGGTCCAGCGCATCGAGGATGACGCCGGTGAGCGAGTCCGTCTCTCCCGGGTGCAGCAGCGAGAAGAGCGTCAGCCCCGCCGCCTCCGCCTTGGGGCGGCCGAACATCCGCTCCGCGCTGGGGTTGCAGTCCAGGATGCGGCCGGACAGGTCCGCCACGACCACCCCGTCATAGAAGCTCTCGAAGAGCAGGGCCTGGCGGCGCAGCTCCTGCTCGGCCTGCTTGCGCGCGGTGATGTCCATCACCGTGCCGGTGATGCGCGCGGGAGCGCCCGCCGCGCCCGAGAGCACGTCTCCCTTGCAGAAGATCCACCGGCAGCCGCTGCCCGCGGGCTCGATGCGGTACTCCAGCTCCACCTGGGTGCGCTGCTCCAACGCGGCGGCCAGCGACTCACGCACGCGCGTCAGGTCCGCCGGGTGGATGACCTCCTTGAGGTCCTTCGCGCGGCCCGAGAGCTTTCCCACCGGCAGGCCGTGCAGCCGGTCCACGTGCTCGGACCACGTCACCACGCCGCTGGAGGCATTCCAGTCCCA
>DASVVJ010000046.1:0-5481 GCA_036389955.1 Myxococcaceae bacterium
CGGGCGCCCTCGTACCAGCAGCAGCCAAAGTCCACGAGCACCGCATCGCCCTCGGGGGTGACGAGCACGTTGTCCCCCTTCACATCCCGGTGGAGGCCATACCGGTGCGTAGCCTCAAGCGCCCTGGCGAGCTGCGCGAGCAACCGCAGGGCCTGGCGGGAGGTGAGCCCTCGCTGCTTCGCCCAGGTATAGAGCGGCACGCCCTCCACCCATTGCATGATGAGGTACGGGTACCACCGGCGCTGGCTGCCCTGCCATACGCCACGGGCCCTCAAGCCTGGCACGTGAGGGTGGCGGATGCGTGAAAGCAACTCCGCCTCGCGCTCGAAGCGCAGATCCCCTGCCTGGCGCGCCAGCTTGAGGGCGTACTCGCCAGCATCGGGGTCCTCAGCCAGGCACACGCTGTAGACGATGCCAAAGGTCCCGCTCCCCATGCGATCAAGGATGCGCCAGGGACCAATCAGCGAGCCAGGGGTAGGGGCAGGCACCTCGGAGGTGGTCATTGCAAGCCACAGAGGAAGTAGGCAGCCTCACACCCTACCCCATAGGGCGGCATGTTCGCCAGCATGAGCCTGACTGCCCCGCAGCTCCCCAGGCCCCTATGTGGCCGCCGCGAGCAGTTCCTGCTCTTCCTCGGACTGAGCGCTCATGCGCAACCGTCCCAGGAGGTCCATCATCCTGGTCATACGTTCATGCGCGTTCATCCCTGGCTGCGGACCTTTTTGTAACTGAACGCCTACTTCAGCGCGGCGACGAACTCGCGCATGCGCGACAGGCCCTTCTGGATCACCTCGCGCGAGGTGACGAAGCTCATGCGCAGGTAGCCCTCCGCGCCGAACGGCGCGCCCGGCATCACCGCCACCCGGAAGTCCTCCAGCAGCACCTCCGAGATGCGCGTCGAGCTGCCCAGCTTCGCCCCCTTGTACGTGCGCTCCAGCAGGCCGCTCACGTTCGGGAACACGTAGAACGCGCCCTCCGGCGCCCGGCAGCGCACGCCCTCCAGCGCGTTGAGCCCCGACACGATCAGCTCCCGGCGCGCGCGGTACTCCTCCACCATCGTCGTGATCGTGTCCGCCGAACCCTTCAGCGCCGCCAGCGCCGCCTTCTGGCTGATGGATGACGGATTCGACGTCGACTGGTCCTGCACCAGGTTCATGCCGACGATGAGCGGCTTGGGGCCCGCCGTGTACCCCAGGCGCCAACCCGTCATGGAGTACGACTTGCTCATGCCGTTCACCACCACCAGCCGCGGCACCAGGTCCGGCGCCACGTTGGCGATGTTCAGGAACTCGCCCTGGTACATCAGCTTCTCGTAGATGTCGTCGCTGATGATCAGGCAGTCATGCCCACGCACTGCCGCCGCGATGCCCTCCAGCGTGGCCCGCGAGAATACCGCGCCGGTGGGATTGCTCGGGCTGTTGATGACGATCGCCCGCGTCCGCGGCGTGAGCGCCTTGCGGATGGCCTCCGGATCCGGCGCGAAACCGTCCTCCTCGCGCGTGTTGAGGATGACCGGCTTGCCCCCGGCCAGCTGCACCATGTCCGGGTAGCTCACCCAGTAAGGCGCGAAGATGATGACCTCGTCGCCCTCGTTCAGCAGCGCCTGGAAGATGTTGTACAGCGAGTGCTTGGCGCCCACCGACACCAGCACCTGATCCGGCGCGAAGGTCAGCCCGTTGTCCTTCTGCAGCTTGGCGCAGATGGCCTCACGCAGCTCCAGGATGCCCGCGGTGGGCGTGTACTTCGTGAAGCCCGCCTTCAGGCAGTCGATCGCCGCCTGCTTGATGTACTCTGGAGTGTCGTAGTCCGGCTCTCCCGCCGCGAACCCCGCGACGTCCACGCCCTGAGCAGCCAGGGCCTTGGCGCGCGCATTCAGCGCCAGAGTGGGAGACGGCTTGATGGCCTTGAGACGCTGGGCAAGTTGCATGCCTGTTTGCTACCCCGGCACGCTGCGCCAAACAAGGCCTTGCGCGGGCTCAGGAGCGCGAAGCGAACTTGGACTTCAGCTTGGTGTACACGTTGGGGGGCACCAGGTCGGTCACATCCCCACCCAGCGAGGCCACCTCTCGCACCAGCTGGGACGAGATGTAGAAGTAGTCCTCGCCCGTCATCATGAAGACCGTCTCGATGTCCGGGGCCAGCTTGCGGTTCATGTTGGCCAGCTGGAACTCGTACTCGAAGTCGGACACCGCGCGCAGGCCGCGCAGCAGCACGTTCACCTGGCGCTGCTTGGCGTACTCCACCAGCAGCCCCTGGAACGAGTCCACCTCCACCCGGTCGTCCTGCACCGCGTCGCGGATGAGCTCGCGCCGCTCCTCCAGGGAGAACAGGGGGACTTTCTTCGGGTTCACCGCGATGGCCACCACCAGCCGGTCGAACATCTTCAGACCGCGGTGAATGATGCTGAGGTGCCCGTTGGTGAGCGGATCAAAGGAACCTGGGTAGATGGCCAGCCTCATGGTTCCCGAGTCTCGGCGCACCCCACGGCTCGGTCAAGGAATGCGATAGAAGCTCACCAGCGTGTCCCCGAACCGGCGCTGGTCCTCCCGGCTCATCCCCTGGTGGGACTCGGGCGCCGCCTCGCGCTTGTCGTGCTCGACGATGAGCATGCCCCCCGGCGCCAGTAGCCCCGCCTTCACCACCTGCTCCACCACCGTCTCCACCACCCGCGCCGCGTAGGGCGGATCCGCGAAGATCAACTCGAAGCGGTCTCCCCGCTTGCCCAGCATCTCCACCGCGCGGGCCACCGGCTGAGCCACGATCTCCACCTGGGCGGTGAAGCCCAGCGCGTCCGTGTTCTGCCGGCACAGGGCCAGGGCCTCCCGGTCCGAGTCCACCAGCACCGCCCGGCCCGCCCCACGCGAGAGCGCCTCAAGCGCCAGTGCGCCCGTGCCCGCGTAGAGATCCAGCACCGCCTGCCCGTCCAGCCACTGGCCCAACACGTTGAACAGCGTCTCCCGCACGCGGTCCGCCGTGGGGCGAATGTGCCGGGACGTCGGCTTGGGCCCTTGGATGGGGCGGCCTTTCGCGCTGCCAGAGACGATGCGCATGGGCTCACTCGTCCCGGTGCTCGGCCAGCCAGGCCATGGAGCGCCAACCCGTCCTGGAGGCTCCCAGCAGGGCCAGCATGTCGGTGGCCTCGGCGAAGGACATCGCCTCCAGCCGCTGCAGCGCGGCCGGCGTGGGGGCCGGGAGCTGCTCTTCAATGAGGCCCAGCAGCTCCGCGGGAGCCAACCCCGCGGCTTCGGCCTTCTGCTCCACCGTGGCCCGGACCTCCTCCGGCCAGGCCGCCAGCGCCAGGCGATCGAAGGGGCCTCCGCAGTCCACCTTGCGCACCCCGGCCGCCACCAGCGTGGGCAGCGCCCCCGCCGAGCGGTCCGTCACCTCCGCCACCGTCACTGTCACCCCGAAGCCCGTGGCCAGCTCCACCAGCAGGTGCAGCAGCCCCACGTCCAGATCGTCCTCGCCGAACGCTGCCACCGGCACCCGCAGGAAGCGCACCGGCACCCCCGCGTCGCGCAGGCCCTCCAGCAGCGGCCGGGCGGTGTCCATCAGGGTGTCGAACTCGCGCGCGGGCGCCGGCAGCGTCAGCTCCAGGGGCAGCTCGCGCTCCCGCAGCGGCGCGGACAGCGTGTCCACCACCTCCACCGCCGCGGCCGCCTCGAGCCGGGACACGTCCAGCGACACCAGCGAGAACCCGTCATCCACCAGGCGGAAGATCGCCTCCTGCTGCAGCTTCACGCCCTCGGGCTTGGGCTTGGCCACCCGGACGGGCCCCGCCTGGAGGAACAGGGGGCGCGAGTGCTCGGCCTCCTCGGCCGCCGTCCTCACCGCCGTCAGAAAACGCTCCGTGGCACCGCGATCCGCCAGCGGGTGGCTGCAGGCCAGCCCCAGCACCGCATCCTCCGCCCGCGCCGCCGCCAGCAGGCCCGGCACCGCCGCCTTCGCCCGCACCGGCACGCACGGCAACGCCGCCGGCGCTCCTTCCAGCGCTCGCAACAGTTCCTGGGGGCTCAGCAGCGGTAGCCGGGACTTCTGCCCCAGCCGGGCCACCGCGTTCGCTGGCCGCAACGACAGCACCTTGTCCAGCACGCTCATTGGCGCCCGAGAATGTTCCGTCTCTCCGGCCACTGCAAGACAACTGATGCGCGAGCGCCCGCCCGGCGACCTTTCAGTGCACTTCTCCCAGGTGGGCGTACGCCTCGCTCTCGATCTGGATGGTGGTGTGATCGATGCCGAACCGATCGAACAGATCGTGCTTCACCGCCGAGAGAATCTCATCGTTGTTACAAGCCTGGGCATTGCCCACCACCAGGTGCGCCGACAGCGCGTACAGCCCGCTGGAGATGGTCCACACGTGCAGATCGTGCACCGCGCTCACCCCGGGCACCTTGAGCATCAGTTCCTTCACGGCCTCCAGGTCCACGTGGGCCGGCACGGCCTCGAGCAACACGTCCACCGCGTCGCGCACCAGCCGCAGTGCGCCCACCACGATCACCACGGAGATGACCACCGAGATAATCGGATCGACGATGAACCAGCCCGTCATCGCCATGATGCCCGCGCCAATCAGCACGCCCACGCTGGACAGCGTGTCGCCCAGCACGTGCAGGAACGCGCCCCGGACATTCAGTGAGTGCGTGTTGTGCAGAAACCCCAGCGCTCCCAGGTTGGCCACCAGGCCCACCAGCGCCACCAGCGCCATGGGCCCCAATTGCACCGGCGCGGGCGAGCGGAAGCGCTGCCAGGCCTCGTAGAGGATGACGACGGTGATGCACAGCAACAGCACGCCGTTGAGCAGCGCGCTGAGGATCTCCATGCGGTAGTAGCCGTACGTCTTCTTGAGGTTGGCCGGCTTGCCCGCGAACCACAGCGCCAGCAGGCTGAGCGCCAGCGCGGACACATCCGTCAACATGTGCCCCGCGTCGGACATCAGCGCCAGCGAGTTGGTGAGATAGCCGCCCACCGCCTCGGCCAGCGCGATGGTGCCGGTGAGAATCAGCGCGAACAGCAGCCGGTTGCGGTCCTTGCGCCGCTCGTCCGCCGCGTTGGCTGGCCGCCCGGGGGGCTTGCCATGCCCATGCCCGTGCCCATGCCCGTGTCCATGGTCATGGTGGTCGTGGCCGTGGCCGTGGCCGTGGCCGCCACCATGTCCGTGCATTGAGCCACCGTGCGTGTGCGCCGATGTAGTCAAGGGAGAGAACCCTGCGGACAGCGCGCTGCTCTCAGGATATGAAATTCGCCTGAAATTCGGACACCCGGGATTGGAGATGTCCTGACCTGGGACAACGGGGACGAGGAGTGGGGATGGACTTCGAGAAGTACCAGAACCTGCACACCATCATCATGCTCAAGGAAGTCATCCGCAAGTGGTGGCAAGCGGAGCTGACGTTCGCGGACAAGCATGGGGTGGTGCAGGAGTGGCAGCGCGGGGACATCGTGCCTCCTCCGAATGATTTCTGCCGGCTGTCGCTGCTGTCG
>DASVVJ010000047.1:0-7879 GCA_036389955.1 Myxococcaceae bacterium
AAGGGCCTCACCGTCGAGGGCGGCACCGAGGGTGTGGGCCGCGCCACCACGCAGACGGTGGCCATCTGCTCCGTCTGTGACTGCCTGGCCGACATCTTCATTACCAAGCTCACGCTCTACTTCTAGCCGCATGCGCTCGTCCGCCCCGCACCCCAGCCTGGAGTTCCGCCAGCCCACCCCGGGCGAGGAGCTCATCCGCTTCGAGCACCTGAAGAAGTCCTTCGGTCCCAAGCGCGTCTATGACGACCTGGACCTCTCGGTGCGCGCCGGCGAGACGCTGGTGGTGATTGGCGGCTCGGGCACCGGCAAGAGCGTGCTGCTCAAGTGCCTCATCGGCCTGATGTACCCGGATACCGGGCGCATCCTCTTCCAGGGACAGGACGTGACGCGCTTCCACGAGGAGGACTTCGTCGCGGTGCGCCGCCATGTGGCCATGGTGTTCCAGGGCGCGGCGCTCTTCGACTCGCTCTCCGTGGGCGAGAACGTGGCCTACCCGCTGCGCGAGCACTTCCCCGAGCTGTCACCCCAGGAGCTGTCTCGCCGTGTCGCCGAGAAGCTCGCGTGGGTCAACCTGCCGGGCACCGAGGCGATGATGCCCGCGGACCTGTCCGGCGGCATGCGCAAGCGCGTGGGGCTGGCGCGCGCCATCGCCACGGATCCGGAAGTCATTCTCTGGGACGAGCCCACCACGGGCCTGGATCCCGTCACCACTGAGAACATCAACGCGATGATCAACTCGATGAAACAACGGCTGGGCTGTACCTCGATCGTGGTGACCCACGACATGATGAGCGCCTTCGCGGTGGCCGACCGCATCGCCATGCTGGCCAACCGGCGCATCGTCCAGGTGGGCACGCCCGAGGAGATGCGGCGCTCCACCGTGCCCGAGGTGCGCGCCTTCCTGGATGCACGGCAGGCGGAGCTCTCGCCCCGGGAGGTGGCGTCATGAGTCTGTTCACCTCTACCGAGCGCGAGCGGCGCCTGGCCTGGCGCGCGGGCCTCTTCGTGGCGCTGGGGCTGGCGCTGGCCGGCGTGGTGGTCTTCTTCATCGGTCAGGAGAACCGGCTCTTCGAGGAGCAGCACGTCTACCGCGCCTTCTTTCCGAACGTGGAGGGCCTGACCGAGGAGTCCCCGGTGTGGATCGGCGGCCTCGAAGTAGGCCGGGTGGTGGGCATCGCCTTCTCCGAGGAGTCGGCGGACCAGCGCATCGAGGTGCGCATCCAGGTGACGAAGAAGTACGCCAACCGGGTGCGGGAGGACTCGGTGGTGCGGCTCTCCAGCCTGGGCGTGCTGGGCGAGAAGGCGGTGGACATCACCATCGGCGACCCGAAGCTACCGGCCATGCCGGACGGATCCGAGCTGCGCACGGGCTCCAGCGGGGACCTGAACTCGCTGATGCGCGCGGCGGGGCAGGTGATGGACGACTCGAAGGCCATCAGCCGCTCGCTGCGGGTGGCGGTGGAGGCGTACGCGGATCCGCAGCTTGCCCAGGACGTGGCTGGCACCATGCACAGCCTCCGGGCGCTGCTCGAGGAAATCGAAAAGGGCGAGGGCGTGCTGCACGCGCTCATCTATGACAAGGAGGCGGGACGTCAGGTGCGCGAGGTGTTGGCCAGCACGGCGCACGCGGCCCAGCGCATGGACGGGGCGGTGAGCCACGTGGAGGCGCTGCTGGAGGAGGTGCGCACGGGGGACGGCACGGCGCACGCGCTCATCTACGGCAAGGAAGGCACGCAGGCGCTGAGCGAGCTGGGCGCGGCGGCCGGACAGCTCGCCGGGCTCATCGAGGACGCGAAGAAGAGCCCCAACGGCGCGGTGCACCAGCTGGTGTACGGGGACGCGCGGGGCATGTTCGCGGACCTGGGCAGCGCGGCGGCGGACCTGAAGAAAATCACCTCCACGGTGGCCAATGGCGAGGGCACGGTGGGCGGGTTGATTTCGGACCCCACCGTGTACGAGGACCTGCGCCAGGTGCTAGGCAACGTGAAGCGCAACCGCATCCTGCGCTCGCTGGTGCGCTTCTCGGTCAACAACCGCGAGGAGCTGGATCAGGTGGGCAAGGTGAAGCCGGTGCCCGAGGAGGCCGCGGGCGTCGGAGGCTCTGGCAAGAAGTAGCCGCGCCCCGCTACGGGATGAGGTTCCGCGGACGCTCGCGGACCCGGGTGGCTCCTTCGGTGCTCGTCACATCCGTGCCACCCCAGTAGAAGGTGGGGCTGGCGCGAGGCTGCAGCACCGCCGCGTCCAGGTGCTCGAAGAGGATCAGCTGCCGCTCGGGAGACCAGATCGGCAGCGCGACGATTGCCGCGCCGGTGGAGCCGGACACGTCGGATTGGACCACCGGCACGTTGGAGGGGTTGAGCAGCGGCGGGAAGAGCAGGCGGATGCTGACGCCCAGGGACACCAAGCCCTGCGAGGCGAGCCGGCCCGCGGTCCACTCCCACCGGTGGATGACGCCCTGCTCGATGCGGTTACCCACGAGCGTGGGCGGCTCCCGCGTCCAGAGGACTCTGGGCTCGAAGCCGACGGTGTCGCCGATGATCTGCGTACAGGTGCCCGAGGTGCGCTGGGGCTTGCCGGAGACGAGCTGGTACGGGCACACCTGCACCGCGCCCTGGAAGTTGACGCTCTCGCGAGTCACCACGGCCAGGTGCTCTCCGTCGCGGAGAATGACGCCGTAGGGGCCCGGGGAGCCCACGGCGGCCGAGGGGCGGGTCCAGGGCGTGGCGCCCGCGGTGGCGAGCGTCCCGCCACTGAAGGTGTAGAGCGCCAGCGAGTGGTCGTGCACAACCGCCAGCTCGTCCGCCGAGGCCTGCAGGAACGTGGCGGCTCCCTCCGAGTGGAGCAGCGAGCCCGTGAAGACGAGGTCCGTTCCCGTGTCCACGTAGCGCTCGACACCCCCGGGAGCCACTGCCCAGAGTACATCCCCGGCGACGGCCAGGCGCGCACTGGGGAACGTGCGGACCACGGTCTCGCCGCGCAGCACCGCGGTGTCACACACCCACGCCCCCTGCTGAGTGCGCTCCAGCGAGGAGCATGGGCGGTTCACGGTGAAGCTGGGCGCGCTGGTGGAGCTGTCCACCACCGCCTGAAAGTCGAACTGGTGAATGCCTCCCACCTGGGAGAAGGCGACGAGGACGTGGTGAGGGCCGGGGCGCACCGGGGTGAACTCGAGAATGGCGGGAGCATTCGGGCTGCCGAGCCGAACCTGCCCTTCGAGGGGCTCTCCGCCGGGGCCCTCGATCTCCGCCGTGACGGAGGTGGGCCGCTGGGGCGCCTCGACACCGCAGCTCAGCGGGAGCAGGGGCATGACGGGCAGGATGAACTTCTGGCCCACCTTCAGCAGCCCCTGCCGGGTAGGAGGAGGCGCCGGAGCGGGCGCGACGCTGCAGATGGGGGGCACCTCTTCTTCCGAGCAGCCGGTGAGCCCCAGCAGCACGAGAGCACAGAGAGCAAGATGCAAGGTCCGGACGAAGTGCATGGTCTGGGTGCCTCTTTCAGAAGGCCTGGCGAAGCGAGGCGGTGAAGCCGCGCTCGGCCTCGCCGCGCCCGGCGAAGCCCAGGCTGTAATACAGATCCAGCTGGAAGGCGTCGGCAATGAGCACGTGGAAGCTCGGTCCCAGGCTGGTGATGACCCGGGCCTTCTCGGTGTGGGCGGCGCGATCCAGCTCTCCGAAGACGGCCACATCGATGAAGCCGCCCGCCTTGTAGATGTCGCGGGTGAGCGAGAAGCGTCCCTCGAACCCGGTGCCCACCGCGCGCCGGGCGAAGAAGCGCCTGTCGAAGACGCCGCGGACGAGCTGGCCGCCCACCGGCTGCTCCTCGATGAAGGGCGGCGTGCCCCAGAGATATCCCCCCCGGCTGGTGAGCATCAGGTCGTGCCAGCCGACCTCGAAGAGCTTCTGGTAGCGGTACGCCGTCACGCCATAGCCGCGCCCGGTGCTGCCCGGGTAGTGGCGGGTCGTCAGCTCCAGCTCGTGGCGGCGGTCGCGGCGAATCTCATCCGCGTCGAACACCAGCTGCGCTGTGCCGGTCAGGTAGGGCCGCAGGCCCGAGCTCGGGACCACACCGGCGGCGGGGGCACTGCCCTCCACCGGCCGCAGCGAGAAGATGTTGAGCTGCTCCGCGCCCACACCCAGCGCCACCGTGGCGCCGGGGAAGACGTCATAGCTCAGGGCCGCCACGGCCTGCACCCGCGTGGCAAAGTAGCTCTCCAGGCCGATGTCCGGACGCTGGCGGCTGGTCAGATCGAAGCGCAGCTGCAGCGTGGGCCGCAGGCCCAGGGGCAGACGTGGCGTGAACCACTGCAGCTCGCCGGCCGCGCGGGTGAGCGCCAGGTAGGCGTGCTCGTCGGAGATGCGCGTGCGAATCATCGTGCCGAGCTGCCCGCCCGCGCTCCACCGGTCGCCCTTGAGCCACAGGTCCTCCTCGCGGTACTCGAGCCCCAGGCGCAGGCCGTCCACGCCGCTCAGCCCCGCCACCAGCCCCAGCCCCGCGGCCCACTCGCGGCGGCGGAAGACGATGTGCAGCTCGTAGTCCGCGCGCGGTGGGATGAGCGGGTGGCCCACGAACTTACCCAGGTCGTCGATGATGGTGGGCAGGCTCTCCACCTGGGGTCCCAGGTGCTTCACCTCGCCGGTGGCCACCAGCTCGAAGCGTTCCACCTCCACGCCGTTCTGCTCACGCAGCGCCGCGAGCTGGCGCTCGAGGTAGGGTCGGTTGAAGACGTTGAAGGGCAGGCTCAGGCTGAGCAGCACCTGCACCGTGCGCACCGAGCCCTGGCCGCGCAGAATGACCTTCTCCACCCGCCCCTCGTCGATGTCCACGAGGATGCGGTCCTTCTCCACCGCCGTCTCGACCTGGGCCAGCTCGTAGCCCGCGCGTTTCAGGAACGAGAGCAGCCGCGAGCGCACCAGGGCCGCGCCCTCCCGGTTGGGCACGAAGTCCGCCGGCAGGTCGAGCACCGCCAGGTACACCTCGTCGTTGAGGACGATGTTGCCGCTGAAGACGAGCGGCGCGCGGCGCCGGCCCGCCGCGAGCACTTCCCCGGGAGCCACCAGCCCGAGCAGCAGCCCGAGCAGCGCGAGGCAGGTCCGCACGCCGGTTCGACTCCGCCACTGCCTATCCGCTCGGGGCTTCATCCGCTGGGCTCGCGCCCGATAGTACCCTGATCCCCGCGAGCCAGGGGGCGGCCGGGGCTCAGAATCCAAGAGCCCCAGGCCGTCATACGAGCACTACCCGAGCGACGAGCCCACAGACCCGGCTCAGCAGCCGGAACAGCCGTTCGCCTCTTCACCGCACGCCAGGGTGGTGATCTCCGGGCACTTCGGGGGTTTCTGCTCGTTGCTGCCGCCGTGAATGCGCGCCAGGTCCTGCACGAACAACTCCTTGAGCTTCTTCTCCTTCTTCTGGGTCTGCATCGGAGGTTCCTCAGGGGTTCGAGCTGCGTTGGGCCCAGGCGGAGGCCTGCCCGCCTCGGCTTCTTTAGGGGCAACCCCCGAGCGGCTCGCACCCATTCCAGCCCTGCTCGGGCAGCGGCCGTCCTTGCGCGGGAATGCACCGCGCCAGGAATGGTGACGCGCGTACACACGAGCGACATCCGCCCAACACTCCCCACTTCTGGACGATTGCGCGAAGAAACCGGTGCATGCTGGCCCCAGCCGCTGTCTCATGGGGGCACAGGCGTCTGTGATTCACTCCCTCTCGATCTTCCTCCCCTCTCGAATCGCTTGCCGCTCGCCGTGGCACACCTTGCACGCCCTGAGTGGTAGGGTGCGCGCGCCCCGCCCTCTGTGGGCTGGGGTGACCCGCTCCGCTGTGCCCCCGGCGTTTGGCCCCCTGGGCCTTGCAGGTCGCTACCTTCCCCCCAAGGGGTACCGAGGCTCCTCGAGATGACGGCTGTAGCCCCCCCGCTCCTTCAGCGATTGCCCAGCGGCGTGCTTGGGTTGGATGCCGTGCTCGATGGCGGTTTTCTGCAGGGAGGCACCTACATCATCGCGGGCATGCCGGGCACGGGGAAGACGATCCTGGGCAACCAGATCTGCTTCCACCACGTGGCCCAGGGCGGGCGGGTGGTCTACGTCACGCTGCTGGCCGAGACGCATGGGCGCATGCTGGCGCACCTGCGCGGCATGAGCTTCTTCACCGAGGAGCCGCTGGCCACCGCGCTCTCGTACGTGAGCGCCTACCGCGTGCTGACGAAGGACGGGCTCAAGGGGCTGTTGGATCTGCTACGCCAGCTGATCCGCGAGCACCGCGCCACCATGTTGGTGCTGGACGGGCTGGTGAGCGCCAGCGCCTCGGCGCCCAACGAGCTGGCCTTCAAGGAGTTCATCCACGAGCTGAACACGCTGGTAAGCGTGATTGGCTGTACCACCTTCCTGCTCACCAACGGCCACAGCCCCGAGGATGTGCACCCCGAGCACACCATGGTGGACGGGCTCATCGAGCTGACGGACGAACTCATCGGCGTGCGCGCCGTGCGCGAGCTGATTGTCCGCAAGTTCCGCGGCAGCGCGCACCTGCGCGGACGGCACGTGTTTCAGATCTCCCAGCAGGGCATCACCGTGTTCCCGCGCTCGGAGGCGATGCTGTCCGACCCCATCGCGGTGCCGGGCGAGTACAAGGGCCGCGTGCCGGTGGGCGTGCCGGAGCTGGACCGGATGCTGCGCGGCGGGCTGCAGCAGGGCAGCGCCACGCTGCTGATGGGGCCCTCGGGCAGCGGCAAGACGTTGATGGGGCTGCAGTTCCTGGCCCACGGGGCGAGCCTGGGCGAGCCCGGCCTGTACTTCGGTTTCTACGAGTCGCCGCCGCGGCTGGTGGGCAAGGGCGAGTCCATCGGGCTGAAGATGACAGGCGCGGTGCGTGACGGGCTCATCGAGATGCTCTGGCAGCCGCCGGTGGAGCTGGTGCTGGACGCGCTGGCGGTGAAGATTCTGGCGGCCATCAAGCGCCGGGGCATGCGCCGGCTGCTGATCGACGGGCTGGTGGGCTTCAAGGAGTCCACCGTGCACCCCGAGCGCATCAACCGCTTCTTCGCCGCCTTCACCAATGAGCTGCGCGCCATGGAGGTGACGGCGGTGTTCACCGAGGAGACGCGGGTGCTCTTCGGACCGGAGGTGGAAACCCCCGTGAAGGGGCTGTCCGCGCTGGTGGAGAACCACCTGTTTCTGCGCCAGCTCGAGTGGAAGGGTGAGCTGCGGCGGGTGCTCGCCATCCTCAAGACGCGCGAGAGCGGGCATGATCCGGCGCTGCGCGAGCTGATCATCGATGACGCGGGACTGCACATCGGGCCGCGCTTCGACAGCACGTCAGCGGTGCTCACCGACACGAGCCCCTCGCCCTCGTTGAGGCGCAAACCCAGGGCCAAGCGCGGCGCGGGCGCGCGCAAGAAACCAGGGGGCCGTAAGTGAAGACGGTCCTCCTCGTCGACGACGAGCATGCCATCATTGACGCGCTGTCCGGCATCCTCGAGGACGAGGGTTACCGGGTGGTGACGGCCGCCAATGGCCGCGAGGCGCTGGCCCGGCTGGAGGCTCACCTGCCACCGCCGGACGTGGCGCTGGTGGATGTGATGATGCCGGTGATGGACGGGCGCGAGCTGCTGCAGCGGATGCAGGCCGACGCGCGGTGGAAGCACATTCCGGTGGTGATGATGAGCGCGGTGCCCCGCTCCATTCTGGGGAGGGAGACGGAGCTGGCGTGCGCGGACTTCTTCCAGAAGCCGTTCGACCTGTGGCAGCTGCTCGACCGGCTGCGCGAGCTGAGCGGCATGGGCAAGGCTTGAGCCGGTGAGGCCGGGCGGTGCCCTGAGGGCTCAGCGCCGGGCCAGCCAGGTCTCCAGCTCCCGGGCCTCGGAGGCCGCGAGCTGAGGCGTCTTCGC
>DASVVJ010000048.1:0-1796 GCA_036389955.1 Myxococcaceae bacterium
TCGGCCAGCAGGTTGACGGCGGAGTTCTTCGGCAGCGCGGCGGCGGGGCTCTCCACGCCCTGCAGCATGTTGAGCGCGCGATTGAAGTCCTTCTCGCACGTGCCGAGGATGCGCTCGGTCGTCTTGCACAGCACCATGTCCACCTGCGTCTCGCGGCGGGCCAGCACCGAGTTGCGCACCACGCCGCTGGCGATCAGCAGCAGCACCAGCGTGGCGGCGAACGAGGCCAGCAGCCCCATCCGGTCCCTCACGTAGTCAAAGTGGCCCTTGAAGGCGAACTCGCCCCGGCGCAGGTTGAAGCGCGGCGCCTTGGCGCCCGAGGCCTGGCCGCGCAGCGCCAGCGCGTACGCCTGGACCGCCGAGGGCTGCGTCTCCGCCGCAATCGCCTGCGAGGACTCCACCGGCAGCGCCAGCACTCGCGTGGGCATGTGCAGATCCTGCTCGATCTGCTCGGCCAGGCCCTTGAGCCGCGCGGTGCCGCCGCACAGCACCACGGCGCCCACCTGCCGGCGGGTGCGCGCGGTGAAGGCTTTGAAGGTGGGGCGCAGCTCGCGCAGCACCGGCTGCAGCCCGCGCACGAAGGCCGACGCGGCACGCAGGGCGTCCGGGCCCTGGGCCTGCGCCACGCTGGCCATCGCTCCGTACGTCTCCTTCCAGTGGTGCGCCTCCTGCAGCGGCGTCTGGAACTCGGTGGACAGCGCCCGGCTCAGGTCCTTGCCGCCACCGGCGAAGGTGCGCGCGAACTCCACGCCCACGCCCGGCCGGCCAATGGCCACCGTGGTGCGCTCGTGGCCAATGTCCACCACCGCCACCGCCGCGTGGCTCTCCAGTCCCTCGAAGACGGCCGGCGTCTGCAGGAAGAGGTTCTGGTAGGTGATGCCCGGGTGGGTGATGACGCGCGGGTGCACGTCCAGCTCGCCCAGCATGCCCAGCAGCGCTGTCAGCTCCTCTTTGCGCACCACGCCCACCAGCAGATCGCTGCTCGTCTTCGGCTTCTGCCCGACGATCTGGTAGTCGAACATGGCCTCGGACACGTCAAAGGGCAGCTGGCTCTCCACCTCGAAGGGCAGGGCGGCCTCGATGCGCTTGGGGTCCACGAAGGGCAGGGTGAAGGTGTGCGTCATCAGCGTGGGCCCGGGCAGGGCGATGATGACCTGCTCGGCCTGCTGGAGCGTGGGCTGGGTGAGCAGCTCGCGCACGGCATCGCGCAGCGTCTCCAGGCGCTCGCCCTCGCCCCGGCGCACCTCGTGGTAGGCCTTGGTGGTGTAGCCCCGGATGGTTGACTCGAACAGCACGCCTTTGACGGAGTAGCTGCCCAGATCGAGGCCAAGAATGCGGGCCATCGGTTATTCCTCTCTCCAATACAGGAGCTTGCCGAGCTGATCGTCCAGCTTGACGACCGTGGTGATCGTCTTCTGCACGTTGCCGGCTTCTCCCACGGACTTGATGGTGAAGGTCTGGCTCTTGTCGCCCACGAAGCGGTTGTTGTTGGCCGCGTTCGGGTTCACGGTGGTGTCGACCTGCGGGTTGACGGGCACACCCACGCTGCGCACCACGCCGACGAAGTCTCCCACGGACATGCCCATGAAGCTGAACATGCGCGCGGTGCGGATGCGGGTGATGAGTTCCTGGATGAAGACTGGGTCCTGCAGCCGCGGGTCCGGCCGCGCCGGGTCCGCCACGGACAGGATGGCCATGTACATCATCAGCGGGTCATCCGTGTTGATGTTGGGCCGCCGGTTCACGTCCGGGTACACGGTGAGCCGGTCCCGGAACGCGGCCATGAACATGTCCGT
>DASVVJ010000049.1:0-2047 GCA_036389955.1 Myxococcaceae bacterium
CAGATTGCTCCCTGGGTGCTGCACGAGAAGCTGACGCCCAACGCGCGCAGCGCCTTCTTCGAGTCGAAGGACCACCGGATGCTGCTGCAGGACCGGGTGGCGTGGATCCGGCACATGTTCGACATGGCCATGGAGCAGTACGACAAGCACGAGCCGTTGCGCCGCAAGGTGGGCCTGCTGCGCCAGGAGCTGGACAAGGGACTGGCGGGCGTGGACCTGCGCACCACGGAGAAGCGGCTCCAGCAGGTGACGGTGCTGATGAACGAGCTGCTCACCAAGAACGAGCTGTCCGGCCCCGTGTACGAGGACCTCATTCACCTGAAGTCCATGTACAGCCGCTATCGCAACTACGCGACGTGGCTGAAGGAAAACCCGGGGGGTCAGCCATGAGCAGCTTCGTGGAAGACCTGGAGGCCAGTGCGCGCGGCCGCTTCGTGCGGTGGCACCCGGCGCTGTGGCGCGAGCTGCTGAGCGGCCCGGCCCAGCAGCTCGGGGGTGCACTGAGCGCGGCGGGCCTGAGCGAGCGCGAGGCTGAGCCCCTGCTGCGCACGTACCTGCAGCTGAGCGCGGAGGCCATTGGGCTGGGCTACCTGTACCCCTCGTCCGCGGGCCGGCAGAACTTCTTCACCCTGGCCTGGTCGGAGCTGGTGCCGCGGATGCTGGCGGCCGTGTCCCCTTCCGAGCGGGCGCGGGTGCTCGCGCAGCTGTGGAACCTGGGAGAGAACCTGGAGTCCGCGCCGCCGTGGGTACAGCGCCTGTTCTGCCGCGTGGGCCAGACGCTGCCGTCCCTGGAGAACATCGAGGACCGGCTGCGCGAGCGCACCGCCGAGGCGATGGAGCCGCCCGAGCGCAAGGTGGGGTACACCTCGCAGGCGCACTGGGTGGACCTGTCCCGGGAGGACGCGCGCTTTCTGCCCGGCCCCCTGCACTTCCTGGCGCCCACCGTGGTGTGTGTGCATGACCGGCACCGGGGCGCGGTGGCGGGACGCGAGGCGGCCACGCAGGGCGTGTGGATGACGGAGACTCCGGTGCTGCTGGGCGCCATGGGCTGCCAGGAGACTCCCGCGGTGGAGCGCGCGGGCCTGTATCTGCTGAAGGACGTGGAGCGGAAGGATCCGCGGGCCGATGAGTGGTTCTCCTCGACGGCCAATGAGTGGCGGGTGGCGGCTACGCTCCACACCTCGCAGCACCTGGTGGTGCTCGTGCCCGCATGAGCCCGGCGCGCTTCACAGCCGAGCAGGTGGCTCAATGCTGGCGGGATGCGCTGGCGCTGTGGGACGTGCGCACGCAGCTCAGCCCTCCCGAGCCCCACGTGCCTTTCGACAAGGAGCTGGCGCCCGGAAACGAGCCCCTGGCCTACATCGACATGGTGAAGCGGCAGGTGTTCGTGAACTTCGAGCTGCTGGCCAACATGGGCGCGGCTGGGAGCCTCATGGCGGTGCTCGCGCACGAGATTGGCCACCACGTGCGCTTCCCGCACACGCTGGGGTGGGACGCGGAGCTGCGTGCCCTGGAGCAGCGGCTCATTCCCGGGCTGAAGCAGTCGCTCACCAACCTGTTCTTCGATCTGCAGGTGAACGAGGTGGTGGGCCGCACGCACGCGGAGGACCTGTGCGCGGTGTACCGGGGCTTCCTGAGCACCCAAGCCCAGACGCAGGTGTCACCGCTCTTCTTCTTCTACCTGGTGCTCTACGAGGAGCTGTGGGCCCGGCTGCCGGGAGATCTGACGCCCAAGGCCCAGTTGGAGTCCATGGAGAAGGCCTTCCCCGGCTACCGGGCCGAGGCGAAGATGTTCGTGCAGACGTTCTACGCGCTGACGGACATGCGGCTGCAGTTCCTCTACTTCTGCGCCACCTTCATCCGCTACATCGAACAGCCCCATATGTTGGACTTCCTCATCCCGCTGGCCGGGGACGTGCCCATGCCGGACGAGGGCGATCTCGACGCGGCCGTTCACGGCGGCGGGGCCTGGGAGGAAGCGCTGGACGAGGCCAGGGAGCGCGGCTGGCTCTCCGAGACGCACGACACGAAGGACCCGGATCCGCTG
>DASVVJ010000050.1:0-5473 GCA_036389955.1 Myxococcaceae bacterium
GACTCCGGGGTGGGCATTCCCGCCGATGAGCAGGAGAGCATCTTCGAGCCCTTCAGGCGCAGCAGCACCACCCGGAACACCATCCCTGGCGTGGGCCTGGGCCTGGCGGTCGGCCGCCGCATCATCGAGGCGCATGGCGGCCGCATCGAGGTGAGGAGCGAGCCGGGCGCAGGCTCGACTTTCCGCTTCCGCCTCCCGCGCGAAGCTCCGCTCCACGGTTGAGCCCGCCAGGTTCCCCGCGCGAGGGACGGGCTACGGTGAGCCACCGGCCGCCGGTGCCTGAGGAGGCGTGGCTCGAAGCACGAGGAAGCCCACCACCCCCGAGGCCAGAGAACCCAGCAGGATGCCGATCTTCGCCTCGTCCAGCAGTGCCGGATCCGGGAAAGCCAGCCCCGCGATGAAGAGCGCCACCGTGAAGCCAATCCCCGCCACCACCGATACTCCATAGAGCTTCACGAGTGACACGCCCCCCGGAGTCGGCGCCAGGCCCAGCCGCACCGCCACCACCGTAAAGAGGAAGATTCCCACCTGCTTCCCGGCAAAGAGCCCCACCGCGGATCCCAGCGGGATGCGGTTCGTCAGATCCGCCAGCTCTACCCCGGCCAGAGAGACGCCCGAATTCGCCAGGGCGAACAGCGGCATGATGACGAAGGCCACATAGGGGTGCAGCAGGTGCACGAAGCGATTGAGCGGCGGCTCCAGCTCCTCGATCCGCTCCTCGATGGCCAGCACCTCCGCGTTGTGCAGATCTTCATCCGGCGGCTGGCTCACCAGCCGTGCCGTATGCGCGTGCAGATCCGCGATCACCTCCTGGGACGAGCGGCTGGCGCGAGCCGGAATCATCAGCCCCAGAATGACGCCAGCGATGGTGGAATGAATGCCTCCGTGGTGCAGCGCGTACCAAAGCGCCACTCCCCCCGCCGCATAGAGGAGCCCGTTGCTGACGCGCAGCCGGTTGAGCAGGAAAAGCCCCCCGGAGAGCACCAACGCGCCGATCAGCCAACTCACGTGCAGCTTCGAGCCATAGAAGAGCGCGATGACGAGGATGCCGCCCATGTCATCGAAGATGGCCAGCGCGGTGATGAACACGATGAGTGCGTGGGGCACCCGGCTCTTGAGCAGGCTCAGACAGCCGATACAGAAAGCGATGTCCGTGGCCATGGGAATGGCCCACCCCGCCGCTCCGGGCCCATCCCGGTTGATGGCCACGTAGAGCCCAGCGGGAACCACCATGCCCCCAAGCGCCGCGACGAGCGGCAGCATGGCTTTTGCCAGAGTCCGGAGCTCTCCCACCACGAGCTCGCGTTTGATCTCCATCCCCACGACGAAGAAGAAGATCGCCATCAGCCCATCGTTGATGAGCTGGCGAAAGGTGAAGTGCGCCTCGTGCCCGCTGGCGCCCAGCACCAGCGGCGCATCGAAGATCGCCGTGTAGGCACCGCGCGCGGGCGAGTTGGCCCATACCAGCGCGATCACCGCGCAGCACATCAGCAGGATGCCGCTCGCGGCCTCCAGCCGGAAGAACTGCTGGATGGGCCGGATGACTCCCTTGAAGAGAGGGTGCAGTGTCTTTTCCGTCTTGCTCTCCATGTTCCCTCCCGATGCACGCCGTGCCACCTTAGTGGCGCTGGCGTGCCGCCTCCACGGCTGCCGCGATCGCCTCCGCGAGGTTGGCGACCAGCTGGTGATCCCGGCTGCGAAACACACGGCGCTCGCGTTGCCGCGTCCTCAGCACGAGCCAGTACGAGTCCTCTGCCATCAGGAGGCCCGCGATGGAGCCGAAGATGGCCAGGGCCGCTACCGCCAGGGCGACACCGTAGAGTTCCTGCCCGAGCACGGAGGGCGACACCCTCTCCGAGTGCAGCAGGGGCAGCCCCACCATTGCGCCCAGAACCAGGGCAGCCAGCTGGGGAAGCACCCGGGGAGCACGGCGGAGCATCCTCACGCCTTCAAGCTCACTGATCAGCCAGGTCCGCCTGCCGGTCACCAGCTTCCGGCTCGTGACGAGCACGCCCCCTGCTTGAAAGAGCATCATCTCCGGACCACCTGCCGGAGATTGAGGGGATGCGGGGGTGAGCGGCAGCGGGGACACGGGTCGCGCGGGATACATCGTCATCCTTTCTTGGAATCGTCATGACGCCGCTGGCTGGCGGACGAAGGACGTGCTCTGCCCAGCGCGGGAGCCGCCGCGAGCAACATGCGGCACAGCGACTCCAGCGGCTGCCCCAGGGCAAAGCACCCGCGCGCTCCCAGGCGCAGTGCCTGCTGAATCAGCCGATCATCTAAGAAGGGCAACAGCACGAAGACAGGCGCCGGGTAGGTGCCGTCACGAGCGCTCTGCAGCGTGGCCAGCATGCTCTCCCCCCGCTGCCAGTGCACCAGCACGAGATCGGGCCGCGCGGGGCGTGCCTCCACCGTACTCAGGGCGATGCCTACCTCCGTGAGCACGTCGCGCAGGAGCGCAGCCAGCGAGTCGTCAGCTCCCAGCAGCAGCACGCTGACAGGGAAACGCGGCTCCACGGTTACCGGCCGCCTGCTCGCGCCTGAGACACCGCGATGGAGAACTCGCTGCGGCGGTTCTTGCTCCAGACGCTCTCGCCGCTGCCCGACACCGCGGGGCTCTCCTCGCCATAGGACACCATGGACATGCGGCGCTCATCCACGCCCAGCCGCCGCAGGTAGTCACGCACCGCCGCGGCCCGGCGCTGGCCCAGCGCCAGGTTGTACTCCGTGGTTCCCAGCTCACACGTGTGGCCTGAGATCGTCACCCGGACCTCGGGCCGCCGCCGCAGCGCTTCGGCCACTCCGTCCAGGAGCTGCCGCGACTCGGGCTTCAGGGTGGCCGAGTCCAGCTCGTAGTAGATGGGCTTGAAGTCCAGCGTTGGCAGCTCCGCCACCTCCGCGGAATCCGCAGGCGGCTTCTGCACCGGCGCGGTGCGCGGTGGGGGCTGAGCCGTCGAGGGGCTCTCGTTGCTGGAGACAGTGGTGGCGGACTTCGCGGCGCAGGCGCTCGCGCCCACAGCAAACAGGACCAGGGGAAGCAGACGGAGGGTTCGCATACCCCGCGCTCAAGCAACGCCCATGCCGCGCTCGCGTCCCTGGCGACGAGCGCTCCCGCTCCCGGCCTACCCTTTCATTGCGCCACCCTCGCGTGGCGAATTGCCACTGCCCTTCTCCCGCTCTCGGCGGTGGATGGTGGAGACATCGATGCCCAGCAGCTCGGCCGCGCGTGTCTTATTCCCCCCGCAGTGAGCCACCACCCAGGCGATGTACTCGGTCTCCAGCTGGCGCAGGGGCCACAGCTCCTTCTGCGCGAGCGCGAGCGGATGGGCCTCGGGGGAGGACTCAGGCGCATGGAGCCGCAGGTCCACCAGCTCCACCGTCTCCCGGGGGACCAGCACCACCAGCCGCTCGACGAGGTTCTCCAGCTCACGCACGTTGCCGGGCCAGGGCATCGCTCCCAGCGCGGCGACCACCTCGGGCGACAGGCCCGTCACCTTCGAGCGGGGGTTGCGCGTCCGGGCCCGCGAGATGAAGTGCTCCACGAGCAGGGGAATGTCCTCCCGGCGCTCGCGCAGGGGGGGAATCCGCAAGGTAACGACGTTGAGGCGGTAGAAGAGGTCCGCCCGGAAACGCCCCTCCCGGACCCGCGTCTCCAACTCCTGATGCGTGGCGGCGAGGATCCGCACATCCACCGTGCGGCTGGCGTCCGCCCCCACCGCGCGGACCTCGCCGTCCTCCAGCACCCGCAGCAGCTTGGCCTGGAGTTCCGCGGGCATGTCTCCAATCTCGTCGAGAAAGAGCGTGCCCTTGTCCGCCTCCACGAAGAGCCCCCGCCGCGCGGTGGTGGCTCCGGTGAAAGCCCCCTTCACATGGCCGAACAGCTCGCTCTCCAGCAGCGCATGGGGCAGCGCGGTGCAGTTCACCGCCACGAAGGGCTCGGCCGCGCGCGGGCCCTCGGAGTGCAGCGCCCGGGCCACCAGCTCCTTGCCGCTGCCGCTCTCGCCCCTCAGCAGTACGGGCGCGCCCGAGTGGGCCACGTGCTCCACCAGCTCGTACAGGGCGCGCATGGAAGTGCTCCGCCCCACCATCGCGCCCAGCCCGCTGCGGCCAGTGGCGGCCTGGCGCAGCGCTCGGTTCTCCTGCCGCAGCCGCCGCTCCTCCATGGCCCGGCGCAGGTAGATGAGCACCTCGTCCAGCCGGAAGGGCTTGGTGAAGTAGTGCCAGGCCCCGCGCCGCATGGCCTCCACCGCGCTCTCGACGTTCCCGAACGCCGTCATCAGCAGCACCGGCAGCTCCGGCTCCACGGCGCGTGCGGCGGCGAGCACGTCGAAGCCATCCACCTCCTCCATCCGCAGATCGCACAACACCGCATCGAACGGGCGCGAGCGCACCAGGCGGATGGCCTCCGCTCCCCCGGTGGCGAGCTCCACCTCATACCCCTCGTCCGTCAGGGGGTCCTGGAGCATCCGTCCCATCTCCACGTGATCGTCCACGACCAGGATGCGCCCCTTAGCTGACATGATGCTCCTCGCTCACCACGGGCCCCGACGCAGGCCACAGCAGCGTGATGCAGGTGCCGCGTCCCGGTGCACTCTCCAGCTCCACCCGTCCACCGTGGTTGCGCACCACATGGGCCACCATCGTCAGTCCCAGGCCCGTGCCCTGGCCGCGCTTCTTCGTCGTGAAGAAGGGATCAAACACCTGATTGAGACTCTCCGGTGGAATGCCGCACCCGTCATCGCTCACCCGGATCGTCACCAGTCCCCAGGCTCCTGCCGACGAGCCATCCGGCGCCGCCGCCGACAGCCGCACCTGTCCTCCGGGGCCACATGCGTCACACGCATTGAGGGTCAGGTTGACCAGCACCTGCTGTAGCTGATCGGGGTTGGCCGCCAGCGCGGGCAGTCCTTCGGGAATGTCCAGCTCGATGCGCACCCGGCGCCGCTCTGCCTCCAGGCGCAGCAGCTCGTACACGTCCCGCACCAGCGGCGCCAACACCACCGGCCGTACCGATGCCGGCTGCAGCCGCGAGAAGTCGAGCAGCTGCCGGATGGTCCGGCTCACCATGTCGATCTGCTCGATGATGACGCCCACTCCGGCGGACTGCGCATGCGCGGGCCCCAACTTGCTGAGCACATATTCCGCCCTGCCCCGCACCACTCCCAGCGGCGTGCCAATCTCATGAGCAATGCCCGCAGCGAGCACGCCCACAGTGGCCAGCTTCTCGGCACGCAGCAGCTGGGTCTCCAGCGCCCGGACACTGCTGAGATCCTCGACCACCAGCAGGGTGCGCACCTCCGGGTCTCGCGCCTCGAGCGGCACGGCGTGGATGTTGTACTGGCCCTCCTCGCCGAACAGCGCCAGCGGCTCACCCAGCAGGCTACGGACCCGGAACTCGCGGGCCGAGGCCTCCACCAGCTCCCTCAGCCGAGCCACCACGGGCTCGGGCGCCCGGGAGAAAGCCTCCGCC
>DASVVJ010000051.1:0-11635 GCA_036389955.1 Myxococcaceae bacterium
GCTCGATCATCGCCTGGGCCAAGCTGCGCGGCAGCATCTCCGGCAAGCCGCTGCTGCTGCCCGGCCGGCATCTGCTCAACGCCGCCATCGCCCTGGGCATCGTCGGGCTGGCGGTGCCCTTCGTGAACGCGGCGGGCCCCAGCGAGGGCCTGATGTGGCTGCTGGCGATGACGGTGCTGGCTGGCGTGCTGGGCATCCACCTGGTGATGGCCATTGGCGGCGCGGACATGCCCGTGGTGGTGTCGCTGCTCAACAGCTACTCGGGGTGGGCGGCGGCGGCGGCGGGCTTCGTGCTCGCCAACGATCTGCTCATCGTCACCGGCGCGCTGGTGGGCGCCAGCGGCGCCATCCTGTCCATCATCATGTGCCGGGCGATGAACCGCTCCATCCTCAACGTCGTCTTCGGCGGCTTCGGCACCGGCGATGTGAAGCCCTCCTCCGAGGGGGCTCGCTCCGGCGAGGTGCGAGAGCTGTCCGCCGACGAGACGGCCGCCCGGCTGCGCTCGGCCAAGAACGTCATCATCGTGCCGGGCTACGGCATGGCCGTGGCGCGCGCGCAGAACACCGTGGAGGGCCTCACCCGTGAGCTGCGCTCCCGGGGCGTCAACGTCCGCTTCGCCATCCACCCGGTGGCGGGCCGTCTGCCCGGACACATGAACGTGCTGCTCGCCGAGGCCGGCGTGCCCTACGACATCGTCCAGGAGATGGAGCACATCAACCACGACTTCACCACCACCGACGTGGTGCTCGTCATCGGCGCCAACGACATCGTCAACCCGGGCGCGCTGGATGATGCCTCCAGCCCGATCTACGGAATGCCGGTGCTCGAGGTGTGGAAGTCCAAGCTGGTGGTGGTGCTCAAGCGTGGCATGGCCGCGGGCTATGCTGGCGTGGACAACCCCCTGTTCCTCCTGGACAATACGCGCATGCTCTTCGGTGATGCGCGCAAGTCCATCGAGGCGCTGCTGGCCGCCGTCGTGAAGTAGTTCGAGGTGCATATGTCACGCGCTGCTGCTTATCCCCCTGGCCCCATCTCCGCCGGGGGCGCCTTCACCGCAGACTTTGGACTCCCGGGCGGCCTGCCGATGGACCAGCTGCCCGCGCTGATCGAACGCGACCGCGTCATCATGGCGACGCGGCCCGGCATGCGGCAGAAGCACCTGCCCTTCCGGCACAACGCCGCGTCCGGCATGGTGCTCAGCGGCGGCCGCTACCTGTTCGACACCTTCGAGCAGGCCGAGGCCTACAAAACCTGGGCGGAGCGGGAGTTCGTCGTCGACGGCGTTCCGTTCTTCAAGCGGCCCGTCTTCCTCAACCCCGTCGTCCTCGCGTGGCAGGTGGTCGGGGCCCAGGACTTCCAGGCGCTCCACACGGCCCACTCGTGCATCCGGTTCGAGCGCTGGGCCGTGGAGGACGAGCGCATCACCCAGCGGCTGCCGGCAAGCTGGACCGCGCTCCAGGCTGGAGCCGCGCAGCAGGGCTGTGCCAGCATCTGGCTGCTCCACAACCCCGAGCACCGCCAGGTGGGCCTCGTCACGGTGACCGGGCAGCGCCTCGCCCCGGGCGCGAGCATCAGCCAGCCTCCGGAGGATCCCGGTGTGTCGCTCGGCACGCTGCTGGAAGAAGGTGGCGGACTGCGCAAGCTGTTCGACCGGACCAGCTGGGTGCTGACGATCTGGCTGGCTCGCGGTGAGGGCAAGGAAGCGGCCCTGTGGCCCAACTCGCCGCCCCTGCCCAGTCCGTCGGGAGAGCGCTGAGCATTTCCAGAGCCGTCCCGCGTTATGAGAGCGTTCCAGGAATACAAGGGCGTTGAGGTATCGGGAGCCACCGTGCTGGCCACCCTTCAGGCCTTTGGACAGTTCAAGTCGCTGGCCAGCCAGTTATTGCTGGCGGAAGGACTGGGACGTAAGGGCGCCGACGGGTTGATCAGCGTGGAGCAGAGCGCCTGGTACCCTCTCGATGCCTTTCTGAGAGCCTTCGCGCGTGCCGACCAGCGCATTGGCGACGCGATGGTTCACCAGATCGGCGTGTCGGTGATGACGACGGTGCAGTGGCCGCCCGGCATGAAGGACATCCAGACGCTCTCGCAGTTCCTGGACATGGGCTACCACGCCCATCACCGCCGCAATGGGTTGGTGATGGGAGATCCTTCCACGGGCCGCATCATGGAAGGCATTGGGCACTACCACGGCCGGATTCGCGGCGATGGCATCGCGGAGTTCGAGACCGACGTGCCCTACCCCTGCGCCTTCGACAAGGGCATCCTGTTCGGTGCCCTGCGCAGGATGCAGATCGTCGGCGCCATCATCCATGACGAGACGCACCCGTGCCGCAAACGGGGCAGTGCTTCCTGCCTCTACGTCGTGAAGAGCTAAGCCGGCGGGTTACCCACCTGCGACAGCACGCACTGCGTTGTGAAAGCCTTCACTGCGGCATGGTGAACCCGTTCACTGCTCATGCCTCGCGCCGGGCGTAAACCCGGCTCATGACTCCGGGCACCTCTCTTTGCCTGGTCCCTTGTCCTGAGGGGAAGCGTCCTTCGAGGGCAAGGGCCGAGCCGGAGAGGCCATCCCCGGAAGTGGTAGGGTTTACCGCTCACTCGTCGAGAACTCTCTTTCTTGCACGGGTGTCTTGAGAAAGAAAAATGCATTTCCCTGTCCAGTGCCCGGTCCCCAAGCGGCGTGTATTGCCCAGCAGCGCCGCGCGGATGGTGCAGGCCGTGGCAGCCCTTGGCTTCGCCTTCATGGCGTGCAGTCCTTCCACGGAGAGTGCACCCAGGCCGGAACAGCCGCTCGCGTCCGCCAGGCTCGCCATGACGGCCTCGCTGGCCACTCCGGGCTGGAACCAGGCAGCGCCGATGCTCCAGGCGCGCGCCGGCCACACGGCGACACCTCTGAGCCACGGCAAGCTGCTCGTCGTGGGAGGAGAGGCCTCCAGCGGCGTGCTCGCCAGTGCCGAGCTGTTCGACCCGGCCACCCGCGTCTGGAGCCCGGCGGGCTCGCTCTCGCAGGCGCGCGCCTTCCATACTGCGACGCTGCTGCCCAACGGCAAGGTCCTCGTGGTGGGCGGAAGCGATAACGGCCCCCCCCTGAGCAGCGCCGAGCTGTATGACCCGGCCTCTGGAACCTGGGCCCCTGCCCCTCCGCTCGCCGAGGCTCGCGCGAACCATACGGCGACGCTGCTGTCCAATGGCAAGGTGCTCATCGTGGGTGGAGCGGGCGGCGACAGCGGCAGGCTGGCCAGTGCCGAGCTGTATGACCCAGCCGCTGGAACCTGGACCCTGACTGGCGTGCTCTCCCAGGCGCGTGCGCTCCACACGGCCACACTGCTGCCTGACGGCCAGGTGCTCGTCGCGGGAGGAGATGGCCCCGGCCCCGGAGGCGTGCTCGCCAGCAGCGAGCGGTACGATCCGGCCACTGGAACCTGGCACCCCACCCAGAGCCCGCTGCTGGTCGCTCGCCGAAACCATGCGGCCACGTTGCTGCCCAACGGCAAGGTCCTCGTCTCGGGCGGACAGGGTGGAACCGGGAGGCTCAGGCTCTCCGAGATGTATGACCCGGCCACTGGCTACTGGACCTATCTGCCGGCCGACGCGCTCATGGCACCTCGCGACAGCCACCACACTCTGCTGCTGCCCAGCGGCAAGCTGCTGGCCATGGGCGGCTCCGACGACACAGGCCCCTTGAGCAACGCCGAGCTGTATCAATCCGGAGGAACCTGGGGCTTCACCCCCGCGCTTGCTCAGCCCCGCTTCCATTTCTCGGCCACGCTGCTTCCCAGTGGAAAGGTGCTGGTGGCCGGTGGGCGGGACACCAACGGCGCTCTGGCCTCCGTCGAGGTGTATGACCCGCCCGCGACTGGAAAGTGGGCCTCGACCGGCTCGCTCCTGCAAGGCCGGGACAGCCCCACGGTGACCCTGCTGCCCAATGGAAAGGTGCTCGTGGTGGGCGGCAGCCTCGCGGGCAACAGCGCCACCGCCGAGCTGTATGATCCGGCCCGTGGGACCTGGTCGGCGGCCGCCCCACCCGCCGTTCCGCGCAAGGGGCACACCGCCACGCTGCTCCCCACGGGAAGAGTGCTCGTCGTGGGTGGAGATGGTAATGCCTTGCTCAGCGCCGAGCTCTACGATCCCAGCTCCGGCACCTGGGCCGCCACGAGCGCTCCGTCCCAGCCCCGTGTCGGCCACACCGCCACGCTGATGCCGGACGGCAAGGTGCTCATCACTGGCAGCTTCTTCTTCCCCGCCAGAACCTTCGCCGAGGTGTACGACCCGGCTACGGAGACCTGGACCTCCACGGGTCCCCTGGTCCAGGGCCGCGGCTCGCATACCGCCACGCTGCTGGCCGACGGCAAGGTGCTCATCACTGGCGGCATCGCGCTTCTGACCTACTTTGGCAGCGCCGAGATCTACGATCCGCAGACGAATGCCTGGAGCGCCACCGCCCCACTCACCTACGTCCGCCAGCAGCACACCGCCACGCTGATGCCCGATGGAAGAGTGCTCGTCGCCGGAGGCTACAGCACCAGTGGCACCCGGCCGCTGCACGAGGTCTATGATCCCAGCACCGGCACCTGGACCACCCTCAGCCCGACCACCCCAGGCCCCGTCCCGTTCCGTCGCGGAAACACCGCCACGCTGCTGCCCAGTGGCAAGGTGCTCATCGCCGGTGGCACCAACTCCCTCAGCAGTGCCGAGAGTGAGGTGTACGATCCGATGACCAGGACCTGGAGCCACGTGGGCAACCTCGCCCTGACCACCAACTTCGCCGGGGCCGTGCTCCTGCAGGACGGCACGGTGCTGATCATGGGGGGAAGCGGCTCCACCAGCGCCAGGGTGTACGAGGACACGGGCTCGGCCGCCGCGTGGCGCCCTGAGATTGACAGCCTGGCTCCCAGCACCGCGATGGAGCCAGGCACCGTGTTCACCGTGAGCGGCTCACGGCTGCGTGGGGTGTCGGAAGCCGGCAGCAGCCAGGCCATGTGCTCCGCGACGGACTTCCCGCTGATGACGTTGCTGGACCTCGAGCGCAGGCAGTTCCACGCGGTGCCCCTCCAGGACTTCTCTGACACGCAGGCGGTTGCCACGGTGCCAGCCGTACCGCCTGGGCACTATCTGCTGTCCATCACCGTCAATGGCCTTACCGCGGGCCGGGTGCTTCGTCTGGGAGATGTGAGCGCCCCGGAGACGAGCATCACCTCGGCTCCGTCTGGCGTGACCAACCAGCCCAGTGCCACCTTCGAGTTCATCTCCAGCGAATCAGGAGGGCGCTTCGAGTGCAGCATGGATGGGGGCCGCTTCAGCCCCTGCGCCTCGTCCGAGACCTTCTCCCCCCTGAGCCATGGGGTGCACACCTTCCGGGTCCGGGCGTACGACGCGGCGGGCAACGTGGATGCCATTCCCGCCAGCACCACCTGGACCATCGACCTGGAGGCGCCCCAGTTGACTATCACCTCAGCGCCAGCCGAGCTCACCCGGCAGTTCAAAGCCAACTTCTCCTTCACCTCGAACGAGGCCAGGAGCCGCTTCGAGTGCAGCATCGATGAGGGCCCTTTCCTTCCCTGTGCCTCGCCCCTGCACTACCCCGCGCTCGCCCCGAGCGTGCACTTCTTCCGCGTGCAGGCGCGGGACGAGGCGGGCAACACGAGCACCCCCAAGGACTACTTCTGGGAGATCGATCCGGCGGCTCCCGATACGATCGTCGAGTTGGCCCCGTCCTCCCCGACGGCCGAGACCACGGCCATCTTCACGTTCAGCGGCAGCATGCCCCCCGGAGGCACCTTCATCTGCAGCCTGGACTGGCTGTTCTTCGGCCCCTGTACCTCACCGATGTCTTTCATCGACCTGCCCGAGGGAGAGCATGAATTCTTCGTCCTGGTACTCGACGCGGCGGGAAATCTGGACTCCGAGAGTCGATCGCACCGATGGCTCATCGATGTAACGGAGCCCGAGACATCCACCGGCACGAGCGTGGTCAACCCCACCAGGGATACGAGGGCCACGTTCGAGTTCAGCGCCTCCGAGCCGGAGGGCCGCTTCGAGTGCAGCGTGGACCTGAGCCCGTTCGCTCCCTGCACTTCGCCGATGAACCTCTTCCTTGGGGAGGGTGAGCACTCCTTCCAGGTCCGCGCGCGCGATCTCGCGGGCAACGTGGACAGCACTCCCGACGTGTTCTCCTGGCACGTCGACACGACGCATCCAGACACGAGCATCGCCCTGACACCGGCCAAGCTCACCAACGAGACGGCCGCCACCTTCAGGGTCGCCTCCAACGAGCGCTGGGACGAGTTCGAGTGCAGCCTGGATGGGGGGGACTTCACCCGCTGCGGCCTGGAGGTGAGCTTCTCTGAGCTGGAAGAGGGCTCGCACCTCTTCCTCGTCCGGGCGCGGGACGAGGCGGGCAACACCGACGACAGCCACGCCAGCTACTCCTGGGTCATCGACACGACCGAGCCAGACACCACCATCACCCGTGCCCCGGCGACGGAGACGCGCGATCCCACCCCCACCTTCTCGTTCGAGTCCACCGAGCCGGGCTCCAGCTTCACCTGCGTCGTCGATGGGCTCACCGTGCCCCACTGTGCACTGCAGCCGCAGCGCGATGGCGAGCACAAGCTCCAAGTCTGGGCGCGTGACAGGGTGGGCAACGAGGACAGCACTCCCGCCAGCTACACCTGGACGGTGGACACCACCGGTCCGCTGGCGCCAACGATCCAGGAGCCGGCCATGGGCCAGGAGTTCTTCACCTCGAGCCCTCGCTTCTCGGGCCAGACCGAGCCGTACGCGACCGTGCAGCTCACCATCGACGGCCGGCCCGACGTCCAGGTGCAGGCGGACGAGCATGGAGCCTGGAGCGCCATTCCCCGCGCCCCGCTGTCCTGGGGAGCCCACTCCGTCGGGTTCAGCGCGACCGATCGGCTCGGGAATGGCAGTGCTCTTTCAGCCACGGTGTCCTTCACCACTTCGCAAGAGGGCTTCTACGGCCTGGGATGCTCCGCCAGCCTGAATACCTGGCAGGCCTCCTGGCCCTGGGCCCTTCTGCTCTTCGGGCTGATGACAAGGAGGGGGCGACGGTTGCTCTGACGCGGTTCGGCCTGGCAGACAGTCGCCAGCCTCCAAGCTGGGCGCTACGTCTGTGGTATGAAGGAGCGTCTACTTTGCGCGCTTATGCCTGTGCATGCCTCTCGCTCCTGCAACACCTGCGGCCGCTCCTTGCCGGAGGCAGCGCTGACATGCCCCCACGACGGTACTCCAGTGACTGATCTCCCGCTCGATCAGCGCACACAGACCCTGCTTCCCGCGGCGGCGGCGGTTGCCGCCGCGGCATCGCCCCCTCTACCCGCGCGCCCCGCCGAGGCGGAGAAGCACGACGCACTGCTGGGGAAGCAGCTCGGTGAGTACGTGGTACGCCGCTACATCGGCAGCGGTGGCATGGGCGTCGTCTACGAGGGCGAGCACGTCACCATTGGCCGCAAGGTCGCCATCAAGCTCATCCGCGAAGAGCTGACCACGAACCCTCATGCTCGTGGCCTGCTGACGGAGGCCCGCGCGGCCAGCGCCATCCGTCACCACGGCATCATCGACATCTTCGGCTTCGGCGAACAGCCTGGCATTGGCCAGTACCTGGTCATGGAGTACCTCGAGGGCCGCCCCCTCAACGAGGTGCTCGAGGGCTGCGAGCCCCTCCCCCTTCCGGAGGCCTTTGGGCTGCTGTGCCAGGTGCTCGACGCGCTCTCGGCGGCTCACGCCGTGGGCGTCATCCACCGCGACCTCAAGCCCAGCAACATCTTCGTCGTCCAGGAGTCCAACGGCACCGAATACATCAAGGTGCTCGACTTCGGCCTGGCCAAGCGCAGCGCCACCCCCGAGGGCACCACGCCCCAGACGTACTCAGACGTCGTGGTCGGCACTCCCCAGTACATGGCCCCCGAGCAGGCTCTCTGCGAAGAGGTCGGTCCTCAGACGGATCTGTACGCGGTGGGTGTCATCGCCTTCGAGCTGCTCACCGGGCGGCGGCCTTTCACCGGCCGCTCTCATATGGAGATCGTCGCTCACCACCTGAGGACTCCAGCGCCGGCGCCCTCCACGCTGGTGAGCCTGCCCGCCGAGGTGGACAACCTGGTGCTGCGGCTGCTGGCCAAGGAGCCCCGGCAGCGCCCCGTATCCGCCAGCGAAGTGTCTCGCGAGCTCAAGGCCATGCTTCAGCCTCGCGAGGGCATCAGCCTGCTGTCACTGCCCCGGCTCTCCCGCGCCACGCCCGTTATCAAGCCTCCTTCGGACTCCGCGCCCGCGAACGCTCCGACGGCGACCCTGAACCCTCCGACGCCAGCGCCCCAGGAACAGACGCCTCCTCCCACGCGCGGCTCGCGCTGGAAGTGGGGCGCGGTGGCGGGAGGCTTTCTCGCGCTGGCAGCCGGGGTAGGCATGGTCCTGCGCCCATCGCCCGCGAATCAGGTTCCGGAGGCCCCGGTGGTTGCTCCCGCCGTGGCAACTCCGGCTCCTGACCAGCCTCCCGCTTTGAGCGCCGCCGTGGTGACTCCGGCTCCCGAGCTGACTGTCGCCCCCTCTGCCTCCGAGCCCCAGCCGGCTCCGGCTCCGGCGCCCAAGCCACTTCCCAGCGCGCCCTCCAGGACCGCGGCGGCTCCCGCGAAGAAGAGGGCTCCCGCTCCCGCACAGCCGGTGGCCGCCGCCGTGGCGCCCCTCCCGGCGCCTCCCGCCGAGCCCGTGCCCGCGCAGCCGCGCTCGGCCACGGGCACCCTCAAGCTGGGGGTGAAGGGGGCCTGGGCGGATGTGTGGGTGGATGGAAAGCGGCTGGGGCGTGTGCCTCCCATGCACAACTACACGCTGACTTCGGGCGAGCATGAGCTCGAGCTGCGCAACCCCGCCTTTCCCCCTTACCGGCGGACGATCGTCATTCCTCCGGACGGCACCCTGCCGCACTCGGCGGAGTTCAGCGCCGAAGCGCGGGTGTCGCCTCCATGAGTGGCCGCGCGGCCTCGGTCCTGTTGATGCTGCTTCTGCTGGCGTCAGGGGCCGCCTCGGCACAGACAACGGGCATTCAGCACTACGAGAATGGTGAGTACGAGGCGGCGGTCCGGCTCTTCGAACAGGAGCTGGCCGATCCCCTGAAGACCCCGGAGCAGCGCGCACAGTCGCGCATCTACCTGGCTTCCTCGCTGCACGCCCTGGGACAGGTGGAAGAGGCCCGGCTGCATCTGGTGCAACTGTCACGCGAGCACCCCGGCATGCGCGTGGACCCCGTGCGCTTTCCTCCCGAGTTCGTGGCGCTCGCCGAGGTCATCCGGCAGCAGCGCGAGGCCGAGCGGCAGTTCGCGGAGCGGGAGGCCCAGCTCCAGAAGGAGCGCGAGGAGGCACTCCGCCGTGCCGCTCCCACCACGCCCCTCTACCTGAGACCGGAGGCCATGGGCCTCTTCGACGCCGTGGCACGCAAGGGCACCGTGGGCGCGGGCGCCAGCGTGCGGCGAAACACCCTGGAGGGCAGCCTGCGCGTGTTGCTTGGCGATCCGCCCGTCTTCCACCTGCAGGGAGGCCTGGTGCCGGACACCGGGGACTGGAAACCCTTTCTGGGCCTGCGAGCCACCCTGCTGCCAGGGCTCGACAGCTATGGCGCCGGCCCCGTGGTGGGTGGGCGCATCAAGCTGCCGGCGGGCTTCGTGGCGGTGGTGGACGTGGGCGCCGACTACTTCTTCGCTGGCCGGGACGATCGCTATCGCTTCGCCGTCACCGCCCAGGCGGGAGTGGGCTTCGACTTTCGCCTGCAGTGACGGCGCCTCACGCCCGAGGCTCAGGGAGCCGGCTTGCGCTCCAGGGCGACGCCGTCCTTGAGGACCATGTCGATGTCGGCGGTCGCCTCGATGCGGGTGAGCGGATCTCCCCGGACCAGGAGCAGGTCCGCGCGCTGTCCTGGCGCGATCCGCCCGAACGAGCGGGCCGGGTCCATGAAGTCTGCGGGCGCGCTGGTGGCGGCCCGCAGTGCCTCGGCCGGCGACACCCCCAGCGAGACCAGCAGCGCCAGCTCACGGTGGATGCTCGCCCCCGGGAAGACACCGGGAGAGCCTCCGTCCGTGCCGATGAACAGCGGCACCCCCGCTTCGTGCAGCCGCTTCGCGTTCCGCCGCACGTTCTCGATCAGGCCCGCGGTCTGTCTCTCGAACTCCTCGCGGCTTCCTGCTCCGGGGAACTCGAAGTCCTTGGGCGGCTGGGCGAACAGCGTCAGCGTCTCGGGGTGCACCGTGCTGCGCTCGAGCGCGGTGCCTCCGTCCGCGGCCACGTCCTGGGAGGCGGTGAGAAAACGCAGCGTCGTCACGAAGGGAATGCGCAGCTCCTTGAGCCGGGCGAGCTGCTCGTCGGTGAGCAGCCCTCCTGAGGGAGGATGAGCGAACAGATCGAGTCCGGCCTCGGCCGCGATCATCACGTCCTCGGGCGCGCCGATGTGCGCCACACTCCGCATCTTCCGCTCCTTCACGCGCCGGATGGCGGCGGCCAGCACCTCCCCCGAGAGCTTGGGCGTTCCGGGAGGGAGCGCATCCGAGGTCAGCTTGAACAGCGGCGGTGAGAACTCCTCCGCGATGTCATCCACCACTTCCTGTGCCTCCTCCACCGTGGCGGCGGTGCGGATGTTGCTCGTCGCGAGCTTGCTGATCGGCCAGGGCAGAAGCGCCCGGATCAACGAGATGGGGAAACCATCCGGAGCGGTGAGCCGCGGCCCGCACATCATCATGTGGGGCGCGAGCAGCTTGCCTTTCGCGGCATCCGCCTGCAGCTCGAACTGATCCTCGCCGCCCTGGAGCACCATGGCACTGGTGACTCCACTGTATAGATACGCTGCGGAGATGGCCTTCAGGTCCGGCAGGCCCAGATCCCACAGCGCCTCGCCGTTGGACTCAAGGTGCGCGTGCGCATCGACCAGGCCGGGCAGCAGGGTCTTGCCCGTGCCATCGATGCGGATGGCCTCGGGCACCGTGAGCGTCCCCGCCGGCGCCACCGCCTCGATGCGATCATTCCGGACGAGCACGTCACGTGGGCCCAGGGGCTGCTCACCGTCGAAGACATTGACTTGGGAGAACAGGTATCCCCCAGGCCGGGCCGGCGAGTGCACGGAAGCAACGAGCTTCGCGTGCCCACATGCCGTGGTGAGCAGCAGGACTGCCAGCGGGATGAAGCGGTGAAGCATACGCATGTGAGACCTCTTCCCTGTTCAGCGCCCGGTTCCCTTCGCGAGCGGCCGCAAACTTTGCGAGGTGCAAACTCAGCGGGGTGCAATTCTCCGCGATCTCCTCGAAGGTTGCTCGCTTTGCCTTGTGGTTTCGCAGCCTTGGGAACGGCTCGGGCGGGGGCTGGAGTTTGCAGACAGAGCCCCCATGCACTCCTGGACCTCCCGCTTCCGCTTCCTGAATGTGGCGCTGCTGGTGCTCGGTGTGACCAGCACCGCCGGCGCTGCCACCACACTGGGCAACCCCGCCGAGGACACCGCCGCGTGCTGCCAGCTCACCACCTCGCTCATTCAAGACGTGCTGCGCGGCAAGGACACCGCCGGTGACGAGCGCTTCTTCAGCACCGAGGGCGCTCCGCCCAACATCCACTTCCTGATCGACACCTCGGGCTCGATGCGCGAGC
>DASVVJ010000052.1:0-4998 GCA_036389955.1 Myxococcaceae bacterium
AGTACCTCGTGGACAACGCGGTGGACTACATCACGCGGCACGTGGACTTCGCCTACCGCGTCACCACGGTGCAGGGCGTGCGCGACATCATGCGCCTGCGCGGAGATGCCGAGCGCTTCCTGGACGCTCCGTCGCTGCGCCCGCGGCTGGAGAACCTCTCGGTGAACAAGGTGCACAAGGCCCTGCGCTACCACGTGGCCGAGAACACCTCGCTGCTGTCGGATCCAACGTGGGACCGGCGCCTGGCCGCCGCGCGGTTCAAGGCGGCCCAGAGCACGGCGCTGCTCGCGGTGCCCGGGCTGGTGCTTTCGCTGGTAATCAAGGGAGTGACGAAGCGGCGCAGGGGGCGCATCACGTCGGATCGCCCAGTGGTCTCGGACGCGGCGCGCGAGGAGATCGAAGCGCGGCAGTTCCCCGTGCAGAACTCGATGATCCTCGTCACCACCATTCCGGACAGCCGGCTGGGGCGGCTCAAGCAGCGGTTCTTCCTGCGGCTCGTCAACCTGCGGCTGCAGCGCAACGTGGTGGGGCTCAACGACATCCGGACCATCCACTGCGCGCGGTGGGTGGCCTTCGAGCGCGGAGGCGAGAAGCAACTGCTCTTCATGGTCACCTATGACGAGAGCTGGGACGCCTATATCGACTCGTTCGTCGACAACGAGGATGTGAGCAGCTTCCTGAAGGCCATCTGGAGCCCGACGAAGGGGTTCCCCCAGGGCAAGCCCTTCGTGGAGCCCTTCAAGCAGTGGATCCGCAGCGTGCAGTGCCCCACGCGGGCCTGGTACAGCGCGTACCGCCACGGCAGAACACCGCTGCCGGTGGGAACAGCGGCGGGCATCTCGGTGACCGATCTGCACGAGGCGCTGCAGCTGCGGCGGGTGCTGGCCCGGAAGAGCCTGCGTGGCCTGCGCAACCTGCGCGAGCGCTGGGCAATGAAGACGTACCTGGAACAGGGGCGGTTCCCGTTCCAGAAAAAGCTCATGGGCGCGGGCGAGGTGGCCTTCCACATCATGGCAGCGTTGCTGTCTCGCCTGCGTCTGCGACTCACAGGACCTGGGAGGACACAACATGCTGAGTTGGGGAAAAAAGGAGCAGCACGGGGTTTCACGCTTCCGCCAATGGCTGGCACTGAAGCCCGCGCGCCAGGCCTCAACTGACTCTGGGAAGGCCCGGGCGGAGCTTCAGGGGCCCGTGCTCCACGGGTACAAGCAGATGGCGGCGGCCGGGTTCCTGATGTTGGGGATCCGGGACGCCCGCCGCTGCGGCATCTGGCTGCGGGAGCTGCTGCCCGAGCTGACGACCGCGGCGGTCCGCTCTCGCCAGGAGCGCCAGCAGCGGCAGTCCTGCGTGAACCTCGCCTTCACCTTTGGCGGCCTGAAGGCGCTCGGGCTGGAGCAGGAGGCGCTCGGGACATTCCCCTTCGAGTTCCGCCAGGGCATGGCCCGGCGCGCGCGCATCCTGGGAGACGTGGGCCCCAGCAGTCCCGGGCAATGGGAGTTCGGCGGCAGCAGGCCTGGCACTCCATCGCAGGAGGAGATCCACCTGCTGCTGATGCTGTACGCCCCTGATCCCGAATCGCTGCGCCCTCTGCTGGCCCACCACCGGGAGCGCTTCGCGGAGGGTGGCTTGGTGGAGCTGTTCTGCCAGCAGGGCTGCCACATGAAGGACTCGGAGGGCTTCTTCACGGAGCACTTTGGCTTCCGCGACTCGCTCTCTCAACCCCGGATCGCGGGCTTCGCCAACCCGGACGCTGCGGCGCGGGACTACGACAGCCCCATCGCGGCGGGAGAGTTCATCCTCGGCTACGAGAACGAGCACCAGGAGAAGCCGGAGTCCCCGCGCATTCCCGCGCACCTGGCCGCCGAGAGCCCACTCGAGGACTCGGAGCTGCCGGGCTACAAGGACCTGGGGCGCAACGGCACCTATCTGGTGCTGCGCAAGCTTCGCCAGGACGTGGACGCCTTCAACGCCTTCCTCGAGCAGCACCGGGAGCTGGCCCCCTGCCCTGGCGCGAATCCGGAGCGGCAGAAGCAGTGGCTGAAGGCGAAGCTGATGGGCCGCTGGCCCAACGGAGCACCCCTGAAGCCGGGCCAGACGCGGCAGCCGAGGGTGGTGGGCGCGGACTCGCATGGGATAGGCAACGACTTCGACTTCCGCTCGGACTCGGAGGGCAAGGGCTGCCCGCTGACGTCTCATGTGCGGCGCGCCAACCCGCGGGACTCGCTGCCTCCCCATCGCAAGCTGTCGCTGCTGGTGAGCCGCCGGCACCGCATCCTCCGGCGCGGCATTCCCTACCAGGATAAAGGGGATCAAGGGCTGCTCTTCATCGGGCTCAACGCCAACCTGGGGCGGCAGTTCGAGTTCATTCAGCAAAGCTGGATGAACAACGAGAAGGCTGGTGGGCTCTACGACGAGCGGGATCCCGTCACCTCGAGCCAGGACAGCGGCCGGTTGACGATCTCCGCTCCGGGCCTGCGCAAGAGCGTCACGGGCATCCACCAGTTCGTCACGACGAAGGGCGGGGGCTACTTCTTCCTGCCTGGTACCCGAACGCTCCAGTTCCTGGCGGAGATGGCGCGGCGTCAGACGTGACGCGGCTCGCTCAGGGTGCCAGCGCAGGCACCCTGGAGCCCAGCCAGCCAACCTCGTAACGACAATTCAGCAGACCTCCGTTTTCGACGCAGCGCACTCAGTCCAAACGGAGGCTGATAATGGCAATTAATTCCAGACTGCAGTCGATGCTCCCGGATGGGCAGGGCCCGCCAGGGCTCGGGATCCACGGATCCCCACCTTCGCTTCGCTTTCCCGAGAACTGCTCCCACCCCTCCTCATCCAGGTGAACCTCCATGAAGTCCCGCGCTCGCTACTCGACTCCCGTCCCCACTGCTTTCCCCGCCCACTCCGAACCGGGGCGCCCCCCGCGCCGCGTGCGCAACACCCGCTCGGTGAGTTCCAGGCTCAGCTTCCTCAGGCCCACGGACTCCACGCTGCGGCTCGTCCTGCGCGCCGCGGCGATGATCGCCTTCGTCACCCTGGGCCAGATGAAGTTCTTCGACAGCATCCTGCTGGGCACCGACGCGGTGGTGCTCCCGGATGGGCCCGAGGGCTTCGCTCAATACCTGGCGGCGATTGGCGTCCCCTTCCCGCTCCTCAACGCGTACATGGTCTGCATCCTGGAAATGCTGTGCGGCGTGGGACTGCTGGCGACCGCCTTCCTGCCCAAGCCGGCGATCCTCACCCGGCTGGCGGCTTTGCCTCTCTTCGCTGACATGGTGGTGGCCACGATCACCGTGGGCATCCCCAACCTGATGGGAAACCCGGTGATGATGGACGGTGTGGCCGTCACCAACCAGATCTGGAGGTTGCCGCTGGAGTTCTCGCTGCTGGCGATCACCCTGATGCTGGTGGTGAGGCCCCTGGCCCGGAGTCGTGAGCCGGTGATGGTGCCTGTCGCCAGTACCTGATCGATGAAGGCTCCGCCGCGGCGGCGTGCTCTCTGGGCGCGCCGCCGCGCTGCGTTCTGGAGGCATGGCCAGCAGGCAGGCGGATTCCGCCGCGTGCTTCGCGTCACGTCTCCCCGTGAGCCGCTCCACCTAGCAGCCATGAGCCCTCAGCAAGGACAAACGATGACGACTCGACAGCCTCTGCGAAAGACCGAGTTGGCCCTGGAGCTTGTGTGCGTGGGGCTGTCCCACCAGACCGCGCCACTGGCGGTACGCGAGCGGTTGGCGATGACCGAGCCCCAGCGGGCCCAGCTGCTCGCCGACTGGAAACAGGCGCCTTACGAAGCCATGGTGGTGGCCACGTGCAACCGGGTCGAGGTGTACGTGGTCACGCCGGATGCGCGGGATACGCGGGCCCGGGTGCGCGTGGAGTTGGGAAAGCTCGGCGGGCCGGAGGTGCTGGAGCACCTCTATGAGCATGAGGGTGCCGGAGCCCTGGAGCACCTGTTCCGCGGCACTTCGAGCCTGGACTCGATGGTACTGGGCGAGTCGCAGATCCAGGGTCAGCTCAAGGCAGCCTTCGCGGAGGCGCAGCAGGCAGGCGCGGCGCGTGGAATGCTCTCGCGGGTGTGCGCGGCGGCCTTCGCGTGCGGCAAGCGGGTGCGGACGGAGACGGCGATTGGCCGGGCGTCCACCTGCATGGCCTCTGCGGCAGTAGCACTGGCGGACCGGGCGAATGAGGCGCTGGCGGGCAAAACGGTGCTGGTGGTGGGCGCGGGAGAGATGGGTGCGCTGGCCGCCCGGCACTTGAAGCAGGCAAGGATCGGCCGGCTGATCATCACCAACCGGACGTGGGCCCGCGCCGAGGAGCTGGCCTCCGAGGTGGGCGGCACCGCTCGCCCCTTCGAGGAGCTGCCCCGGCTGCTGGTGGAGGCGGACGTGGTGGTGTGCTCGACCGCCTCGCCGCTGCCCCTGTTCACACGGGAGAGCCTGAGCGCAGTAGGCCAGGAGCGCGGGCTGCGCCGCCTGCTGATGGTGGACCTGTCCGTGCCGCGCAACATCGCCATGGACGTGGCGGAGCTGGACTGGGTGACGGCGTACGACGTGGACGACATTCAGCGGTCGGTGAACGAGAACGCGGCAGCCCGGGCCAAGGAAGCACAGAAGGCGGGAGCCATTGTCCTTCAGGAGGTCTCACGCTTCATGCGGGACCGGGCCGTGCGAGACGGAGTGCCGGTGCTGGCACAGTTGCGGCAGCACGCCGAACAGATTGCCCAGGCCGAGGTGGAGCGCACGCTGGCCATGCTGGGCAAGGACCTGACGGACAGGCAGCGCAAGAGCATCGAGGCGATGGGCCGGGCGATCATCAACAAGCTGCTGCACGAACCCACCGCCTGCCTGCGCACCAGCGCGCACGCGGACGAAGGCCCGGAGTTCGCGCATACAGCTGCCCGACTATTCGGGCTGACGAAGCTCGCCCCAGTGACTAAAGATTTCTGAGGAGGCCACCGGCTCGACGAGCGGTCAGCGGCGCGACAGGTCCGGGAGACTCCCA
>DASVVJ010000053.1:0-9515 GCA_036389955.1 Myxococcaceae bacterium
AGGGTCAGCGAGGTCGTAAGGAAGAGGAACAGGTTCGCTTCGGTCACGGTAACGCTCGCGCCAGGTGATAAGCTACTCCACCGTCACGCTCTTGGCGAGGTTGCGCGGCTGGTCCACGTCATTCCCGCGCATCTCCGCCACATGGTAGGCCAGCAGCTGCAGCGGGATGGTGGCCACCACCGGAGCCAGCAGCGCGCAGGCCGGCGGAATGCGAATCACATGGTCCGCCAGGCTCGCCACGTGCTCATCACCCTCGTCGATGATGGCGATCACCTTGCCGCCACGGGCGCGGACCTCCTCGATGTTGCCGATGATCTTCTCGTACGCCACGTGGGGCTGCTTCGGGGCGATGACCACCACCGGCATCTTCTCGTCGATGAGCGCGATGGGGCCGTGCTTCATCTCACCGCCCGCGTAGCCCTCGGCGTGGATGTACGAGATTTCCTTGAGCTTCAGCGCGCCCTCGAGCGCCACCGGGTGCATGGGGCCGCGGCCGAGGAACAGGAAGTCCTGCGCGTTCATGAACTCGCGCGCCACGCGCTTCACCGAGGTCTCGCACTTGAGCACCTCCTCGATCATCTTCGGGATCTCGGTCAGGTGCGTCAGGTGCTCCTGGGCGGCCTTCACCGTGAGGGTGCCACGCATGCGGCCCAGCTTCACCGCCAGCATGTAGAGGCTGACGAGCTGCGTGGTGAACGCCTTGGTGGACGCCACACCAATCTCCGGGCCGGCGTTGGTCAGCACCGACATCTCCGCCTCGCGCGTCATCGCGCTGCCCATCACGTTGCAGATGGCCAGCGTCATCGCGCCACGCGCCTTGGCCTCCTTGAAGGCCGCCAGCGTGTCGGCCGTCTCGCCCGACTGGCTGATCGCGATGGCCAGGTGCGAGGACTCGACGATGGGGTCCCGGTAGCGGAACTCGCTGGCCAGCTCCACCTCGACGGGGATGCGCGCCAGCGACTCGATCATGTGCTTGCCGGCCACGCCCGAGTGCCACGAGGTGCCGCACGCCAGGATCGTCACCTTGGTGAGCGAGCGGACCTTGTCGGGCGACAGCGTCCAGCCCTCGAAGTGCACATCGCCCTCGGACAGGAGCATCCGGCCGCGCAGCGTGTCCGCCACGGCGCGGGGCTGCTCCCAGATCTCCTTGTGCATGAAGTGCTTGTGGCCGCCCTTCTCCGCCATCATCGGCGTCCAGTCGATGCGGCGGGTGGGCCGGTTGGCCGGCTCGCCCTTGCGGTTGAAGATGTCGATGCGCTGAGCGGTGACGACCGCCAGGTCACCCTCCTCCATGTAGACGAAGTCGCGGGTGTGCTCGAGCAGCGCCGGCACGTCGCTGGCCACGAAGTTCTGCCCCTGCCCCAGGCCCAGCACCATGGGCGAGGAGTCCTTGGTGCAGACGATGCGGTTGGGGTCCGTGGCGCTCACCACCGCCAGCGCGTACGTGCCACGCACCTGCTTGATGGCCAGGCGCACCGCGTCCACCAGATCGATGCCCCGCTCCAGCTCGTCGCTGATCAGGTGGGCGAACACCTCGGTGTCCGTCTCCGAGGAGAACACGTGGCCCTTGGCGCGCAGCTCTTCCTTCAGCGCCAGGTGGTTCTCGATGATGCCGTTGTGCACCACCGCCACGTTCTTGTACGTGTGCGGGTGCGCGTTCTCATCGGACGGCCGGCCGTGGGTGGCCCAGCGCGTGTGGCCGATGCCGATGTTGCCCTTGGGAACCTCCTGCGACACGCGGTTCTCGAGGTTCTTCAGCTTGCCGGTGGCCCTCACCACGTTGAGCTGGTTGCGGTTCACCACCGCCACACCCGCCGAGTCATACCCCCGGTACTCCAGCTTCTTCAGGCCGGACACCAGGATGGGAGCCGACTCCTTGTCACCGACGTAACCAACGATCCCGCACATGATTCAGACCTCTCTCTCGCTCGCCCATACCCGCCGGAAACAGTCCGGGGATTGCTCAGCCGTATGCTGAAAGTCGCTTGCCGAATTCTTACCGAGCAAGAGTCGCGCCATTCTACTCAGCGGAGGCGGTGCTCGGAAACCGCCTCGAAATTCAAGGGGTTAGCCCTGCCTGGCCTTCTTGCGGGCGACCCAGCCTTCCTTATTTACCTGCGGCACCCTGGACACGGCGAGGCTGCCAGGCGGTACATTTTTCGTTACCGTGGTGCCCGCACCGACATACGCCCCGTCGCCCACGCTCACCGGCGCGACCAGTTGGGTGTCCGAGCCGATGAAGACGCCATCGCCCAGCTCGGTGACGTGTTTGTTCACTCCGTCATAGTTGCAGGTGATGGTGCCGGCGCCGATGTTCACCCCGGCGCCGATCTTCGCGTCGCCCAGGTACGACAGGTGGCTGGCCTTGGTGCCCTTGCCCAGGCGCGCCTTCTTCGTCTCCACGAAGTTGCCCAGGTGCACCTCCTCGGCCAGCTCGGTGCCGGGGCGCAGGCGCGAGAACGGGCCGATGATGCACCGCTCGCCCACCTGGGACTCCTCGAACACCGAGTAGGGCTTGATGGTGGTGCCGTTCGCCACGCGCGAGGCGGTGAGCACGCTGCCCTGGCCGATGACGACGTCGCGGCCCACCACCGTGCCAGCCGCCAGCGTCACCATGGGGCCTACTTCGGTGTCCGGGCCGATGGTGACGTCGTCCTCGATGAAGGTCGAGGCCGGGTCCAGCAGCGACACGCCGGCGCGCATGTGGCGCTCGTTGATGCGCTGCTGCATGACCTTGGCGCGCGCGGCCAGCTCCACCCGGTCGTTCACGCCGGCGGTGTCCGTGGCATCCGCTTCCACCGAGGCCACGGGCCCCAGCTTGGCGGCCATCTCCACCAGATCCGTGAGGTAGTACTCGCCCTGGGCGTTCTGCGGGCGGATCTCCGCCAGCGCCCTCCATAGGAAGGAGGACTCGACCAGGTAGATGCCGGCGTTGCACTCGCGCACCTTGCGCTGCTCCGGCGTGCAGTCCTTGTGCTCGACGATGCGCGTCACGCGGCCACCCTCGCGGATGACGCGGCCGTAGCCCGTCGGGTCGTCCAGCACCGTGCCCACCAGCGACAGCGGGCCGCCGTTCTTGGCGTTGGCCTCGTGCGCTTGGACCAGCGCCTCGAGCGTCTCGCGGCGCAGCAGCGGCACATCGCCATAGAGAATGAGCACCCGGCCCGAGAAGTCCTTCAGGGACTCTTCAGCCGAGCGCACCGCGTCGGCGGTACCGCGCTGCTCCTTCTGCAGGGCAAAGCGCAGCGAGGCCTGCGGGAACTGCGCCCGGATGGCCTTCTCCACGTCGGCGGCCTGATGGCCAACCACCGGCACCAACGGAGAAGCACCCAGTTCGAGCGCACGCTTCAGGGGATATGCACACAGGGGCCTGCCCAGGATGGGGTGAAGGACCTTCGCCTTCTCCGACTTCATCCGGGTGCCCTTGCCGGCACACAACACCACCGCCGCTAAGGGAGAGGACATGCGGCGCAGAGATAGGGACCAGCGGTTTGATCGTCAACCGCGAGGCTTCTGATCCTTCTCCTTGTCTTTCTCCTGGCGAGCGCTGACATCTACCGACAGTCCACAGCCCTGGGCTTTGATCCCAAAGCGGGGTTTGAAGAACACCTTGACCTCCTGTTGAGGTGAAGGTGCGTGCTGCATGGTCTTGACGGCGGTGGTGCCCATAACCTCCCCCGGTTAGCGACTCATGGCATCGTTCATCTTGGCCGGATTCTTACACTCCGACAAGTAGAAAACTTTCGCCATGCTAAAACCCCAGTGCTGGGAGTGCGACGGCATCCGCACCCAGCGCCGGGCTCGGGGATACTGGTGAGCCAAGTTCCCCCCCACAAAAGCGGCGGCAGCGAGCCTCATCCGGAACCGCCCGGCAAGAGGTTGGGCGCGAAACGCGCCGTGTCCAACTTTCTGCGAGCGGAGCGTGTTAGTGGTCCAACACCCCGAGTGCGAAAAACCCATCGTGCCCAAGCGAGGGCGTAACTGACACAGCGCGTTGACGGGTTCAAGAGGAAGCGTGAGCGCGGCGAAAGCGGTGCTTCTTCCTTGTAGGAGCGCGTCAGAGTGAGGATGTAAGGCCACCCTTCCCACTGTGGAGAGAAGCGCCCGTGCCCGAGCTGTTGCCCCTCTTCGATGCGCACCTGCACCCCGAGTCCCTGAGCGATCAGGACCTCGAGTCGATGCGCTTCTTCGGAGTGGAGCGGGCGCTGGTAGTGGCGCACCACTTCGCGGAGCCGACGGCCAAGGCGCTGCGGCTGCACTTCGATAACCTGGTGGGCCGGCAGCTGCCGAGGCTGGAGCGGGTGGGCATCCGCGCTTACGCGGCGCTGGGCGTGCACCCGCGTTGCATCCCGAGGCGTGGGCTGCCGGAGGTGCTGTCGAGCCTGCCGGACTACTTCCCGGGTGGGCGGGTGGTGGCGCTGGGAGAGACGGGGCTGCACGCGGGAGGCGAGGAGGAAGAGGAGGCGTTCCTGGAGCAGCTGGCGCTGGCCCGGCGGCTGAAGCTGCGGGTGCTGGTGCACACGCCCACCCAGGACAAGGAGCGGCACACGCGGCGGATCCTCACGCTGCTGCGCACCTCGGGAGTGCTGGCCTCGCGGGTTCTGGTGGACCACGTGACGGGCCGCACGGTGAGCGCCACGCTGGGCTGTGGACACTGGGCGGGGCTGACGCTGCACCCGGAGGCGCTGAAGGCCGAGCGGGCGGTGGCGCTGGTGCGCAAGCTCGGCAGTGAGCGGCTGGTGCTCAACTCGGATGCGGGGGATGGAGCGGGAGACATCCTCGGATTGGCGCGCTTGGCCCGGCTGCTGGCCAAGGCCAACCTCTCCGAGCGGGTGGTGCGGCGCGTGGCGTACGAGAACGCCGAGCGCTTCTTTCAGGTGAAGGCCTGACGGCTGGGAGCCGGCCGTACTCCCAAAGTGGTACAGGCCCGCCAGAGAGCTGATGTCATGGTGCCGCCATCATGGTGGGACACTCAGGTGAGGCACAGCCGCTCGCGTTGGCTGGAGGACTCACGGACGCAGCGGAGCTCGAGGCACTCAGTTCGAAGAAGGCGTACGACCGGTTCCTCGCCGCAGCGCGAGCGATCGACGCGGGTGCGGTCGAGGAATGCCGGGCCAACGTCACGCTTGCCTACTACAGCGCGAAGCGAGGGCTGGAGAGCCTGAACGCCCAGGAAGCGGCACTGAGCCGGCTGCCCCAGGTGAAGCTGGAGGATCTCCAGACGTTGCCTCAGCTGGCGCAGGGCCTGGCCTTCGCGGTGCTGCAGTGGCACCGGCACCTCGAGTCGGCCTCCTTCGCGCCCCTGTTCGAGCAGGCGCAGCGCACGCGCCGCAAGCTGCTCTCGGCCGCGGACGCCCTGGCCGAGGCGGGGCTGCTGGCCGACACCGATGCGGATGCAGTCCGGCACCTGAGCCGGCACGACGTCATCGGCACCTGCATGGCCTTTGGCGAGCTGCTGCGAAGAAACGAAGCGCGGATCCAGGGGCGCTCGCCGGTGACGGCGGCCGAGCTTGAAGAGGCGGAGCAGGTCGTCACGAAGCTGCGGGAGTTGCTCGCTCCGGGCGGCGAGTTACTCGAGCGCCTGACGCTGCCCTCCCTGGTGGAAGCCACCCAGGTGCGAGACCGGTTCTGGACACTGCTCAAGCAGCGCCATGATCTGATGTGGCGCTGTGGCGCGTGGCTCTACGGCCAGCAGGTGGATGAACACGTGCCGCCGCTGCAGGCGGTGTACACCACGCTGCCCAGGGCGGCAGCCGCGCCCCAGGTGCAGCTGATGCTGGCTCCCCCGCCAGCCGTGGTGGTGCCGTCCCGGCAGAGAAGCAATCCCATGCAGGTGATCCAGCGGAAGATCCGGGCGCTCGTCAGCGTAAGCATTGGCCGTACCTCACGGTGAGTAGCGCAACCAGCGTTCTCCCTTGGTGGTACAGCCATTCAATTCCTAACACTGTACTCCTGCTCCACTCTGAAAGTACTCCGAGGAGGAGCAGTACATGCGTCTCGAGTCACCTTTGTGCAAAGTCAGATTGTCCTCAACCAATGCTCCTAGGGCATGGGGATTTTTCGCACTCTTGTGTCTTTGGGTAGGCTGTTCTCCGTCTGAGAAGACTCAAGATGATCAGCCAAGCAGCGTCACTGTGGGGCGAGCACAAGAGTGGCGAGTGGAGGCTTCGGCTTCCTCGTCCGCTCCTACCCCCGGTTCTGTTTCAATCGAACGCTCCTCCGCAGTGAAGCTCTGGCGCCAGACACCGGACGAACTCAATACTCTGACTGTGGCAAAGTCCTTCTTTCCAGAGTTCTTCTGGTCAGAAGGTCCAACAGCTCAAGGAATCAGCCTTCCTGCAATCCAGGACTCCCTGCGAGTGCATTTGCCCACAAGTGCTGATGGCGAACTCGCACTGGCCGCCGGTCCACATTTCTTTCAGCTGCGCTCTATTGAATCATCGAACCCCTCCGCCTCAAGAAAACTCGGCAGAGGACTCTTCTACAGTTCCCATCATTTTCGACTGGCCGCTCAAGGCACCGGTGGGTCAGATGCAGACTCGCATTGGCAAACATCCCGCGTTGATGAGTTCGTTATTCATGAGGGCGCCCACACGCCTTTCTCCACGCGTTATGAGGTGAAATTGTCACAGACAGTCCGCTCGGTCAGAGATACCGGACGCTGGCTAGAGTTTCTTGACGCTGACGGTATCCCCGTATTGCGGATGCACTATCCCCTGGCGCGCGACCTGATGGGGCTTACCCACCAGGGGACAGCAACCTTGCGAGGAGTAGTGCCTGAGAAGCTCGACGCCGACAACGCGCCGATTTACCGGTTAAGCGCGTCAGCGCTGAGTGTGGAATTGACTGTGCCCCTTGCAGGCATGCAAAGCCCCGTACTCATCACCACAAGCCTGACCTCTCCGGTCAACATGGCCTATCCGCGGACCCAGCATACAGCCACGCTCCTTCCATCTGGCAAGGTGCTCGTTGCTGGCGGCTACTCAGGCACAGGCTCTCTGCAAGAAATTGATCTGTATGATCCAGTTACGAGAACATGGAGCCCTGCAACCTCGATGGGTGTCCCACGCAGAAACCACACGGCGACCCTACTGCCGTCTGGCAAGGTACTCTTTGTTGGCGGCGTGGCACCTAATACCACGCCTCTCGATACAGCGGAAGTCTACAATCCAGCTCCAGGCATTGCCCAGCCGAGCACTCCCGTTGGCACGCAAGACACAGACCGAGCTACCCATACAGCAACGCTTCTGCCGAATGGGGGCGTGCTAATCACCGGTGGCGTCAAGGGCGGAGTCCTTAAAACAACTGTGCTGTATCCACCCGGGGGCGGAAACTGGGAAAGCAAAGGCGACCTGACCACCGCGCGAGCCCTGCACACCGCAACGTTGCTCCAGTCTGGAAAAGTGCTCGTCATTGGAGGAATTGGCCATGGCTCCAACAAATTGAACAGCGCGGAGTTGTACAACCCCAACACAGGCGGATGGGAATCTTTCCCATCAATCAGCACCTCGCGCTCCGAGCATACGGCAGTCCTGCTGGCCTCCGACACTGTACTCGTCATTGGTGGAATCGGTGGCGCGAACAACAGTGTCTTGAGTTCCTGCGAGATGTACGATCTACAAAGCGCACCCGCTCAATGGGCTTCTGCTGCCCCGCTGAGTACGCAGCGTTCAGGGCACATAGCAACCCTGCTACCCTCTAGCAAAGTGCTTATTACAGGAGGGATTAACTCCACCGGTGCCCCAGTAAGCAATGTCACCCTGTATGATCCAGCAACTGGTGAGGCTGCGGTTTCAACCACCCCAGCCCTCACGCCCCGTTATGGGCATACGGCGACACTACTCCCCTCCGGCGAAGTACTCGTCGCTGGCGGACAAGGCCTCACCGGTTCATTGCAGAGCAGCCAGACTGTTTCCTCAAGCAGCGGAGCATGGGTTGACGTATCTCCAATGAACATTGGGCGTACCCGGCACACGACGACGCTGCTCCCCTCCGGAAAAGCACTCGCTGCTGGTGGCTGGGATGGAGTGTTCTTTCTGAACTCCGCGAGACTCTACACTCCCAAGGCTCCTGCCTCCCAGGAGTGGGATAGCGCGGGCTTGATGGCCGACGCTCGCGCTGGGCATACAGCGACATTGCTGCCATCGGGGAAAGTGCTCGTGGCCGGCGGAGAGAATGCTGATGGGTCCTTGAGTACCGCCGAGTTGTATGATCCAACATCCGACTCCTGGAGTTACACAGGTTCACTCAACACAGCCCGTATAGAGCATACGGCAACGCTGCTTGCCTCCGGAAAGGTTCTCGTCGTTGGGGGCCGAGAGTCACTTAGCACTCCCGACGCTCTCGCCTCCGCAGAACTGTATGATCCAGCCACTGGGAGATGGACAACCATCTCATCACCTCACGCGGGCCGCTTCCTGCACACATCAACGTTATTGCTGCCCTCAGGGAAAGTGCTCCTTGCTGGCGGTGAAAATGCCAATGGACCGCTGACAACTGCTGCTCTGTATGATCCAAAAGATAACACCTGGAGCCAGATCAATCCACTCAGCACCGCACGCATCAACCACACTGCAACGCCTCTGGCCTCCGATGAGGTGCTCATTGTTGGCGGCCGGGAAACACACAATACCACTACGGCATTAGCCACAGCGGAAAGGTACAAGCTCTCGACCGGAGCGTGGACTACCATTGCATCATCCCCTGCTCGCTACCTCCACACAGCAACACGGTTGCCGCATGGAAACGTGCTCATCACCGGCGGCAGGGACGAGAATGGCGTTCAGGACACTGCACACATGTACAACCCTGCCGCGGGAGAATGGAACCCCGTCAGCACTGCAAGCACGCCCACTGCCCGATTCAACCATACGGCAACCCTTCTAAGTTCGGGCGAAGTGCTGCTCGTTGGTGGAGAGACAGCCTCCAGCCAGCTCTCCTCCGCAGAACTTTTTGATGCTTTAGGTCCCACGAATGCAGGCGCCGGAAACTTCCGTCCCGAGATCCAAACGGCCTCGGCCTCGTTCGATGGTACTACTCTGGAATTCAACCTGACGGGAACGCGGTTCTGGACCGCACTTGAGGGCAGCGGCGGTGGCACGCGTGCTTCCCACACGAACCTCCCCGTTTTTACACTCAGGGCTGGTGATGGCTCAGGCGGATGGCCAGTCAAGATTCAGGACCTCACGACCAACTCGCTGACGGCATCCATCGAGACGACCACCCCCCTCAGCCATTACCTTCTCTTTGTTCAGAACAATGCCCTCACAGATGGCCAGATGGTTCTGCTCGATGACGAGGCACCTGCTGTCCCTAAAATAACAGCGCCTACCGGTTGGGTTACCAGCAGATCTTTTAAACTCCGCGGCACCAAAGCCCCCAATACTGTCGTCAATATCTACCAGGGCACCAAGCGGCTGGGGGGGCTTGACCAACTGACCTCGTCTACCGCGTGGGAGGTCGATTTGACGCTGGATAAAGACGGCATCTACTCCGTTCATGCCACTGCCACCGAT
>DASVVJ010000054.1:0-4307 GCA_036389955.1 Myxococcaceae bacterium
CTTTCGAGGCCTTCTGTCTCTGGGCTTCGAGTCCGAGAGTCACCTCTCGTCCCCGCCAGATAGCTACCGAGGGGGTCGACTTCCTCCTCAGGCGGGACTTCCACCCGCTGGTCAAGTGCACCTTTTCACGGCGCACGCACATACGGGGCACATGGCTGCGCCCGATTGCCTCAGGGGCTCAGAGCATCCTCCGCTCCCGTTAGGTGTCGCTGGTGGGCATGCAGCCAGGCGACGTGAACTCGAAGTACGCGCAGGCCCGCGCAAACTGGCCCAGTTGAGGCTGAAGGACTTAGGCGCACCGGTTCACCCCTCGCCCGAGGAGAACTCCAGCCTAGACGAGCCTTCCAAGGCGCTGGCTGGAGATGGTCAACTTGTAAGTATCCTCGGGCACATCCGCCCTTCCCGGAGAGCCCCCCTGCCCCCCCCTTCCATTCCAGCCGGGAGTCTCGTCATCTACGAGAAGACCCAAGCTCGCTCGTACCTCGCCCTCTTCCACAAAGCTGGGAACGACGGCACCGTGGAACTCGAGTTCTTCTGGGGGAGACGTGAATCGGTCCCCGCCGAGCACGTGAAACTCTTCACCGAGTACCTCTCTGCCTATCAGCGTACCTTCTCAAGAAACCGGTACGACCTGTGTCATCTCTTCTATGGAGAGACCTACGACCGGCTGCGTCAGGAGCGCATCGACCAGATGCAGCGAGCGTTCAAGAGCGCCGGTCTCGCCTTCGAGCCTACGGTGTGGAGCCCCAGGACACGCATCCGCATCTGGCGTGACGACAGCATCGTCCTCGCGAAGCCCACGGAGGTTGAGACCGGCTTCGAAGGACTACTCCCCCGCTGGCTCGAACCGCAGAGGCTGCCGCCCACATCGAGGGATCCGTTAGGTTTGCAGAACCACGCCGAGCGCATCGCCAATGAGCTGCTTCCCGGTATCACCGTCTTCACCAGCCGCGCTGGCTACTACGGCCTGCTGGCCTGGGCCATCCGTCGCGTCAATGAAGCTCCATGCCCAGCAGGGCAGACCCGGCGAGAGCGCTTCAATTGCCTGGAACGAGCCCTCGCGCTCTGCGAGTTCATCCACCACGGAGCAAGCGACAACGCGTGTACGCTCCTCGGCCAGCGGAGCAAGACGCGCATCCTCCAATCAGCGCAGCAGGATCGCTTCCGCGTTCCGGAGCGCATCCTACGCAACCAGTCCTCGGCGGGCGCCTTCCGGCTCTATGCCACCTCGCTGGTCAGCGCGGGCTTCGCGGTGGAGGCGCGAGAGCTGAGCGTGGATGGACTGTTGCCCTTCAGCCTCAACAAGCCGGGACAGGACCTAGCCCGCTACTTCGAGCGGCGCGTGCCCGACGACTTCTGGGAGTTCGCGCTTTCCAACCGGTCCCTGGACAGGGAGACGCTGCGAGCCTGGGGCCGACAACTGTGCTTCTCCACCCTCGGCAAACAGTACCGCGACACCTTCGTGAACAGCTTCTTCCAGGGAGACAGCCCGGACGCCGAGGCAAGGTACAACACCGCCCGTCGGCTGTTCGAACTCGAACTGCTCACCGGAGAATATGTGGAGCCCTCTCCGAGCGCGGACTCTACGACCGAGGCCACATCGGAAGAGGACGCCGCCGCGCTCGAGGAAGTCACGCTCCCCTCGGGGCTCAACAACTTCGAGGTGCTGCTCCACTTCCACGAGCAAAGCCCCGTCCCGGAGAACCGCCGGTTCCAGAAGGCCTCCGTCTTCGAGTACCTCGGCCTGGGGCTCTCCGCGCTCTTCGGACTGGCCATCGAGTCGCTCTGGAACTCAGGCCGTTGCACCCCGGCCGAACTCGCCGCCCACGCCGCCGAAGAGAAGGACTTCACCTCCTATTGGTCCTCCTCTCTGGAGGAGGCCGGCCGACAGGCGCCCCCGGCCGGGGAGCTGCTGGACGAGTTCTTCTCGCCGGACAACTCCCCTCTGCGGCGCGCTGCGGTCGGCGGCGTGCTCCTCGCCCGGGTCCTGCAAGATCGCGCCACCTCTGCAGTAGGCGCGGAACTGGCCGGAAACCCCGTACTCACCCTGACCGAGGCACTTCGGCGCGACCGCTCCCTACGCGAGACCTACCCAGCTCTGTTGGAGCAGATGGTAGCTCGGCACGAGCAGGTCTCCACAAACAAAGGCCGCCAGCGCTGGTGCTACTTCGATGGAGCCCAGCTGGTAAAGGATGACCTCCAGCGGATGAGCATCGGCCTGCATGCCATGCGCTTCCCTCAGCTCTTCAGCCTGTGCCGGGACGTGAAGCTCACCCACGAGGACCTGACCTATGGCGCTTGAGGGCTTGCTCGCCCGGGATGTGATCGGCTCCTTTGCCGTAGGCCAATCCCTGCGTGCGGCTCTGCTGCTCACCTACAGCTCGGACGGCCGGTGGTTTGAGGAGGTGCTCGCCCCTGAGCTCTTCGAGCGCCGGGTGGAAACCGCACTGCTCATCCGCGATGCGAACGCGATCCTCTCCGAGATTCTCAGTGTCCGCTGCCACCGCGCGGATGCCGTCACGAGCCGCATCTTCCACCCGAAGCTCCTCCTGCTAGTCTCCGAGAATCGGGCGCTCGCGATCATCGGCAGCGCGAACCTGACGCGCGGGGGCTACGAGAAGAACCTGGAATTGGCGCTTCCATACGAGGTGGGTCCTGAGGGGGGTCCCAAGAGCATCTTCCGCTCGCTCCATGAGTACCTGTCGGAGGCGTTACCGGGCGAGGTGGTAGGGACAGCGCGCGCCACGCTCCGCGACATCGCCCTGGCGCTGGAAGAAGTGTTGCGAGGCGTCCCCGATGAGACGGAGGCGCCGGTGCAGCACCTGGTCTTCAGTCACAAGCAACCTATCTGGGACCAAGTCCTTGAACATCTTCCGCACCGTGCCATCCGGCGCGCGATCATCGTCAGCCCCTTCTTCGAGCCGGATCTCTCCTCCGTGGCCCACGAAGATCCTCCCTTAGACGCGTTGGACACCTCTGTGTTCGCGCGACTGTTCGGAGACTTCTCCTTCGAGCCCACGGGGGACGAAAAACCCGTCTCCATCTACTTCCAGCATGACTCCGGTGCGACGCGGCTGCCCCTCGAGAAGATCTCGGCCTGGAAGCAGCAGATCGAACTGCACGCGCGGCGTGACGACTCGCAGGATCCCCGCAGGCTGCATGGCAAACTGCTCGTCTTGGAGAGCGCACGTGGCAGGGGCCGCGAGTCCTTCGTGGTGACCCTCCACGGCTCGCCGAACTTCACGGCCGCCGCGCTCCTCCATACCGCGCCAGAGCATAACTCCGAGCTCGCCGTCCTGACCCGGCTGCCAGCCAGGAGGAATGCCTCCGGCCGGATCATCGAAGCCCTTGGCCTAGCCGATCGCTTCTCCCAGGTGGTCGACTGGAGCACGCTCCGGCCCATGAGCTCGAACCGGCAGCCGCCGCCGCGGCCTGGCCCGTTGGCAGCGCTGGACGCCACCCTCTGCGTAGCCGATGGCATCCTCAGCTTATCCTTCCGTGGAGAGTTCGGCGCTGGATCGACCGTCCGCATCTCGATCCAACGCGATGGAGCCTGGTCACTGCTCGCCGAGATCCCCTGGAACGGCGACAATCCCATGAAGCTTCCGGTTCCCTCGCTGATGACCACTGCGGACGCCAGCGGCGTCCCCGCGCTCGCAGTGGCTCAGGTGAGGGTGGAGCTCGTTGACCCGGCGGGTGCGAGCCTGGCAGTCCGCATGGTTCCGCTCAACGTGGATTGTCCCCAGCAATTCTGCGGGCTGGTGATGACCGGCCCCGCGCTGGTGACGTTGGATCAACGGATCGCCCAATCCGGAAGCGGTACGCCCATGACGTACCGAGAGCAACAGCAGTGGCTGGAGCAGCTGCGCGCTGCTCGGGCCGAAGCGGCACGAGCCCCCGCCGTGCTCACCCACCAGGCGGACCTGGACCGCTTCTACCGTAACCTGCACACCGGCTTCCGAGGCCTCCGCGCGCGCCAGAAAGCGCTGCCAGGCTCCGAGTTCACCCTCCGGCGTAACGTGAGGGATCTCTCCCGCTGGCTTCAAGAGGCGCTCACCCACGAGAGCCAGATCCCCGGAGACGCGTGCCGGCTCTTCTTGATCGACCGGCTGGGGCGCGAATTGGAGCTGGCGTTCGTGCAGGCGGCGCTGAACGCGGATCTCGCGTCACGGCTGAAGGCTGTCGCGGAGGAACTGGAGATCGCTTCAGCGGTGAAGGCTGCGATGACCTGGCTGACCACGATCCCTGAGCCTCGCCTGGGAGACTATGTCACGCAGGCCCGCCGCCAGCTCGAGCGAGCGAAGGAC
>DASVVJ010000055.1:0-4006 GCA_036389955.1 Myxococcaceae bacterium
GCGCGAGGGCACGGATGGATGCCTTGGGGGGCAGAGGCAGCCGCACGGGCTCCTTTTCGGTGAGCAGGTAGAACTCGGACTCGAAGAACGTCACTCCCCGCTCGATGACCATGGCTTGGAGCCGGCCCTCGGCGTCGCGCAGATCCATGGTGCCGACGCGCACGTCCGTCTTCTTGCCGCGGAACACCTCCACCGCCTTCTCCAGCGGCTCGCCGCGCTTCCAGCGCTTGAGCACGAACGGGTAGCCGGACTCGGTGAGGGTGTCCTGGCCCCAGTCCCGTCCGACGAGCAGGGTGTCCTGATCGAGCCACTCGGCGGCCTGCTTGCCCTCGGGCAGCCGGAAGCCTCCCTGGATGAAGGTCTTCGAGACGGCGTCGAACTCCCGCACCTCGGTCGCATCCTTGCCGCCGTTGGACAGGCGTACCAGACACAGCCGGTCCTCGGGCGCCAGGCAGTGCATGCCCTTGAAGAACCAGTTGGCGCCCTCGGTCTTGGTGAGCGCGTCGATGTCGAGCACCGTCTGCCACTCGGGGCTGGGGCTCAGGTAGCTCTCGAGCGAGGTGTGCCGCCACAGCCCGCGCGGGTTGGCGCGGTCCTGCCAGAAGTTGTCCACGCCGCCCGCGCGGAAGATGGGCCTGGGGATGCGATCGGTGGCGGTGAGGATCTCCAGCGCCTGGGTGCGGAAGGGCTCGAAGCGCGGGTCCTTCTCCAGCACCGCGAGGGTCTTCGCGTTCTGCGCGCTGACCCACTCGAGGGCCCGCGGGCCCTGCACCTCCTCGAGCCACAGGAAGGGATCATCCGCCGCCACCGAGACGGAGGCGGTCAACAGCACGGCCACGAAGGAGGAAAGGGGCAGGGTGCGCATGTGCTCTCCCCATACCGGCCTTCACGGCGGAGGAAAAGCGGCGCGGGGTGGCGCAGGGCCGCGGGAAGGGCACGGGAATAGAAGCCTCGAGCGGGAGTTCGCTATCCTCTGGGGCCTATGAACCCGCAAGTCCTCCTGGCCCTGCTCGTTCACGGACCGGGGCTTCAGGTTCTCGGTGCCGCCGGTGAAGCTGTTCTCCACCGAGGTGCGCGGCCTCAATCCTGGATTCCACATCGCGGTGCTCGGGGCGTGCTCTCCCACGCACGGCTACGCGATGCTGCGCCGGGTCCGCCAGTTCTACCCCGGTGTCTACGTGCGGGCCGTGCCCGCCGAGGGCGAGGTGGCCAAGCTCACCTGTCCTCGTGTCACCACGCCCAAGCGCAAGTGGTACTACGAGCCCTCGGCCGATGAGCCCGCGGTCATCACCGGCTCCGAGGAGCTGGTGACGCCCGGAGGGACGCTGAAGGTCGACGTGGAGGCCAACATCGAGTCGATCGGCGGTGAGTACTGACCCGGACCAGGCCATCCGCGGCGTCTTCCGCTACGGCGGCAGCGCTCCGCCCTGGCTCAAGCCGGCACGGCCTCTTTCAGGTGCTGCCGGGCGAGCTGCAGGATGCGGGCGTACGCGGGCACCTGATAGAGCCGCTCGCGGAGCGCCGCATTCGGCAGATCGTCGGCGCAGGCGCTCAGCAGATCCATGGCCTTGCGCAGGGCCTGCTGGCCCGCGGCGGGGTCCGCGTCGGCGAAGCAGGCCTCGGCCAGCGCCAGGTAGGTGCTCACCGAGATGATGCCCAGGGCCTCCATGCGCTCCACCATGCGCACTGCCTGCTCGGTCATCGCCCGTGCCTCGGCCACGCGCCCCTGAGCCCGGAGCGCGGTGCTCAGCAACGAGATGGGGGCCGTCGGTAGCGGTGGCAGCAGCTCCTGGGCCTTGCGCGCATGGGACTCGGCTTCGAGCGGCTGGCCCTGAGCGAGTGTCACCATCGCGAGCGCCAGGTACACCATTCCCATGTACAGCGGGTGGCTCTCCTGGGTGGCCAGCGCTGACTGGGCGATGGCTCGTGCCTGCTCCCGGTCGGCCGGGTCGGGGCTCTGGGCGAGCACCACGGCCCGGAAGCTCTGGGTGTGCAGCAGCGTCAGCGGCTGCTCGAGCCGCATCGCCAGCGCCAGGCTCTCCTGGGACAGGGACACGGCCTTGGGCAGATCTCCCAGCATCGCGGACGTCAGCGCCCAGCTGGTGCGCACCTTGTTCAGCGGGTGCACCCGGCCCAGCTTCTGGAACGTCTCCGTCGAGCGCTGGAAGTAGTTCCACGCCTGCCAGGGCTTGGGCTCCAGGTGGAGCTGGAAAAAGCCGAGGGCGTAATCCAGGTAGGCCGGCAGCGCGGGATCCTCACCCGTCAACGCCCGGGCCCGCTTGAGGCAGGCGAGCGCCTCTCGCCGCTGTCCGGCCCGGACGAACACGGTGCACACGTAGCAGACGGCCTCGCAGTAGCCGCGCAGTCCTTCCGGCGCGGGCTCGGCGCGCAGCAGCTGCTCGGTCAGGGCCTCGCCCTCTGCCCTCCGGCCCTGGGTCATGGCGCCGATGATCAGGGTGCACAGCAGGTTGCTCCACAGGGCCGTGCCGGGCTTCAGCTCGGGCAGCACCGCCGTGCCCACCTCGATCATCGTCTTCTGGTCGTTCATCCAGAAGGCCAGAGTGGCCTGCATCGCGCGCAGCAGCGCGCGCACCTCGCCTTGAGGTCCGCGGCCCAGCGCCAGCTCCACGCACCGCAGCGCGCCCGGCACATCTCCGCGATCCACCAACTGCTCGGCCGACTGCAGGTGGAAGGTGAACGCCCGCTCCGGCTGCCCGCCCAACCAGGCGTGCTCGGCCAGCACGCGCTTGTCCGCCTCACCCACGCGCTCCAGCCACTCGCCCGCCATCCGGTGCCCCGCGGCCTTGTTGCCCTCCGGCACCAGCGCGTACCCCGCATCCCGCATCAGCGCGTGGCGGAAGCGGTAGGCCTTCTCGCCGGGCAGGGTGTTGTCCGTGGGGTGCTCGAGGAACTCCAGCTCCACCAGCTTCTCCAGCGCGAGCTCCAGCGTGCCGGGCGTCTCCTCCTGGCCGCGCAGGGCCCGCACCGCTCCCGTCCAGAAGGTGCGTCCCAGGAAGCTGCCCGACAGCAGCGCCAGCCGCGCCTCGGGCTCCAGCCGGAGGATGCGCGCCTGCAGCATGGCCAGCACCGTGCCCGGAGGCGCCTCCGCCCGGCCCTCGGCCGCCATGCGGATGAGCTCCTCGAGGAACAGCGCGTTGCCCGCGGACTGCTCCAGTAGCCGCTCCAGCAGCGGCTCGGCCACGTTGGGCCCCAGCACCTCGCGGATCAGCTGCGCCCCCGCCTTGCGGGTCAGCGCGCGCAGGGACACCTCCTGAACCCGCTGCGCCCACAGGCTGGGGAACAGATCCTTCACCTCGGGCCGCGCCAGTGCCAGCACCATCACCGGGCTGTCCGGCAGCTCGCGCAGCACCCGGTCCACCCACTGCACCGTGAGCGCGTCACCCCAGTGCAGATCCTCCAGCACCAGCAGGACAGGCCCCTGCTGGCTCTCGGCGCGCAGCCACGTCACCAGCGCCTGGCCGATGAACAGGCCCTTCAGCGCCGGATCGCTGCGGGCCTCGCGCAGCCGCTGCAGCCCCTCGTCCGGGAAACCCGCGCAGCACAGCTCACCCAGCAGCGCCACCACCTCGGGGGCCTCGCGCTCCGGAAGGTGAGCGCTCAGCCGCTGCCACAGCTTGCGCTGCCGCTCCTCGGCGGACTCGCCCTCTTGGATGTCACACAGCCGCTGCAGCGCCTGGCCCAGCATGCTCAGCGCGCAGCACACGTTCATCGGCTCGGCCCGGCCTTGGAGCACCCGCACCGGCAGGCCCCGCCGCGCCACGCGGCGCAAAAACTCATGGCGCAGGCGCGACTTGCCCATGCCGGCGGCAGCCACCACGAGCAGGGCCTGCGAGGTGGAGTCCTCCACGCACGAGTTGAAGGCCAGCTCCAGCAGGGCCAGCTCCTGCTCGCGGCCCACGCACGCGGTGGGGCGGCCCAGCAGCGGGCGCGAGGCGTCGGTGCTCAGGTGCTCGCCGTGCAGCAGGAAGGTGTCCGTGGAGGCCCT
>DASVVJ010000056.1:0-2549 GCA_036389955.1 Myxococcaceae bacterium
CTTTCGAGGCCTTCTGTCTCTGGGCTTCGAGTCCGAGAGTCACCTCTCGTCCCCGCCAGATAGCTACCGAGGGGGTCGACTTCCTCCTCAGGCGGGACTTCCACCCGCTGGTCAAGTGCACCTTTTCACGGCGCACGCACACTGAGGGCACATGATGAAAACGAGGACAAAGAAAAACCCAGCAACCCTTTAAGATTGCTGGGCTTCTCGGGATGGAGGCGGCGGGAATCGAACCCGCCGCTCGGAGTTTCTGGCGAGAGCGATCGAACTGCTCGTCGCCTGCTTGTGCAAGGGACGAGGGGTATGCCCCTCCTGCAACGCGAAGCGGGCGCATGTCAGGGCAGTGCACCTGGTGGAGCAGGTGCTGCCGCACGTGCCCTACCGGCAGTGGACGCTGTCCTTTCCTTACCGGGTGCGGTGGGTGTTGCTGAAGGAAGCAGGACTGCTCTCGGACGTCCTCACCGTCTTCCTGCGCTCGGTGTTCGCCCTGCTGCGCAAGGAGGCCAGCCCATGCTCCTCATCCATCTCGGGCTATAGCAGGCTCACCAGGTGGCTGCGCGTATGAAGCTGTGGGTTACAGGCCAGGTACGCGGCCAGCGCACGGGCCTTGATGCGCTTGAACTCCACCGGCGTGCCGCGAGACTCGACGGCCAGGGGACCCAACAGGCGGAAGATGAAGGGGGACATGGTTTGGGGTGTCTCCAGGAAAAAACGAATTAGTGGGACTTCCCTATAAGCGCGCATCGTTATCGCACCGGTATCGCACGGCTCGGTGGTGTTGCTCATGGAGGGGCTGGCGCGAGCCGTAGGCTGAGAGGGGCTGGCGTATAGTGCTCGCTGTGCCGTTGTACCCACTGAGCGAACCGTAGGCCGGAGCCCGTGCATTCATGTCGTTCAAGGACCTCGATGCGCTGCTGGAAGAGCACACCCAATCCCAGAAGGCCGAGGCAGGGCCGCGGCCGCACATCCTGGTCATCGACGATGACGAGACGATCCGTAAGTCGTTGGTGGCGCTGTTCGGCAAGCGCTACACGGTGGTGCTGGCGGAGTCCGCGCAAGAGGGGCTCGCCGCGCTCAGTGGAGACATCCAGGTCGCCATCGTGGACGTGAAGATGAAGGGCTACGACGGGTTCTGGGCCTGCAACGAGCTGCGCAAGGTGTACCCGGAGCTGCCCGTCATCTTCTACTCGGCCTACCAAGACCTGAAGGACCCCTATCAGATCATCAACGAGCACCGGCCGTTCGGGTACCTGACGAAGGATGGGGACCGGCGCAGGCTGGTGGAAGCGGTGGACATGGCGGTGAGGCTGCATGGGCTGACGCGGGAGGCCAAGCAGCTCGTGGACAGCTTGAGGGGCTCGTGACAGAGGGAGCCCGGAGCCGGTTAAGGCGGCGTGCCCAGAGGGTAGCGCGGGTAGCCGTGCTGCTGTTGGCGGCGGCGGCGTCCGGGCAGACGCCGCCAGGTGGCTGGCCCTTCGTGCAGCATGCCCCGGAGGCCTTGGGCACGTACCGGGTGCGCTCGCTCGCGCAGGACACGCAGGGGTTTCTGTGGGTTGGCACGACGGATGGGCTGTTCCGCTACGACGGCATCCGGGTGGAGTCGATCGACATGCGTGGCGCCTTCGGGTCCCACCGTGCCGAGCGCCTCTATGCGACGCCAGATGGGGGCGTCTGGTGCGTCACGTTCCTGGAGGCCAGAAAGTGGAAGGATGGGAAATGGCTGCCGTTCCCCGTGCACCACCGGCCTCCTGGCACCTTCAGCACCCTGGCTACGGATGCGCAGGGGCGCGCCTGGATCGCCACGGATCAAGGCCTGTTTCAGGAGCAGCCTGCAGGAGGCTTCCAGCCCGTGCCGGGCTGGCCTGGAGGAGAAGCAGCGGCGCTGTGGATTGACACCACGGGTGACGTCTACGTCACCGCTTCAGGAGTGCTGCACCGACGGCGCGCTGACGGCAGCTGGAAGACCTGGGGCCAGGACGAGGGGCTACCGAGTGGCAAGCTCCTGCTGCCAGGCCGTGACGCGCAAGGGCGGTTGTGGGTCTTCGGCTCGTACCGGATCCTGGCGGTGTCCTTGCGCTCGGGGCAGCTGGAAGAACTGAATGATCCCATCAGCAAGCACAGGCTCGATGACATCCAGCAGACTCCCTGGGGGAGCGTGTGGATCGCCTCCTCTGAGGGGCTGTGGGAGTACGACGGGCGTGGGCCCGCGCGGTTCGTGCAGGGCGGCCCGCCCTGGGGCAGCACCCTCCTGCTGGATCGCGAGGGCTCGCTTTGGGTCGGAGCAACGGGGATTTATCGGCTCGCCGGGCGCGGCCAGTGGCGCACGCACACCCGTGATAGTGGCATCCCCGCGGTAGGCATCTTCGCGATCCTGAGAGATGGCCGCGGGCAGCTCTGGGTGGGGACCGAGGGGGGCCTGGTGCGCAGCACGGCCCAGGGCTGGGAGCGTGTACAAGGGATGCCCCAGAGCACCGTCACGAGCATCGTCGCGGAGGGGCGCCAGTACTTATGGATTGGTGGGTCCGAGACCGGCGTGGTCTTGCGCTACG
>DASVVJ010000057.1:0-16570 GCA_036389955.1 Myxococcaceae bacterium
GGACCGAGACGAACTTCCTGGGACTCAACCAGCGGCTGGCGATCGACTTTTTGCTGCGGCCGGACACGCTGAGCCTGGGGCAGACGTACATCAACAAGCGGGTGGGGGGCAGCCGCTGGTACTTCGGAGAGACGGCCTCCATCATCCTGGGGCGTGAGAGCGGCCAACCCGAGGGGACCCGGGGCTCGGTGGTGGTGCAGCGTCCGCTGTACTCGCTGTCCACGCCGTGGAGCGTGAGCACCTCGGCGTCGTGGAACGTGGCGACGACACGGGTGTACCGGGGCACCGAGGTCTGGCAACTGCCGTACCCGGACGGCGAGCCGGTGCCCTTCATCTATGACACGCGCGAGGTGTCCGGAGGGGCGACGTATACACGCTCGTATGGCGAGTACTACAAGACGAACGTGTCGGGCGGAGTGGAGGCCTACCACCGGAGCTATGCCGCGCCCGAGGAGGCTCCGCTGGATGAGGCGCAGCGTGAGTGGCTGAAGACGAACCACCTGCCGCGCAGCGAGGACGCCGTCTATGCCGCCTTGTCACTGTCGGCCTTCGAGGCCCGTTACGAGGTGATGCGCGGAGTGGACAGCTACGCGCTCTCGGAGGACTTCCAGATCGGCCACTCGGTGCTGGCGACGGTGCGGTATGCGCCTCCGGTGTTCGCCTTGGCGGCGCACTACGCGGAGCTGGGGGTGGCGGGGCGCTACCGGTGGAAGTGGTTGGACGCGCTGACGACCGTGTCAGCGGGTGGCGCCATCCGCCGGGCGCTGGGGGAGGGAGGCGGGTGGACGAACCGCCGGTGGGCGGCGGAGGTGCAGCAGTTCTCGCCGCGGGTGCTGGGCGGGCGCTTCATGGCGCGCGGACTGCTGGACGTGAACATCGATGATCTGTTCGACCGGGTGCAGCTGCTGGGCGGGGGCAACGGGCTGCGAGGCGCGCGGCAGGATGCGTACTCGGGCAAGCGGCTGCTGCTGGTGAACGTGGAGTACCGCTCGGCGCCGCTGGTCATCAAGACGCTGCACGTGGGCGGAGTGCTCTTCTACGACGCGGGCTCGGCGTTCGACCGGAGGCCGAAGATGGTGCACTCGGTGGGCGTGGGCATCCGGTTCCTGTTCCCGCAGTTCAACCTGAACCCGTTCCGGTTCGACTTCGGCTACGTGCTCAACGACACGCTGCCGCCGGTGAGCCAGCGCTTCACCTTCAGCGCCGGGCAGATCACCGAGTACCGGCCGGACATCCTGGACTCGCCGCTGCGCTGAGCCGAGAGGGGGGACGCTGGGTGTAGGCCCCAAGTGCCCCCCCTCCGGCTCTTACCGCCAAGGACTACTTGTCGCCGTTGGCATCCACCAGCGAGTAGTTGTACGCGGCGCGGGCGCCGCCCACCGCCTGAATGAAGCGGTCGTAGTCCGACGAGGCGATCGTCTGGCAGCCCATCGAGCCGTTATCGTTGCTGCCAGCGCGGTGGAAGAGGATCTCCGTCTGCTTGTAGCCGCGCGCCTTGGCCGCCTCGCGCTCGGCCTGGGAGATGGTGTTGGACTGGTCCGTGTCCCGGTAGGCCGGCAGGCTGCCCGAGCCGCCCTCGGTGCGCACGTGGTAGCTGGCCGCACCAATGTAGTTGCCGTTGGGCACCACGCTGTAGTTGCCGGGCCGGATCATCCCAAGGTCACCCCGGCCGTCGCGGTTCGCATCCGGCGCGCGGCCCTGGTAGCGCGGGTTGGAGTGCGTGGAGCCGCGGAACTCAGCCACGGTGCCGTTGGGCTTGAGCACTACGAACATGTCGTCATAGTTCTTGTTGATGGTGGTGGGGTGCACCTTGCCGTTGGCGTCCATGCCGCGGATGCCGAGCACCGTGGCCTGGCCGTTGGGGTTCACCTTCCCGCCGTTGGCCCGGACCATGTTGGCGTAGTACGCGTACTTCTCCTTCATCGACAGGTTGGCCGGGGCAATGGCAATCTTTCCCGGCCGCGGGGGCGCGGGAGCCTCGGCCGCCACCGCCTTCTCCAGCATCTGCAGCGTGGTGGGGCCCAGCTCGCCCTCATGGCCCTTGGCCGGCTTGAGCTGGCGGTCCTGCTGGAAGCGGGCCACCGCCTCGCGCGTCTTCGGGCCGAACTTGCCATCCGGGGTCTCAGCGCCCGTGCCGCTCAAGTAGCCCAGCTTCGCCAGCATGTTCTGCGCCTGCTCCACCGCGGGGCCCTCGTGGCCAATCTTCAGGTTCTGGCCCTTCTTCACCTGCTCCATGCTGGGAGCCTGGGTGTACTTGCCGTCGAACGCCGCCGGCTGAGCGGGCTGCTGGGTGGGCTTGGCGGGGGCGGGCTTGGCCGTGCCGTCCATGCCATCGGTGCCGCCCGGGCGCGGAGCCGGAGCGCCGGCCTCCACCGGCTTCTTGCCATCGTTCTTCAGCCACGCCAGCGTGGTGGGACCCACCTGGCCTTCCTGGCCCTTGGGCGGGGTGAGCTTGTGGTCACGCTGGAACTGGTCCACCGCGGCGCGCGTCTTCGGGCCGAACTTGCCGTTGCCGCTCTTCATGTCGGCGTCGGACAGGTAGCCCAGCTTGTGCAACTGCTTCTGCACCAGCTCCACCGCGGGGCCCTCGTGGCCAATCTTCAGGTTCTGGTTGGGCTTGACCTGGTCGAGGCTGGGGGCAGGGGTGTACTTGCCATCGAACGCGGGGAACTGGGTGGCGGGCTTGTCGGTGCCCACCTGCTGGCCCGAGCGGGCGATCTTGTCGAAGCGCTCCAGCCCGTACTCGTTCATGATCTTGATCAGCTTGTCCGAGTACTTCGGATCCGTGGCGTAGCCCGCCTTGTGAATCTCCCGCGCGAACTGCTTGCCATCGCCCGTGTGGTTGAAGGCGGGCTTGTAGCGCGAGTTCTTCAGCAGGAACTTGCCGTGATCATCGAACGACTGGGACGGCGAGTCATACTTGCGGAACTTGGCATTCACCGTCACGGTCCGGCCGTTGTAGACCTCCTGGGTGGGCAGGGTGACGCTGCCAGCGGGGCCGGTGCCCTTGATGCCGAAGAAGTTGTTGGCGTTCTTCGACAGGCCCGAGCGGCCGCGGTCACTCTCCAGCAGGGCCTGCGCCATCGTCACCGAGGCCGGCACGCCGGTGTTGCGCTGGCTCTTGATGGCTTCGGCGGCGATCCGGTCCAGGAACGCGTCGCCCGTTTTGGGCAACTCGGTAGCGCTCACGGCGCTGGTATTCACTTGCGGAGTACTGGGGGCTCGGGTCGAAACAGAGGTCGTCATGAGAGAGGTACCGGGCAAAAAGGGTGGGGGCTTTTCCCATTATCCCAGGATGGTGCACGGTGTTGCCAGTGGGGCTCCGAATTCGGGGGAACCTGAGTCAGTTCAGGGAGATGAGCGGGCTCAAGGACGCGACTCGTTTTCTCTCAGATCGATAACGCGGCACGGATTCGGCACGCGAGCCCCGGGTTGGGTGCGTCGCGGAGGAGCGCGTTTCATGGGCAGCCGGTGGAGCGCGGTCTTGCTGTTAGTCGTCTTCGCGAGTGCGTGCGCCACGCCACGAGTGGTGCGCCTGGACATCGGGCAAGGGGAGCCGCTGGAGCACTTGCCGCCCACGATGAGCCGGTCGGTGACGGTGCGTGGAGCGGACTTCGAGGGGGCGCTGGCGCGGCTGATGTTGGACGAGCCCCTGGTGGTGCACCCTGCCGGGCAAGGCTGGGTGGTGCGTGCCTCCTTCTCGCCCCCGGCGGGGGACACCTCGTACTGGTTGGGCAAGGCCCTGGGAGGCCCGTGCCGGCCGGGCCAGCCGCGGAACGAGTGTGTGTCCTTGCTGGATGACGTGATGGGGCTGAGTTCCACGGAGAAGCTGGCGCTGGGGCTGGGCCTGTCGCTGCAGCCGATGCGGGAGAGCATCGCCCGGGCGCTGGAGGACACGCTGACGCCCCAATTCTTCGCCGCTGCCATCAGCGCGGGAATGGTGAGCTGGGTTCTGCTCGCTGCCAATCCCGAGCCGGTTTTCACCAAGGTAGCGGCCGTGGTGGCCGCCGTGATGGTGCTCTACCTGGGAGTGGACGCGTTCCTTGTAGTGGTGAAGGCGTGCCAGGAACTGAAGCGTACCAGCGAGGGAGCAGTCACCTTCGAGGAAGTGGAAGAGGCAAGTCAGCGCTTCGGGGCTCAGGTGGGGCCGCAGCTGGCGCGCGTCTTCATCCTGGCGCTGACGGTGGTGATCAGCCGGGGAACGATGAGAGGCGCCACGTCTCTGGCCGGGCGGCTGCCACTGCTACCACGTTTCGCGGAAGCCTCGGCCGTGGGGGCTGCTCAGGTAGGCGTGAACCTGGCCTCGGTGGGAGAGGTGACCATGGTGGCCGTGGTGGAGGGAAATCTCGTTATCTCCCTGGCGCCCACGGCGGTCGCCATGGCCACCAGAGGAGTAGGTGGCGAGAGCGAGCACCCGCGTCCAAGCCGTGTCTCTGGGGAGGAACTCGCGAAGCTGCGCCGGGAGTTCGAAGCCATCAAATCGAAGTTCTGGAAGAACGAAGCAACAATCAACGAACGAGCATACTCACCTGAGAATGTCGCCAGGATGAGAAACGGGAAGCCCCCTATCGGTCCAGATGGTCACCCCATGGAGCTCCATCATAAGAAACCGCTCGCAGAGGGAGGCTCCAACGCGTTCGACAATTTGGAGATCCTGACACGCACAGGGCATCGTCTTGGCGACAGTTATAAGAAGAACCATCCGAACCTGCCATGACGTTCGATCAACTCGCTCAGAAATTGGAATCAGTTCCCTCGAAATCCTTCGGGCGCGGAGCGAGCGAGCATGACCTCCAAGCTGCCAGTGCTCGGCTGCGTGTGAACCTGGTTGGCGGCTATCGGCGCTTCTTGCAGCGCTTCGGCTGGGGAGGAGTCGGGTCCTTCGAACTCTACGGATTGGGAGTGGACGTTCCGCCCTATCTGCATCTCGTTGCCGTGACGGAGAGCGAACGTACACAGATGCTCCCGGCTCTCCCATTGCATCTGATCCCGATCATGAACGATGGGGGTGGCAATCTCTATTGTCTCGACATGGGTAAGGCAGGAGAACCGATGATCGTGTTCTGGGACCATACGGCTGGCGAAGAGCAAGAGCCCCAACCTGTGGCTCCGGACTTCGTCTCCTGGATGGAGGAGCGGTTGGAGTCCCTGGATTGATATGCTCGGCCCATGTGCCGCAACATCAAGCTGCTTCACCACTTCGAGCCGCCCGCGACCCAGGAGGAGATCCGTGACTCCGCCCTGCAGTACGTGCGCAAGCTGAGCGGGATGCGCGAGCCCTCCCGCGCCAACCGCGCCGCCTTTGCCCGAGCGGTCGACGAGATCACCGCCAGCGTCAACCGCCTCTTCGATTCGCTCGAGGCGCATGGGCCTCCCCATACGAGGGAGGCCGAGAAGCTCAAGGCCCTTCAGCGGGGCCTCAAGCGCGAGGAGCAGGTGCGCGCCCGCGTCCTCCGAAACATCAGGGGCTCTTGACCGTGTGACAGTTGTTGCAGCCGAAGGCGCCCGGCTGCGGGTTCTTCGGGTCATACTCCGGGATGTCCAGCAGCGCGGCCATCTGCGGCTTCACCTTCTGGCTCATGAAGGCCATGAACTCGGGCTCGTCCTTCGCCAGCGCCCCCCAGCCCTCCTGGGTGGACGGCAGCTCGCGCAGCCCCGGGTTGGGCATCTCGAAGCCGCGGTCCTTCGCGTCCTGGCCATGGCACGTCTTGCAGTTGAACTCGGCGAACTTCTTCGCATCGAAGGAACGGAACAGCTCCTTCATCTGCGGCATGACGACGGAGGCCATGTACTGGCCACGCTGCTGCTTGGTCATGTCTACCCAGCGCACCGACGGAGCCCCTCCGGGATCAGCGGCTGGCCCCTGAACTGCGGGCCCGGTGGCGGGAGCCTGCGCCGGAGAGGCGGCGTGCTCGGTGCCGGGAGCCGCGGTGGCCTGGCTCTGACTCGCGCAGGACAGCGCGCTGGCACCAGCCAGACCCATGACGGTGAGGAGGAACAGCGGACGATTCTTCACGGGAAACTCCTTGTCTGCGTCGGGAAAACACGGCGGTCACGGCGGCTCGGCATGGAGCAGCTCGCGGAACAGCACCTCTGCCACGTCGCGGAATAACTCACCAGAGGCCAGCAGCCCACCACAGTGGTGAGGCTCTCGCGCCAGCGTGAGCGCCACGGCCTTGCTCAGCACGGACTCCCAGAAAGGCCCGGAGCCTTCGGGCATGAGGAACTCGCGGATGACACTCCGCGGCCAGGGCAGCACCGTCGTCGGATCCGCGTCGCTCGGTGAGGTGAAGCAGTCCAGGTCCACGTCCAGCAGCACCCGCTCCGCGCGCTCCAGCACCTCGCGCACCCGGTCTCCCGGCGCGGGAGCTCCAAAGGCCTCGGCCGCCCGATCCACCGTGGGCACCGCCACCAACTGGTGCGCACGGCCGCGCGTGTCCGTGTAGACCTGTCCCTCGAACGAGCCCCGGGGACGGGCCCGGGCGATGAAGAGCGCGTCTCCCACCAGCCCCGCCTCCATGGCCGCCAGGATGTGGTCGTAGTTGCGCACATCCAGTTCCCACCGCGCGTGCTCATCCAGGGCGCGCATTCCCGCGCTCCGGTCCGGCACGGCCGCAGGCTGCCGGGGCGGCACCACGTCCAGGTGCCGGTCCAGCGTCACCAGCAGCGCCGCAGGCCCCGCCTCGCCCAGCGCACAGGCCCAGCAGGGCAGGGCGAGCCGGTGCGGATCGAAGACATACGCATCCGAGGGCCCCCGGCCGCCCCCGAGCAACAGCCGGATGACGCCAGCCAGGCGCAGGTGGTGCGGCGCTTCAAGGTCCATCTGGGGAATAACCTCCCAAGTCCGTGCTTTACCGCCCGATGCGTGAGGCCGGAGTGTAGGCTTCGCGCCCCTTCCGATGTCGAAAGGAGAGGTGCCCGTTGCGGGCGCCAGCATCGCATGCGCAACCTTGTCGCCGCGCTCCTTCTCGCGAGCCTCCCAGCCTTCGCTCAGCCTGCTGCCAAGCCCATGACAGATCCGAAGACGGACACCTTCCTGCGCCAGTTCTCCGAGACGCGCCGTTTCATGAGCGGCCGTCCCGTCAAGCCGCGCATCACCCCGGACGAGAAGACCGTCCTCTTCCTGCGCGCCCAACCCACCTCGGCCACGCAGACGCTGTTCGCCTTCGACGTGGCCACCGGCCAGACGAAGGAGCTGCTCACCCCCGACATTCTCCTCAAGGGCGCCGAGGAGACGCTCACCGTGGAGGAGCAGGCCCGCCGCGAGCGCCAGCGCGTGAGCGCCCGGGGCTTCGCCGGCTATTACCTGTCCGAGGATGGTGAGCGCATCCTGGTGAGCCTGTCCGGCAAGCTCTACACGTATGAGCGCTCCACCGGCCGGGTGACGGAGCTGAAGACGGGCCCGGGCGTCATCGACCCGCACTTCTCCCCGGACGGCAAGCAGATCGCCTACGTGCGCGACAACGACGTGTTCCGCATCGATCTGGCCACCAACAAGGAGCAGCGCGTCACCACCGGCGGTAAGGAGGAGAAGACCCACGGCCTGGCCGAGTTCGTCGCCCAGGAGGAAATGAGCCGCTTCTCCGGCTTCTGGTGGAGCCCGGACGCCCAGCACCTTGCCTACACCGAGTCGGACACCTCGGGCGTGGAGAAGCTCACCATCGTGGACGTGATGCACCCGGAGAAGGGGGGCCACACCTTCCCGTATCCGCGGCCGGGCAAGGCCAACGCCGTGGTGCGCCTGGGTGTCATCCCCATCACCGGCGGCAAGACGGTGTGGGTGGACTGGGACGAGAAGAAGTACCCGTACCTGGCCACGGTGGCCTGGCAGAAGGGCGGGCCGCTCACGCTGCTGGTGCAGAACCGCACGCAGACGGAGCAGCAGCTGCTCGCGGTGGATCCACGCACCGGAAAGACGCGCCTGCTGCTCACCGAGAAGGACGAGGCCTGGCTCAACCTGGACCAGGACTTTCCCCGGTGGCTCGAGGATGGCAGCGGCTTCCTCTGGTACACCGAGCGCAACGGCGGCCCCGAGGTGGAGCAGCGCAACGCGGACGGCACCCTGGCGCGCACCTGGGTGAAGCCGCAGGCGGGCTTCCGCGGCCTGGCCCGCTTCCTGGACAAGGAGCGCACCCTCTACTTCCACGGGGATGCCAACCCTGCCGAGAGCTACCTGTGGCGAGTGAAGGACGCGGGCGTTCCGGAGAAGCTCTCCACCGGCGTTCCCGCTCCCGCCAACGAGGTGTCCGCCACCGTCTCGAAGCAGGGCGGGCTGCTCGTCGCCCTGTCCCAGACGGCCACCGCCATGCCCCGCTTCCCCGTGCTACGGCCGGACGGCACGCGCGTGGGGGAACTGCCCTCCGTGGCGGTGGAGCCTCCCTTTACCCCGGACATGCACTTCTTCCAGGTGGGCAAGGAGGGCTTCCACGCCTCCGTCATCCGCCCCCGGAACATGAAGCCCGGGGTGAAGCTGCCCGTCGTCGTGAAGGTGTACGGCGGCCCCACCACCACCGTGGTGCGCCACAGCATGCAGGAGAACCTCCTCAACCAGTGGCTGGCCGACAAGGGCTTCCTCGTCGTCAAGTTCGACGGGCGCGGCACCCCGCTGCGCACCGCCGCCTGGGAGCGCGTGGTGAAGTACGACTTCGCCACCACCACCCTGGAGGATCAGGTCGCCGCGCTCCAGGCCCTGGCGCAGAAGGTGCCCGAGCTGGACCTCACCCGCGTGGGCATCGAGGGCTGGAGCTTCGGCGGCTACATGGCCGCCCTGGCCGTGCTCAAGCGCCCCGACTTTTTCAAGGCCGCCGTGTCTGGCGCCCCGGTGGTGGACTGGCTCGACTACGACACCCACTACACCGAGCGCTACCTGGGCCTGCCCCAGGAGCACCCAGAGGCCTACGAGAAGAGTTCGCTGCTCACCTATGCGAAGGACCCGAGCAAGCCCATGCGCCCGCTGCTGCTCATTCACGGCACCGCGGACGACAACGTCTACTTCTTCCACACCTTGAAGCTCTCGGACGCGCTGTTCCGGGCCGGCAAGCCGCATGACCTGCTGCCGCTCAGCGGGCTGACGCACATGGTGCCCGACCCGCTCGTCACCCAGCGCCAGTACGAGTGGGTGCTCGGCTACTTCCAGAAGCACCTGTAGCCCAAGAACCCTCACCCCGGCCCTCTCCCGGTGGGAGAGGGGGAAAGAGAAAGGCCCGGCTCCCTGAAGAGGGGAGACCGGGCCTCGACTCAGCCAGTCCGTGAAGACCGGCGCGGGCTCGTCTTTAGACGGCGCGCACGTTCTGGGCCTGCAGGCCCTTGGGGCCCTTGGTCACCTCGAACTGGACCTTCTGCCCCTCCTGGAGGGTGCGGAAGCCATCCATGTTGATGGCGGTGTGGTGGCAGAACACGTCCTCGCCACCACCGTCCTGCGTGATGAACCCAAAGCCCTTCGCATCGTTGAACCACTTCACGGTACCAGTTGCCATGTTGCTTCCTTGTTCGACGGGCGGCGCCGGAGCCCCCCCCGAGTTCTTCTGCCCCCCGACTACCGGTGGGCCCCAGCGTTGTAGTGAACCCGATACCCTCAAGTCCAGACGGACCTGAGAAATCGACTTCAATGGTTCACACTTCCAGCAACAGTCTCTCCGGGTCCTCGATGCACTCCTTGACACGAACGAGGAATTGCACCGCCTCGCGGCCGTCCACCAGCCGGTGATCATAAGAGAGCGCCACGTACATGATGGGCCGGATGACGATCTGCCCGTCGCGCACCACCGGCCGCTCGACGATGTTGTGCATGCCCAGGATGCCCGTCTGCGGCGGGTTGAGGATGGGCGTGGACAGCATGGAGCCGAAGATGCCGCCGTTGGAGATGGTGAAGGTGCCACCCTGCAGCTCCGCCAGGGTGAGCTTGTCGGCGCGGGCGCGGTTGCCGTAGTCGGCGATCTTCTTCTCCAGATCGGCCAGCGACAGCGTGTCCGCGTCCCGCACCACCGGCACCACCAGGCCGCGCGAGCCCGACACCGCCACACCGATGTCGTAGTAGTGCTTGAAGACGACGTCCTCGCCGTCGATCTCCGCGTTGATCTGCGGGAAGGCCTTGAGGGCCTCGATGGCGGCGCGCACGAAGAAGCTCATGAAACCCAGCTTCACGCTGTGCTTGGCCTGGAACTTGTCGTTGTACTTCTTGCGCAGCGCCATCACCTCGCCCATGTCCACCTCGTTGAAGGTGGTGAGGATGGCGGCGGTGGACTGGGCCTGGATGAGGCGCTCGGCCACGCGCTTGCGCAGCGGCGTCATCCGCACGCGCTCCTCGCGGGCGGCGTTGGGCCGGGGGCCCGAGGGAGCCGGGGTGATGGCGGGCTGCGGCGCCTGGGTGCCCTGGTTGAGCTTGCCGCGCACGTCATCCTTCATGACGCGGCCGCCGGCGCCCGAGCCCGGAATCTGCGCCAGGTCCAGGTTGTGGGCCGCCGCCATGTTGGCGGCGGTGGGGGTGGCGCGCGTCTCCTGGGCGGGAGCGGGGCGAGCCTCCTGAGCGGGGGGAGGCGGGGTGGGCTGGGCCTGCGCCGGAGCCGGAGCGGCGGCGGGGGCGCCCGCGGAGTCGATGAGGCCGAGCACCTCACCCACGCGGACCTTGTCGCCCTCCTTGAAGCGCACCTCGGCGATGGCGCCGCCAGCAGGGGCGGGCACGTCGATGGTGACCTTGTCCGTCTCCAGGACGACAAGCGGCTCGTCGGCGGAGACCGACTCACCCTTCTTCTTGTTCCACTTGCCGACGACGGCTTCCGTGATGGACTCGCCCAGCGGCGGCACTTTCAATTCAACGGCCATTCTTGGCTCCGCGGAGGATGGCTTCCTCGACGATGAGGTGCTGCTCGTAATCGTGCGTCTTCGTAAAGCCCGTTGCGGGGCTGGCTGCCTCTGCCCGCCCGATATAGCCGATCTTCACCGGCCCACTGGCGCGGGAAGATGCCATGTCGTGCAGGCGGGGGAACATGAAATACCACCCGCCCGCGTTGCGCGGCTCCTCCTGGACCCAGAAGATCTCGGTCAGCCTGGGCATGCCGGACACCAGGTTCGCCAGCGTGTCGAACGGGAACGGGTAGAGCTGCTCCACGCGGACGATGGCGATGTTGTTCGCCTTGTTGTCGTCCCGCGCCTTGACGAGGTCGTAGTAGACCTTGCCCGAGCACAGCAGCAGCCGCGTCACGCCCGAAGGATCGATGTCCTTCTTGTCCGCGATGACCTCCTGGAAGTGGCCGTTGGCCAGCTCGTCCAGCTTGCTCGTCGCCTCGGGGCGGCGCAGCAGGCTCTTGGGCGACATGATGACCAGGGGCTTGCGGTAGGGGCGCACCGCCTGGCGGCGCAGCAGGTGGAAGATCTGCGCCGGGGTGGTGGGGTAGCAGACCTGGATGTTGTCCTCGGCGCACAGGCTGAGGAAGCGCTCCAGGCGGGCGCTGGAGTGCTCCGGACCCTGGCCCTCGTAGCCGTGGGGCAAGAGCAGGGTGAGGCCCGACAGCCGGCGCCACTTGCTCTCACCGGCCGCGAAGAACTGGTCGATGATGATCTGCGCGCCGTTGGCGAAGTCGCCGAACTGGGCCTCCCAGATGGTGAGCCCGTCCGGCACGTCCAGGCTGTAGCCGTACTCGAAGCCCATCACGCCCATCTCGGACAGCGGGCTGTTGTAGACCTGGAAGTTGGCCCACTGGCCGTTGGCGAACTGGTCCAGCGGCACGTAGCGGCCGCCCGTCTTCACGTCATGCAGCACCGCGTGGCGGTGGCTGAAGGTACCGCGCTCGCAGTCCTGGCCGGACACGCGCACCGGGTAGCCCTCGGTGAGCAGCGAGGCGTACGCCAGCGTCTCGCCCTCGGCCCACTGCAGCTCCTCGCTCTCCAGCGAGGACAGGCGCTTCTTGAGCACCGTGCGCTCCACCACCGGGTGCACGTTGAAGCCCTCGGGCGTGGTGGCCAGCCGCTTCAGCGCGTCGCGCAGCTTGCTCTTGTCCACCGCGGTGGGCACCTCGGGCGCGTTCTTCTGCGAGCCGCCCTTGTACGGCTTCCACAGGCCCTCCAGCGCGCTGGGCTCCTTGAACTGCCGGGCCTGCTTGATGCGCGTCAGCGCGTCGTCGAACTCCTTGAGGCACGCCTGCTTGATGGCCTCGGAGTCCTCGGCGGTGATGCGGCCCGAGTCCGCCAGCTGCTTGGCGTACAGCGTGCGCACCGTGGGCTGCTTGCGGATCAGCTCGTACATGGCCGGCTGGGTGAACGAGGGGTCGTCGCCCTCGTTGTGCCCGTAGCGCCGGTAGCAGATGAGGTCGATGACCACGTCGCTCTTGAAGGTCTGCCGGTACTCGGCGGCCAGGCGCGCCACGTGCACGCACGCCTCCGGGTCGTCCCCGTTCACGTGGAACACCGGCACATCGAGGATCTGCGCCATCGCGGTGGCGTAGATGCTCGAGCGCGAGTCGTGCGGATCCGTGGTGAAGCCCACCTGGTTGTTGATGACGATGTGGACGGTGCCGCCCGTCTCGTAGCCCTTGAGCCGCGAGAGGTTGAGCGTCTCGGCCACCACGCCCTGGCCCATGAAGGCCGCGTCGCCGTGGATGAGCAGCGGCATCACCTTGGTGCGCTCTTTGTCCCCGCTGCGGTCCTGCTTGGCGCGCACGCGGCCCTCGACCACCGGGTCCACCGCCTCCAGGTGGCTGGGGTTGAACGCCAGTGACAGGTGCACCTTGGTCCCGCTCTGCGTGGTGTGATCCGACGAGAAGCCCATGTGGTACTTCACGTCGCCGCGGCCCATGTAGGCCTTCGGGTCGGCCGGGCCCTCGAACTCGCTGAAGATCTCGTCCGGGCTCTTGTGAAGGATGTTCGTCAGCACGTTGAGGCGGCCGCGGTGGGCCATGCCGATGACGACCTCGCGCAGGTTCAGCTCGCTGCCCACCTCGATGATGGTGTCCAGCATGGGGATGAGGCTCTCGCCGCCATCCAGGCTGAAGCGCTTCACACCCACGTACTTGGTGTGCAGGAAGTTCTCGAAGCCCTCGGCATAGGAGAGCTTGGTGAGCAGGTGGCGCTGCTGGGCCACGTTGAACGACAGCCGGTTCTCCGTGTGCTCCATGCGCCGCAGCAGCCAGCGCCGCCGCTCGCTGTCGAGCATCTGCATGAACTCGACGCCGATCGAGCCGGTGTAGGTGCGGCGCAGCCGGGCCAGCAGGTCCCCGAGCTTCACCCGCTGCTCGACGAACACGCTGCTGCTCTCGACGGTCTGCTCCAACTCGGCGGAGGAGAAGTGCTTCTCGTCCACCATGCCCATGTCCGCCACGTGATCCAGCGGCGCGCGGCCCCGGCCGAGCGGATCCAGCGTGGCGCGCAGGTGCCCGCGCAGCCGGAACGCGGTGACCGTTTGATCCACCCGCGCCTGCAGGCGCATGTCCTGGGTAGGGGCGGCCTGGGCCAGAGCCTGGGGCTGGGCCTGAAGCTGCGCCCCGTTGGCGGGCTTGCCGTTCTTACCGGGAACAGCGGCGGCCGCAGGAGCGGGCGGCTCGATCAGGTTCTTGTTGAAGATGGGGCGGCCGGCCCCGTTGTTGCGCTCGAAGATCTCTCGCCAGCTCGGATCCACGCTCGCGGGATCCTGGAGGTAGCGGGCGTAGAGCCCTTCAATGAAGTCGATGTTGGCGCCTGAGAGATACGTGTCCTGAAAGTTCGCCATGGCGGGTTGGCCTTTTACTGGATGAGCGGCCCTTTGGGGGGTTTTCCGCGTGCGCTACATGAGCACAGTTAATGCGCTGCGTCGAACATTGGAAATGGTAAACCGCCCGGCCTCGCCGACTTCTTTCTTCCCGAAAGGGCCCCCCATGCTGTTGCAGGGCAAGAAGATCCTGATCACCGGTGTACTGACGCCCCAGTCCCTCGCCTACGGCATTGCCGAGCATGCGCTGGCGCAAGGCGCGGAAGTGATCCTCACGGGTTTTGGCCGGGCCCGCTCGCTGACCGAGCGTAGCGCCAAGCGGCTCAAGGCCGGCACGGAGGTGCTGGAGCTGGATGTGGCCAAGCCGGAGCACTTCACCGCGCTTACCGAGTCGCTGCGCCAGAAGTGGGGGCGGGTGGACGGCGCGGTGCACGCGGTGGCCTTCGCGCCCGAGGACGCACTGGGCGGCAACTTCCTCAACACCCCGTGGGAGAGTGTGCAGACGGCGTTCCGGGTTTCCACGTTCTCGCTCAAGGAGCTGGCCGTCGCGGTGGCGCCGCTCATGACGCAGGGCGGCTCCATTGTCGCGCTGGACTTCGACAACAGCACCATCGCCTGGCCTATCTATGACTGGATGGGTGTGTGCAAGGCTGCGCTGGAGGCCACGGTCCGCTACCTCGCCCGGGACCTCGGTCCCAAGGGCATTCGCGTCAACTCACTGGCCGCGGGCCCCCTGGCCACCATCGCTGCCAAGGGAATTCCGGGTTTCAAGGCCTTGGAGCAGGGTTGGGGCAGGCAGGCCCCGCTGGGCTGGAGCGCCAAGGACAGCCATGACACCGTGGCGCGGACCGCGTGTGCGCTGCTCTCCGACTGGATGCCGGCGACCACGGGAGAGCTTGTCCACGTGGACGGGGGCTATCATGCCATTGGCGCACCGCCCGTGGACCCCCGCGCCGAGCAGGCCGAGGCTCAGGCCACCCCCGCCCCGTCCACGAACGTGGACTCGTAGCGCCGGGGAACCCGGGGGCCTGGCAGGCATCTGCCCGGTCTGGATGGAATAGACGGGCCGAGCTTTCTCCCGTAGGAGCGGACACGCTAGAGTCACAACCGTTTGCAGCGGGGGCCGTGGTGGACCCTGCATGAGGAGCCGTGGGAGTGAGTGCCAACATCCTGGTCGTTGATGACAGCCCGACTGTCCGCAACATCATCAAGATTTACTTGATGGGTCTCCGGCAGAGCATCATCGAGGCCGAGGATGCCTCGAGAGCGCTGCAGCTCTTGAACGTCGTGCCGGTCAGCGTGGTGATTGCGGATATCAACATGCCCGGCATGGACGGAATCACCTTTGTGCGCGAGGTGCGAGCCAGCACCAAGCCCCAGGTGAGGGGCGTCCCCGTCATCCTCCTGACCGCCGAGAAGGGCGGAGACCTGCGGCAGCGGGGCGTGGAGGCCGGAGCCAATGCCTTCATTCAGAAGCCGGTGTCCCACAATGATTTGACCGAGACCGTTCGCCAGTTCCTGCCGCAAGCCGCGCCGTGAGCCTTCCGTCTCTTCTCCTCGTCGACGACAGTGACGCCATCCTTGCGCTCGAGCGCGCCATTCTCTCCGGCCACTACTCGCTGAACACCGCGAGCAATGGCCGGGAAGCGCTCGAGAAGGTGGGGCGGCTGCAGCCAGCCGCCGTGTTGCTGGATCTGTCGATGCCGGAGATGGACGGGGACGAGGTGCTGCAGAAGATGAAGGCGGATCCGGCCACGTCCGACATCCCCGTCATCATCATCTCCTCGGAGAAGTCGCGGGCGGAGTCCTGCATCGGCATGGGTGCCGAGGCCTTTCTGGCCAAGCCCTTCCGGGCCGAGGAGCTGTTGGCGGCGGTGGCGTCGGCGATGGAGAACGCCCGGCGCCGCGCGCGCGTGGGCTCCATGCTGGTGCTGCGCATGGTGGCTGGGGAGCAGGAGTTCGCCCTGCCACTGGACTCGGTGCGCGAGGTGCTGCTCCAGCCCGCGCTTCGGCCGCTGCCCGGGGGCCCCGCCTACCTCAGTGAGTACGTGGAGCTGCGCGGGGCGGCGGTGTGCGTGCTGGATGTGGCGCGAAGGCTGGGCCTGGAGCACCGCGTGCCGCTGCGCGAGCGCATGCTGGTCATCATCCAGATCGACGGCACGCCGCTGGCGCTGTGCGTGGACCGGGTGCAGGACCCCGAGGAGTTCCAGGCCACGGAGATCGACCGGCACGTGGGTGGGGCGGACCATGGCCTGCTGAAGGAAGGGCTCATCGGCATGCTGCGGGTGGGCGGCCACCGGGCGCTGCCGCTGCTGGATCCCAAGGTCTTCATCTCGCGCGGGCTGTTGCGAGAGCTGCCGGTGATGTTGAGGCAGGGGGGAGTGGGGCAGGGCGCATGACGGGGGGACTCGATCCGGTACTGGTCGCCCGGGCGCGGCAGCTGGTGTCCGAGTCCACGGGCTTCCGGGACGACGCCATCTCGCCCGAGTCGCTGGAGCGGGTGCTGCGCGCGGAGATCCTCCGGGGCCGTTCCGTGGCCGAGCTGCTGGGGGAGCTGCACCGGCCCGACAGCGAGTTCTCCGTGCAGGTGGTGCGCGCCACGCTGGTGGGAGAGACGTACTTCTTCCGCCACCCGGAGCACTTCCGGTTCATCGCCCGCGAGGGCATGCCGTCCATGCTGCGCCGCAACATGAAGCGGCTGCGGGGCTGGAGCGCCGGCTGCGCCACCGGCGAGGAGGCCTACTCGCTGGCGGCCTGTCTGCTGGCGTGCGGCCATCCGGGCCTCTCCGTGGAGGTGCTGGGGACGGACATCCACGAGGGCAGCCTGACGACGGCCCGGCGCGCCATCTACGGCGCCTGGTCCCGGCGCGACTCGGGCCCGCACCTGTTTCC
>DASVVJ010000058.1:0-1674 GCA_036389955.1 Myxococcaceae bacterium
GGATCTGGCGGGGGCCCCGGCTGGGGAACTGGCCGGGGCTACCCTACAACCTCGTGAGGTTTGCCGGAGGCGGAGGCACCAGCTCTCGGAACCGCGGCACGTGGGGGCTGGCGACGCGCGAGAGCAGCAGCAAAGAGCCCCGTGGCGCCATCAAGGCGCCACGGGGTTTCTTTTCCGCCCAAGGCCATCCGTTACGCGCCCAGCACCTGCTTTGCGCGAGCGTAGTACCGCTCGCGGGCGGCCAGACCGTTGGTGCCGCCGTTGATGCGGCGGGTGATCTCACGGAAGTTGCCAACGTCGGCCAGAGGGCTCAGGCTGCGGCTGTTCCAGAACCACGCGGCGGTGCGGAAGCCCACTTCCACTTCCGCGGCCTGCCTCGGGTTGCCCTCGAGATCGAGGCCTACCCCCTGCCCCGCCGCGCGATAGTTGTTGCGGCCGGTCAGCTGGATGGGGCCGCGGCCCTTGTAGCGCACGCCATCGCCCGGGTGGATGTTGCCCAGGTCCGTGCGGCCCTCATAGGCCTCCCCCGAGGCGCGCTCCTCGAAGTCGAGGAACTCGCCGCTCTCCACCGCCAGCTGCGCCAGGAACGCCGCCTGCCGCTTCGGGGTGTTGATGCCCGCCTCGGCCGAGGCCTTGTTGAAATGCGGCAGCACCTCTCTGGCGCGCCCGGCCGACAGGTTCGGCATGATGGAGCGCAGCTGCTGCTCCGACACTCCGCCCGTTGTCGGGCCCGGAGACATCGGCGGGGCTCCCAGGGCGGCCCATGTCTTGGGGCCGACGATGCCGTCGGCTCCCAGGCCCTTGGCTCTCTGGAACTCCATCACCTTCTGCTTCGTCTTGGGGCCGAACTTGGCGTCCGGCTCCCCGGCACTGAAGCCATGGTTGATCAGCAGCGCCTGGAGCCAGCGCACCGGGGGGCCTTCAGAGCCCTCGCGCAGCGTCGCCGGGGAAGCGGAGACTTCGTTTGTCATTGGGGGGGAGGTCTTGGAAGTAGCCATGGAGATGTCCTCTGTGAGGGATAGGGGTTCATCAAGGCCGACGGGGAGCTCAGCACCACTCCTCCGGTCGCGTCTTCGAGTGCGTCACTGCACGCGGAGCGTGTACGAGCCGCCGTGCCTATCGATCTCCGCGTTCATGTCGTCGCGGAACTGACGCAGCGTCGCCCCATTACCGCTGAGGCCGATGCAGCCTGCGGTGCCGGTCCCACCACCGTCCGGGTGGATGCGCAGGAGCGTGCGGTCGCGGCCCGCGCGCGCGTCAAACATCGCATCAGAGCCGGGGCGGCGCGCGTCCTCGATGAGGAAGCTGAAGCCGACGCCATCACGCACGAAACCCGCATCGGAGCGCTCGTTGCGATGCTTCCGCACCCGGTACGTGCCGTGCGGCACCGAGAAGAGTCTGCTCGAGCCGGAGTTGAACTGGTATGTGCGGCCCTTCACCGTGATGGAGCCGCTGGTCAGCCCGAGGCCGGGGGGCTGGTTGTTGATGTGCGCGGTGCCATCGGCGACGCCGCTGGTCGGCGCGGGTGCTCCCAGGGCGGCCCACGTCTGGGGGCCGACGACGCCGTCGGCTCCCAGGCCCTTGGCTCTCTGGAACTCCATCACCTTCTGCTTCGTCCTGGGGCCGAACTTGGCGTCCGGCTCCCCGGCACTGAAGCCATGGTTGATCAGCAGC
>DASVVJ010000059.1:0-1945 GCA_036389955.1 Myxococcaceae bacterium
CACGGGGCGAGGATGATGTTGAGCGTATTGGCCAGCCACAGCACGCGCATGGCGATGGCCGCATCCCCCGCGCCCCGGAAGATGGCGTTGATGAGGAACAGCAGGATGACGCTGACCATGCTCGCCAGCATGATCTGCGCGTAGGCGACTCCGTGCTCCAGCACCCAGCCCGAGGCCCCCATCAGCGCCAGCAGTGGCCGGGCGAAGTACACCCCCGCCGCCGAGATGGGCACTCCCAGCAACACTCCCAGCCCGATGGCCTGCACCGCCGTGCGCGCGGCCTGCTCGGGGTCCTTCTCGCCGATGCGCCGCGCCACCATCGCCGTGGCGCCGATGCTCAGCCCCATGGCCACCGCGTAGATGAGGGTGAGCATGGCCTCGGTGAGGCCCACCGTGGCCACCGCGTCGGGCCCGAGTTGGCCCACCAGGAACACGTCCACCACCGCGAAGACGGACTCGAGCACCGTCTCCAGCACCATGGGCACCGAGAGCAGGAAGATGGCCCGGCCCAGCGGCCCCTCGGTGAAGTCCTGGTGCGAACCGTGGAGCGACTCCTTGATCGAGGCCCACAAGCCCTGTGGCGCGCTTGGCTCCTTGGCCGGCGTATCCGCACTCTCGCCTTGGCTCATCGCTCGCCCTCCCGCGGCAGCTTCGGACACACCCCTGTGGAGGTTCCGAGCGCGGCGGACCCTAGCCGACGCAGGGGCCCGGGTCGACCTGACAGTTCGTCGCAGCGGGCCTTGGACGTGAGCCCCGGGCTTGTTACCCCATGTTCATGCATACCGTTCGAGCGCTCTCGATTCTCTGGCTCCTCTCAGCGGTTGCCTGTGGTGGCGTGCAGCCACGGCCCACTGCCTCCCCGGGAGACACACCGCGGACGACGCTGGAGGTGAACAACCGCTACCACGCGGAGGTGGACGTCTACGCCATGGACCGGACACAGCGCGTGCACCTGGGCTCGGTACCCGCCCGGCGCACCCGCACGCTCACCATTCCCCATCACCTCGTCGCCGATGGGAACGGCCGGCTCCGCTTCCGGGCCGAGGCGTTCGGCTCGGACAATCTGCTCGCCCGGGAGGAGGAGTTGCTGGTGCGCGAAGGGGAAGCACTCTCGTTGGTCCTCCAGTGAGTTCGCAACAGCAGTACGATGAGAGGCCGTGAATCCCATCGTCCATGCGGAGCTGTCCTGGCTGCTGACTCTGCGGCTGCGCGAGCGGCGTGACCGTGTGCTCGTCACCCTCGCCGGGCTGGCTCCGGATGTGGACGGGCTCACCCTGCTGGCGGGCGAGGCGATGTACGCGCGCTATCACCATGTGCTCACCCACGGCTATCTGGCCGCGCTCGCGACCATGGCGATCTGCATCGCGTTTGCCCGGCAGCGAGGGTGGGTGGCCCTGCTCTCCCTGGCCGCCTTTCACCTGCATCTGCTGTGCGACCTGGCGGGCAGTGGGCCCGGGTGGCCCATTCACTATTACTTTCCCCACTCGATGAAGGAGTGGTTCTGGAAGGGCCAGTGGAACCTGGCCTCCTGGCAGAACACCCTTGTCGGGCTGGCGGCCACGCTGGCGTGCCTGGCCTGTGCCCTGCGCTGGCGCCGCACCGTCGTGGAGCTGCTGTCCCCCCGCTGGGACGTGGAGGTGACTCGCACCCTGCGCCGCCGCTTCCTCGGCGAGTCCTCCTGAGCCCCTACTCGGGCTCCGGGCATTGGCGCCGTAGCGCTTCCACCACCGACTTCGGCATGGCTCTCACCGCCAGCGGTGAGGCTTTCAGGAAGCGATCGCACTTCTCCTTCAGCTCCGGCTCCAGGCGCAGTTGGCGCTCCACCGCCTTGGCCGCCTTCTCCACCTCTCCCTTGCGCTGGTGCAGCCGCTCGAGCATCACGTGCGTCTCCTCCGGCTTCGGGTTGGTGGCCACCTGCTGCTCCAGCGCGTTGACCGCCTCGTCC
>DASVVJ010000060.1:0-15170 GCA_036389955.1 Myxococcaceae bacterium
CCCACGACTCCTCCCAGCACCGGTGGTGTGCACGGCAACTCCGCTCTGGCCAACAGCGCCCGCTCGGTGGCGTTGAGCATGGGTGGCTACTCGAGCCAGGGCCTCTGCGCCACGGGCGTGAGCCGCGCCATTCAGAACACCTACGGCATCAAGGTGTGGGGCAACGGCAACGACATCGACAACAACCTGCCGAAGAACAAGTTCAAGCAGGTGAACCTGTCGCTTGCCGAGGCGCTGAAGATTCCCGGCCTCGTGCTCACCTGGGAGAAGACCTCCACCCGCCTGGGCAGCATCTACGGCCATACCGCGATCACCTCGGGCGACGGCCGCAGCACCTACAGCGACTTCGTGGAGAGCAACACCCTGGGCGCGAGCGGCCGCAGCGGCTTCAAGGTCTTCGCGCCGATCTAAGTGTCCGGTCAGTCGCCCGGCGAGAAGGCGCAGCCGGGCACTTTCAGGGTCCACGTATCGTCGAAGAAGGTGTCGGTGGGCATGATTCCGGCCCACCCACCGAAGAGCACCAGGGTCCGCTGCTCGGGGACCCAGACCGCGGCATGGTGGCGGCGCGGGGCGGGCTGCTCCCCCTCGGTGGGAAGGACCGCGAGCTTGGACTGCGTGGGGCTCCATGCCACGAGCTCGGTGCGATCCTGCCCATCGGAGTTGTCTCCGCCGTGCAGCAGCAGCTCCGAGCAGGCGGGGTCCGCCACGTACGCGAAGTGCGCCTCTGCGGGCAGGGAGCCCTCCATCGTCACGGGCTCCCAGGCGCTGCGGCGCAGATCGTACTTCCACGTCCCGAAGCCAGTCCGGCCCGCGTTGTCGTGGCCTCCGGTCAAGTAGAGCGCGCCCTCCATGGCACTGAGGCCCGGGCTCGTCGATTTGGGCGGGACGTAATAGCCCACCGGCAGCTTGCGGAAGGTGGCGGAGGACAGGTCCATCTCCCACAGCTCATCCGTCTCGACGCCGTGGAGCAGGTTGCCTCCATAGAGCCACACCCGGTTGCCGTGCACCGCATGGCCAAACTCGAAGCGCCCCGGAGGGCCCTCTCCCAGCCGGGTCCAGGTGTCGCTCGTGAGGTCCAGCGACCACAGCTCGGCGTCCGCGTGGGTTCCCGGCCTGCCGCCATAGTAGAAGGCCCGGTCTCCCGAGGGGTGCAGGACGAACAGTCCCGTGTCCCGAGGAGAGGGCCCTTGCGCCTGCGTCAGCTCCGTCCATTGCTGCGTCCGGAGGTCGAACGCCCAGAGGTCACCGAAGCGGCGGACGCTCACCCCGCCGAACAGCAGCATCCGCTGCCGCTTGCTGTCCCAGAGCGCCCGTGCACCCCAGCGAGCACTCGGCCCCAGCGCTTGAACCTTGCTCCAGCGCAGGGGGCCAGGCGACGGCCTGGTGGCGGAGTCCTCCAGAGGCTCCGAACACGCCACGCTCAGCATCAGCCACCCAAGGCCCAGCAGCCTCCATGTCCCCTGGGTTTTCATGTGCTTGCCCCCTTTATGACCTGGGGGCAGAGGTATCAACGGCGGAGCCGGGCGTCTCCTGAGCGGCCCTGGCGCCCCGGGCCTCCGTCGAGCATGAGACAACCCGAAGGTCCTCTATCATTCGGAAGCAAGGTCCCGCTTCTCGAACAGCCACACCGAGAGCAGGCAGAAACCCACGCTGAACACGAGCACCGTCACCACGCTGGACTGCCAGCTCACGGCGCGGCCCAGTGCCGCCTGCACGTCCGCGGCACGGAAGTGGCTCTGGGGCACCCAGAGCGCCTGGAGGTTATCCAGGTTGGTCATCGGCGAGACCCAGCCGCCAGGCAGGAACGTCAGCGCCCGGAGCAGGTGCTGGGAGAGGTAGCCGACCAGGGCGCCACCGATGAGTGAGCGCGTCAGCACCGCCGCGAGCATGGCCAGGCTGATGAGGAAGCTGAACTCGAGGACGAAGTACCCCGCGAGCAGGCCCACCGCCCCCGCGCTCAGCCCCACTGGGCCAGGCACGAACGGCAGACCGAGGATCCGCGAGCTCACCAGGCCCATGACGGTGGTGAACGCCAGCGCGAAGGCCAGTCCGCCCAGCATCAGCACCAGGGAGGCGAGGAACTTCGCGAGCAGCGCCGAGGCACGCACCTTCGTGCGCGGCAGCGTCATCTTCCAGGTGTCCGCCGAGTACTCCCCGCCCACGCAGCCCGCGGCCACGATGGCCACCAGCAGGGGAAGCACCAGGTGGGAGATCCGGATCGTGTTCCACAGGCAGCCGGGGAAGGAGGCAAGGTCATGCGCCCATTCCACCAGGCTCGGGTTGTACGCGGCGGCGATCGAGACGGGCAGGGGAATGACCGCGAAGAGGAGCACGACGCCCAGCGAGCCCAGGTACAGGCTCCGCCCCCGGGCCTTGACGAACTCCGCGTGGAACTGGCGAAGCAGGACCGTGGGCGTCATGGGGTGCGCCTTGCCTGGGCGGAGGTGGTGGTCTCGAAGAACAGCTCCTCCAGCGAGCTGCGCTTGGGGCGCACCTCGAACACATCGACGTCCGCCTGGAGCAGCTTGCGCAGCGTGTCCGGCACGGCGCTGTCGCTGACCTCCGCGAGCACCCAGCCGGGCCCGGAATCCGGTGGCCCAGCGGCAGGCAGGTTCAGGAGCGCCAGGGCCCTGTCCACGGAAGACACGCGCAGTTCGAAGCCGCGGCTGGCGAGCAGCGTCGCGACGCGGCCCTGGACTCGCAGCTCGCCGTTCTGGACGATGGCGACATCGGTGCAGAAACGCTCGACTTCCTGAAGCAGGTGGCTGGACACGAACAGGGTACGGCCGGACTGCCGCAGGGAGCCGATCAGCTCGCGGATCTCCCTGGCCCCGTCCGGATCCAGCCCGTTGGTCGGCTCGTCCAGGAAGAGCACCGGCGGGTCGCCCATCAGCGCCGCCGCGAGCCCCAGCCGCTGCTTCATGCCCAGCGAGTACTTCTTCACCGGGTGCTGGCCCTCGCCCGAAAGGCCCACGTGCTCGAGCAGCCGGTCCGACTCGGCGCGTGAGAGCGCATGGCCGGAGCTGAGCGCCATGGCCCGCAGGTTCTCCGCGCCGCTCAAGTGCGTGTAGAAAGCGGGGACCTCCACGATGGCTCCCACCAGCGACGAGAGCTTCGGGCGCTGCCGCACGACGTCCACCCCCATCACCGTGGCTGAGCCGGAGGTGGGACGGATGAGCCCCAGCAGCATGCGGATGGTGGTGGTCTTCCCCGCGCCGTTGGGCCCAAGGAAACCGAAGACGGAGCCCACGGGCACATCGAGGCGCAGGTTCTTCACCGCCGGCCGGGCTCCGTACGTCTTCGTCAGGCCCTCCGTGCGGATGGCGTAGTCCATGGTGCCTCTTTAACTGGGCCTGGGACCACGTGCACAAATACGACGGCGCCGGCCCCCCTTGCGAGGACCGGCGCCGGAGTGAAGCAGAGGCGTGATTACTTCCGGGTCGCGCTCAGCGACATGCCGGAGTACGCCGCGTAGGCGTACGAGGAGATGTACCAGGTGCCGGCGGTCGGGTTGGTGAACGAGCAGCTCTCGGTGTTGCCGTTCAGGTACGGGCGGCAGGTGTACTTCTGCGCCGTCGGCTGCGCGCCGTAGCGCACGTAGAGGTCCGCGTCACCCGTGCCGCCGGACTGATTCACCGTGAAGTTGGTGGTGCCCGACGGGACGGTGACGGTGAAGTGCTTCCAGGTGCCGGTCGCGCCCGAGAGGTTGGTCTGGGAGAAGATCGTCGTGGGCGGGATGTAGGGGGCGCTGATCGTCGAGTTGATCCAGCTCTCGAACGACGACACGCGGGCGTACATGCCCGGGTAGGCCGGGTCAGCGCAGCCGTAGCCCCAGCTGACCACGCCGGCCAGCACGCGCGTGGAGCCCTTGAGCACCGTGAGCGGACCGCCGGAGTCGCCCTGGCACGAGTCCTTGCCGGGCGAGGCCGCCGCGAGCTGATCCGCGGTGATGGTCTCGCGCTTGTACGCCGTCTGGGCCGCGGTGTTGCTCACGATGCCCACGTCCACGGTCTGCAGAATGTCGGGGCTCGAGCCGCCGCTGGAGAGGGTGCCCCAGCCGGTGACGCGCGAGGTGACGCCCGGGTCGGCATAGCCCGCGGCCGCGTCAGCCGCCGTGAGGATGGGGATGGCCTTCGCGTTCGGGCCGCTCAGGTCCAGCGGCGTGGCCAGGCGCAGCAGCGCTACGTCCTTGCCCTTGGAGGCATCCACGTAGCCCGGGTAGACGTAGACCTCGGAGACCGTGACGCGCTGGCCGGTGCCGCTGATCGTGGTGGAGCCCGCCTCCACGAAGGCCGGCGCGCTGACGCCGCTGCCGCTGTTCACGCAGTGCTGCGCGGTGAGGATGAAGTTCGCGTTGATGATCGAGCCGCCGCAGAAGTGGAAGCCCGTGCTGTCCTGCAGCGAGACCTGCCAGGGGTTGGCCGCGATCGTCGTGTCGGTGCCGCCAACGATCTGCTGCTCGCTGGACTGTACCGGCGCCTGATTCTCCTCGACGAACTCCGAACCGCAACCAACCAGCGACAGGGTGCCAAAGAGAGCCAGACGGCCCATGGACAGGCGTGAAGACATGAATGAACTCCGTGGGGGATGGAATAAAACACCGCCACTGTGACGCATGGCGATATCAGGAGTCAACCCGGTATACGCATTTTCCGTTGACCCCCTGTATTGCGCGCTGGGTGATGTTAAGGCGCTTTACGTGTCGTGAGCGCAAATTGGAGCATGGATGCTCCAGTGCGAGCCTGGTGCGTCTCACATCTTCCTACGCAGAGGGCCCAGGTGGTTGTCAGGCACCGATTGTTTTTCAGCGCATCATCAAACGCCTACCGGTTCCCCACCCGCGTCGCGAGCCACGCCATGGGCAGGTAAGCCACCACGAGATCGAGCGCGATGAACCACGCCGGCGCGGGGATCATGAAGCTCGAGCGCCATGTTGACGACTGAGCCGGCGATGAAGCCAGCGACGACCGCGAGAATATTGCGAATGAGGTTCATAGGGTCAGGCCATGCGTTGTGGCATACATCCGCGTGGCTGTCGCAGCCGGTAGCAGCCCCGTCATTGATCGTGCCAGTCGTCATAGCTGAGAACCGTCACCTGGCCTTCCTTCACCCAGATGAAACGCTTGGCCTCCTCCCGCGCCTTGGCGTCCGACACGACGACCCGCTTGCTCGTATTCACCGCCTTGCGGCCCTGATACCGAGCGAACTCTTCACGCTCCACCTTCACGGGCGAGCCCGAGTTCCGGTCGTACAGGTTTCGGGAGCTGGGCAGCGGCATGTCGGGCTGCAGAGTGGAGACCCAGGAAGCCCACCCTGCGATCTTCGGAACGAACCCCTGCTCAGCGAACTCCTGGGCGAATTTATCGAGGAATCCATCCTCACCGGCATCCTCTGCCAGGAAGCAGGCAGCAAAGCACAGCTTCCGGATCTTCTTCACGGCCATCGGGCGCAGGCAGTTCGCGACGATTCCCGCGAGAGCCTGGGCGGAAATCCCGGAGAACTTGCGCATGAGGCCGGGAAGAGGCGAGACCGAGTGCCCAATCACATACACCCCCACGCCCTCTCCCGGGAGCGTCGGCAGTTCGGCCTTGTGCTTGCTCTGGCGCGTGGCCACCCCGGTGTCGGGATGAATGTAGACGAGTTCGATCTTCCTCAGCCCGCGGCTCATATTGCGCTGGTAGAGCGCCTCGCCGCCTTTCTCTACCTCGGTGTCGGTCCCGCGCTTGAAACAGAGGATGAGCAACCTGTCGACCTTCATATGGGCGCCACTCTACGGTGCTCTCGCAAGGTGGTCAGATTCTCCGCCACGGCGCATCGGGCGAATAAGAGGCGGTTTGAGGGTGTTGGCGCCCGCCCCCTGGCGTACGCAGGGCCTGCACTGAGGAGCTTTCGCGGCGCTACAGCTCCTTGTCGAACCCGAAGACGCCCACCGAGTGGAAGATCAGCCCCGCCGGTGGCGCGAAGGTCCTCACGGCGAAGGCGGCCAGGTACTTCTGCTCCGTGTTGGTGATGTCGCTCGCCGCTGTGTCGGTGAACATCCAATCGAAGAGCTTCGGGAAGGCGTAGATGATGTTCCGGCTGTCCAGCAGGTAGACCTCGTTGCGCACGTCCGACGAGGCCTTCTCCATCAGGCTGGCGTGCAGCCCCATGCCGACGATTTTGTAGATGATGTAGCCCAGCTTGCCGAACGCCGAGAGGCGCTGGGCCTGGTACTGCATCGCGTCGAAGGTGCCGCCGTACCCGCCGAATTCCTCTGCGGCCGCAGCGTTGAAGCTCTTGATCGCTCCGCCGATGGTGAGCACGTTGGCGGTCGCTCCGACCGCGAAGGAGGCGATGCTCGACGCGGCCCACCATTGCTCGACTTCCCTGGAGTCCGCCCCGGCTGCCTTCAACGACGAGACGAGCCGCGCCTGGACGCGCGGGTCGCTGTAGAAGAAGAGCAGGGCCGAGGCCCCAAGGCCGGACAGGCCCTTGGCGAACTTGACGAAGGCAATCGCCGCATCCAGGTTGAAGTCTCGTGCCCCGCCCGCGTTGGCGGCCGCGCTCCCGCGGCGCGCCTCCAGTGTCCCGATGAAGTAGCTCTCCGCGATCTCCGAGAAGGCGAACTCGAAGAGCCTCAAGACCAGGTACAGGCACTCGAAGCCCATCGAATCGGTAGACGCGTAGGACGGGGTGGCGTACGCGACGTCATCGTACGTCTGGTCCCCGAGGACCGTCTTTCCCGCGTCCTCGCTGAGGTCCGTCCCCATGCCGAGCGCGGAGCTGCTCCCGGTGGGCAGCCCCGCCGCGCTCAGGATCGCGTCCGGCATTCCATAGTTGGTCTCGTAGAACTCACGCTTGGCGCCCCGCAGGTCGCTCATCACCGAGTAGACGAGGTTGACCGGAATGGCCGCCGCCAGGCAGAGCAGATCGAGCACGGAGAGCTCGTCGCCGGTGAGCCACTTGTAGAGCGCGCTCACCCAGGGGATGTGGAGCGTGGCGTCCATCGCCTGGACCAGCCAATCGATGGCCGTGGCCAGTGCGCTGCTCACGGTGACGATCCCCTCGACCACGGTGTCCAGCACGGTCAGCGCCAGCGTTTTCACCAGCCGCAGCAGGTCCGAGAGCAGCGCGGACAGCGACATCGACTTCAGGTCCGAGCCGATGGCCAGCAGCTCCGACATCACCGTGCCAAAGTCGGCTTCCAGCGGTGAGGCGGTCATGTCTCCCGAGGCGGGCTTGTTGACCTGGGTGGGCTTGCGCTCGGTGGACTTCTGGCGGGTCATCTTGCCCTTCACGCTGTCGGCGTGACCCATCGCCGGGTTGTCGACATCCGCGGTCTGGCTCTGCACGTCGACCATGCTGGTGCTGGACACGTCGGTGGCCTCGCCGCCGAGCACCGCGCGGATGGCCTGGAACGCGCCGCGGATCGCCGCCTCGTCCTTCATGTGCTTGCTCACCGCCTGCATGCACGCCTTGAAGGCCGACTTGATGATCCGGTGCGTCTTGATAAACCCGCCCCAGTTGAGCAGCTCTCTCAGGTACTGGATCACCTGCATGAGCTCCTTGCCCAGCTGGGCGAAGAAGCTGCCCACCGCTGCAAACGCCTCGCCGATGCTCTTGATCGTCGACTGGTACACGCCCTCGGCCCAGTGCAAGGCGACCTGCACCGTGTCCCCGACGACGGAGACGACCACCTTCGAGGCCTCCTTGTAGATGTCCTTCGCGGTGCCGACCGGATCGTGCACGACGTGCTTGCACGTCTTCCACGCCTTCTTCAGTGAGAAGCCCAGCGCGGTGGAGGTGGCGGTGGAGGTGGCGGTGCCACGCTCGCGGTCCACGTCCTCCTGGGTGGCGAGCTTCTCGAACCGCAGCGAGTTGGAATCACCCTGGGCTTCGAAGACGAAGCCCAGGTGCTCCCCGAGCGAGGCGCGGAGTCCATCGGGGTTCACCGGAGCCCTCCGCCGCACGTGCCCCAGGGTCCGCAGCGGGACCACCGCGTCCAGCCGCGGTCCTGCCTTCGGCTGGCGCATCGCTTCCAGCTCCTGCTGGGTGACGCTCTCGTCCAGCGCCGGCAGGGTCGCGCTGGCCGCTCCAGCTCCCGTCGAGGCTGACGTGGAGGTAGAGGTGGACGCGGGGGGAGGCGCCGCGGCCACGATGTGGCGGATGGCCTCGGCCGTCTGATCCGAGGATCCGGAGTCGTCGCTTCCGAGCAGGGTGGTCTGCCCGCCGCCCTGCTCGGAGGCGGGGGTCCAGTTGGTTACCTTGGACTGAGTGAGGTCCGAGCCCTGCACCGCGCCGAGCTGTTGATGGAGGTCCTGATCCGGAGCGATGACGATCCGGTCATTGCGGTGCATGAACCCGGCGCGGGCATAGAGGTTGGGCGTGGAGAGGTCCGTCGCGGCGGACACCACCGTCAGCTCGCCGGAGCCGTCCGCATAGAAGGTGGCCGAGTTGGTGGCGTTGACGTGGTAGGTGGTGCCGGCCACCTCGAGGTCGAGATCGATCTCGGCCCACAGGGTGATGGGCTCGTTGGCGCGCCCGGTGGTGTCCGGGTTGGTGGCCTTGATCACCGTGCGCCAGGTGGAGCGGTCTCGCGTCTCGTCGATCTTCCCGCCGTCCGAATAGTGGTAGTCCTGGATCAGCTTGGTCTGCACCGTCAGCGTGGGCGGCGCCGGCTTGGCCAGCTTCTGGTTGTCCAGCAGCGTGTTGACGTGGAAGCGCTCGTTGGAGGGCATGAAGCCGGCGCGCACGTCCAGGGTGGGGCCATGGCCCAGCTGGCCGGTCTTCACCAGCACCTTCAGGGTGCCGTCCGAGCCCGTGGTGAACGAGCACCCGGCTTCGTCCCGCTCGTCCGCGGTGCTCACCGCCTGGAGCGTGGTGCCGGAGACCTCGATGGTGCCGGGGTCGCCCTCGTGCTGGACGTACCAGAGTTCAATGGGGTGGTTGGGGAGCCCGGCGCCATCCGCGCGGCACGCCTTGAGGGTGAGCTCGTACACCGTCTTCGCCAGCTCGTCCGTCTGGCCTGCCTCTCCCTCCTGGGTGATCACCGCGGCGGTGGTGAGGAACGGATAGGAGGGGTGCTCGAAGGGCAGCTCGGTCAGCCACCAGCTCGGAGCCGTGCCGGCGTTCACCAACACGCCGTCGTGTCCCTGCCGGGCGCCGTCGTGGATGGAGCTCCGGTCGAAGTTCCAGAAGGCTAGCAGGTCCGGCTCGTCCCCGCGCAGCTTGACGTGCATGCGCGAGGCGAGCTCCGGCGCGACCAGGTAGGTGTCCCAGATGCGCACCTCGCCGATCAGCCCCCGGAAGGCGCGGGTGGCCGAGTGGTCGTCACCGCCCAGTGCGCCCAGGTACACCTTCAGCCCGGGCACCAGCGCCGAGGGCGAGGCGCCCATGGTGAGCTGCTGCTGCACGTCTTCCAGCACCGCGCCGTCCACGTACAGCACGGCGTGGTCCTCGCTTTCGCGCGAGATGGCGACGTGGTGCCAGCGCCCGTCACACAGACTGGTGGGCGCCTGCGCGGTGAGCATCCGCCAGCCGTCCTCCTCGCGGCAGCGGGCGGTGAAGTGGAGCGTCCCGTCCGCGTCCAGCCACAGGTTCACGTCGAAGCCGCCCGCGTCGGTGGGGCACACCGAGAGGATGCCGCCCCCGCCGTTCTGGGCCGGGACGTTGATCCACGCCTCGACGCAGCAGCGGTTCACATCCATCAGGTGCAGGGTGGCATCGGCTGCGTCCTGCTCGACCAGGCCGTAAGCGTTCGTCTCGGAGAGGGGACTGCCCGCCGCGTCCAGGCCCAACCGCAGCACGGTCGTCTCTCCGAAGACGACGCTGTGCATCGCGCCGTCGATAGCCGCCGCGGCGTCCTCGGGATCCGCGCAGGCGTACAGGACCGTACCGGCGTGGAGCGCGGGTTGGGTGAGCACCGGTTGCGGCGCGAAGTAGAGCCCGCACAGCGAGCCATCGTTGCTGTCCACCGCCACCACCGCGCCGGAGCGGCTGGTGACGAATACGCGCCCGGCCTCGTCGAACTCGGGAGGATTGAGCACGCGCGAGGTGCCCGCGGTGCCCTGCGGCACGGCGTACTGCCAGCGCGGCGCGAGGGTGGCCAGCGACAGGCCGTACAGGGTCCCAGACGCCGTGGAGACCGCCAGGAGGTTGCGGTCCGGGAAGGCGGCCAGCCCGGTGATGTCCTGGGGCGCGATCGCGGCGGTGGAGGCGGTGGCCGTGAGCGTGGCCTGGCCCGGATCCACCCGCTGGAGCCCGCTGGGTCCCACGCAGACGACCCAGGAGCCAGCGGCACAGAGGCTGTCCGAGGCCACCGGGAAGGTGCGCGAGGAGCCGGAAGCGGGATCGATGGCATACAGCTTCCGGGCGCCTTCGCTGCCCGCGATCAGCACCAGGGTCGAGCCGTTGAAGGCCAGGCTCGTGGGGTTGGCGCCCACGGCCGTCTTCACCACTGGCTGGCCTTCCGAGGTGCGGTTCTGGATGCGCAGCTCGCCCGAAGGTGACGCCGCCGCCAGCCACTGACTGGTGACCGCGGGCGCCGCCAGCGTCTCCGCGGCCTGAGTGATTAGCGCGTTGAAGCCCGGGACCTGGGCCTTGTCGCCGGTCTGCGCGTCGATGACGATCAGCGACTCCTGGCCGGTGAGCGCGAAGAAGGAGTTGCCGAAGGCGACCGGGGCCGAGGTGCCCTCATCCACGTCAATGCCCCAGAGCCGGTGCCCATCCGCGCGACGCACCCCGTAGAGCGCGTTCTCGGTGCCGAAGGCGAGCGCCTCATTGTCGCTGAGCGCCGCGGGCGTGAGAGCGGGCTCTTCGCCGCGCGCCGCCCATGTGCCCGAGTACGGCCACTGCTCCTCCACCTCGTGCAGGAGGTAGGGGAACGCCGAGCGGTCCAAGAGGAGATCGCTCGGGCAGGAGGCGGCGTAGCGGAACACCGCGGTGTAGCGGTGCGCGACCACGGCGCTGCGCGGCTCCAGCGGCGGCACCTCGGGGCGCGCGTCATTGGTGGCGGCGGCGTGGTTCTCGTCCAGCCGCCAGTACCCCAGCAGGCGCGGCTCCTGGCCGGTCAGCTCGCGCACCAGGTTGCTCTGCAGAGTGGCCACGTCCAGCGCGCGGTCCCAGATGCGCACCTCGCGCATCAGGCCCGCGAAGTGGTCCTCCGCGGCCAGCCCCGGTCCGGGCACGTAGGCGCCCAGCGTGAGCGCATTCTTGCCGCCGATGGACAGCGGGTCGTCCGGATCGGACGGCACCAGCAGCTGCATCGACATGCCGTCCACCATCGCGGTGAGTTCGCCCGAGCGCCGGATCAGCGCCAGGTGGTGCCACTCGCCGTCCACCGCCTGCGTGGGCACCGTGGCGCCGATGTTCATCTTCGAGCCAGAGGCGTTGATCACCGCCAACTGGAGTTCGCCGCGCGAGCCCAGGTTGAGGCGGAAGCCGTGATCGTCCTCTCCTCCCGCGGTGGGATAGCTCGAGATGATCTCTCCGCCCTGGCTGCTCTTGACCCACGCCTCGACGGTGAAGTCTTCCAGGCCGAAGTCGAACTGGGTGCCGTCGGCGGCGATGTCCACCCGGGAGCGCACGCCGTCGAAGTACGCGGCCGCCTGCTCCGAGAACGGCATCGCCACGATGCTCCCGTCGTCCGTGGGCACGTACAGTGTTCCGTTGCCCACCGCGGGCGCGGTCTGACTGGCAAGGCCTGGCAGGGCGTAGCGCGTGCTGTACTCGCCCGTCTCCGCGTCGAGCACGGTGATTGTCTGGCCGGAATCGCTGGAGACGTAGGCCGTGCTGCCCTGAAGGGTGACCGCGCCGGCGCCCTCGACCGGTGTGCGCCAGAGGACCGAGCCGTCATCGAGCGAGAACGCCACCACCTCGCCGGCGGTGTTGGACGCGACGCCGAACGTCTCGGTCGCGTCCAGCGCCGGAGAGGACCATGCGGCGCTGGCTGTGCCAGAGGGCGCCACCTGCCATTTCTGCTTGCCGGTCACCAGGTCGATGCCATGGAGCACCCCGCTGGCTGTCACCACCCGGCTGCTGGTGATGCCTGGGACGGTGGTGGCATCGAGCACGCCGCCGGTGGTGTTGGTGAACTGCCAGCGCGGATCGCCGAAGTCCGTGTTCACCGCGTTGAGCGCGCCGTCGGCGACGAAGAACGCCGCTCCCTGGCCGTAGCCGACCTGGCCAGCGCTCTGGGTGGTGAGCGTCACCGGGCCGAACTCGCTCGCTCCACTGACGGCGTCGAAGCCGGTCATCTGCGTGGCGCCGGTCCCCGGATCCAGATTGACGGCGACCAGCGTGCCCTCCTGCACCGCCAGCGAACTCACCTGGGGAAGGGTGGGCGGCACCCAGCCCTCGACGGGCTGGCCGTCCGAGAGCTGGAGCGCCATCAGGCTGTCGCCGTCCATGAAGTAGACGACGCCCCCGCCCACCGTGACGTGCGGGTCGCTGCCGTAGAAGCTCTGGAAGGTGTACGGGAAGCCCTGCTGCGCCACCTCGTCGGAGGTGCCCGCCTCCTTGCCCCGGTAGATGTCGACCGCAAACAGGGTGCTGCCCGACACGCTGACCAGCCGGTCCCCCGCCATCACCAGCGGGTTGCTCAGCGGGCCATAGGGGTTGGTGAAGCGCCAGCTCTGGGGGATCGTCTCAGCCGCGGGGAGCGTGGTGTCGGCCATGCCCAGCGCCATCGTGCTGGGCAGGGGCGCGCCGTCCACCCGCGTGGCGGGCAGGGTGCGCGGATCCTCGGCCCAGGTGAGGATCCAGTGATCGAAGGTCAGGTGCGGCTCGGTCATGTACGCGTAGGGCAGGTACGCGTGGCCGCCGTCACCCCAGCCCTTGCCCAGCGAGTTGCGAACGATGAAGGCTTGCCGCGCGTCGTCGTAGCCCACGGCGAGCAGGGCGTGGGCGCCCAGCAGGCGATCCCTCGCGCTGGGCATGGGCACCTGCCCGGTCTGCCGCACCTGGGCGCCGAGGAAGGGCGAGAAGATCCGCGCGCCGAACAGGAAGGGGTAGCCCTGGGCCAGGCACGCCTTGAGGTAGGCCAGCTCCTGCCTCACACGAAGGTACGCGAGGGCACGGTGCTGGCTGGCGAACGCGTAGGCCTCCGCGGACGGGCGCAGGTCGAGCTGCCTGGGGTTGTAGGGCCACAGCTCCTCGGGACAGACCCCCGAGGCCCGCGCGGACCTCAGGCAGTCGATCATCTCCACCGGCTTGCCGTGCACCGGGTCCAGGCTGAGGGTCCCCGCCATCTTGCGCTGGTTGAAGTAGAGGAACATGCGCGAAGGCAGGAAGGCGTCCGCGCGCCCCTGGCGGCGCATGTCGTAGTGGATGGCCGCCGCCGCCGCGCACGCGGTGCAGCTGTGCAGGGCGCCCTGGTCGTAGACCTCCGGGAACCCGCCGGGCGCCTGGCGCAGGTCGACCGCCGCGGGCAGGCTCGCGAGCACGGTGGCTCCGGGCGAGAAGTACCAGTCGCGCGGGTTGACGCGGCTGGGCGTGCAGACGAACTCCAGCGCCGTGAGGGGGGACACAACCGGGGTGGCGGTGAGGTGGGGGGGCATGGCGGAGCCTTCAGGTGGGGGGCGGGGAGAGCGGGCGGGTTACGCGCTGTAGCTGGCATAGACGGTGTTGGTCTTCACCAGAGAGACCATCACGTTGGAGGCCGAGACCTTTGGAGAGTCTGAGAGGGACGCGATGGAGATCATGAGCTTGACCACGGCGAGGTCCACGCCATCAGGGGCCGGCACCTGGTCGAACGGGTTCACGGTGAACATGCCATTGGCGTCGGTCTTCACGGACCACGAGGGGCTGTCGGGGCCCGCGATCGTCACCCGCAGCCCCGTCAGGGTGATGGGCTTGCTGGTGCTCTTGTTCAAGAGGATGACGCGGATGATGTACGTGTTGGCCAGCACGGTGTTGGCCAGGGTGTCCAGCTGCGTCTGCGCCAGCGGCGTGACGGTCTCCTTGAGCGAGGCGAGCGAAAAGACCGCCAGCTGATCGCTGGAGGCCATCGAGGGCAGGGGGCAGGTGTTCAGATTCCACGCGCCGTTGGCGCCCGTACCGTATTGAGCGCGGTTGGTGTCCTGGAACTGGGACCAGGGGCTGGAGCCGCCGCTCTCGGTGGTCAGGGTGAGGAGCTCCTGGAACGAGGTGGCGCTGCCAATGGCGGCATAGGCGGTGTCCCGGAAGGTCGCCATGGGGGCACGCAGCTGGGCGAAGGTGCTCCCGGTGAAGCTGCCCGGGCGCAGGAGGCTCGAGGCGAGCGCCGAGGGCGCGTCGAACACGGTGTTGCCCATGGGATCGTCCACGGTGTTGGCCACGTAGACGCGCATGGGGAGTCCAGCCGGGGAGTTCGCCGTGCCGTCTTTCTCCGTCTGCAGCACCAGCCGGGGCGTGCCATCCGTCGAGGCCTCGTCCAAGCCGTCGTCGGTCCAGAACGAAGTCCAGCCGTTGGCCTGCGCGGTCAGCGTTGCCCAGCGCTCGGCGACGTGGGTGCCGGAGGCGAAGGCCACCAGCCGCGTGTGCAGCCCATCGCTGATCAGCGCCAGGGACTCCTTGGAGGCAATCTCATAGTCGGTCCAGGTGCCGCCCTCGCTCAGCGTGGGCCCCGAGGTGACGGAGCTGAACGGGATGCCGAAGAAGCCATGGCCCGGCACGCCGCCGCCCCAGAAGTAGCCGGAGGACGCGGTGAGTGGGAGCAGGCTCGCCCCGGCATCGATGCTGCCCTCGCCGCTCCAGGACTGGAGCGCCTGTGGCGGGGTGGTCGAGCCGTTCACCGTCTGCAGCCTGCCATCGGCCGTCAGATAGCCGAGGACACAGGGCACCTGGCCCGAGGTGACGCTGGTGTCCTCGTACATGGCCAGCGTGGGGTGCAGGGGCGCGGTCAGCTTGGCGGTCCCCACGTAGCTGAGCGCGTTGTTCAGCGTGTGCAGGGTTCCATCTCCGGCCAGGGAGAAGATCGAGCCTCCCGTCTGCGCGTCGAGCTGTTCGGCGCGGACCTGAGGCGCGGAGAAGATGATCGCCGCGGCGTCCTTCTCCGCGGCCACCAGCGCGTCCCGGAGCTTCTGGATGGCGGCGGGGTCCGCCTGGGTGGGCGTCGAGCTGCCCGCCATGGTCCTCAGCGAGCGGGCCATGGTGCGGACCTGGGTCAGCTGCGCGTACGCGGCGTCGATGTCCGAGGCGCTGGCCTTCTGGAG
>DASVVJ010000061.1:0-7371 GCA_036389955.1 Myxococcaceae bacterium
GGCCCAGCCAGACAAGGACAAGGTCCTCATGCAGGGCTGGATTCAGCGCGACACCGCCGTCGCGTTGTTCGCCCGCTCGGGGTTGGACTTCGAGAAGCTGAAGGCTGAGGCGCGCAAGGCCAGCTTCAAGCCCGTGCTCCTGAAGGGCGTGAGCCTCTCGGCGGACTACGGGCTGACCCATGCGCGCGCCGACAGCCACAACGTGATTGGCCGCCTGCCGGGAGCGCAGCGCCCCCATGAGTCCATCATGTACGCCGCGCACTGGGATGCCTTCGGCCTCGGGCCAGCGGATGCCTCGGGCGACAAGGTCCGCCACGGCGCCGTGGATGATGCGCTCGGCGTGGCGGGTGTCATCGAGATCGCGCGCGCGTTTCAGAAGGGGCCCAGGCCCGCGCGCTCGATTGTCTTCGCCGCCTGGACCGCCGAGGAGGCGGGCCTGCTCGGCTCGGAGTACTACGGCTCCCATCCGCTTCAGCCCCTCGAGACCATGGTGGCCAACCTGACCATGGACGTACTGCAGACGGCGGGCCCGGCCCGGGATGTGGTGCTGGTGGGCCATGGCCAGAATGAGTTGGAGGACGCGCTCGCCAAGGCCGCCGCGCGGCAGGGGCGCACCCTCACGCCCGATGCGAAACCAGAGCGGGGCCTGTTCTACCGCGCCGACCACTTCTCACTGGCCAAGCGCGGCGTGCCGGTGTTGCTGCTGATGGGGCTGGGCGGCGGGCATGACCTGGTGAACGGAGGCCGGGAGGCGGGCGACCGCTGGGTGGCCGACTACACCGCGCGCTGCTACCACCAGCCCTGCGACGCGTGGAGCGAGAGCTGGGACCTGCGGGGTGCCGCCCAGGATGTGCAGCTGCTCTATGAGCTCGGCCGCGAACTGGCCTCGTCCGACCGCTGGCCCCAGTGGAAGCCAGGGTCGGAGTTCAAGGAGGTGCGTGAACGGTCCGCGGCCTCCCGTCAGGCGGCAGACCGCACTAAGGCCCCCGGAGGACCGTCAGCCCCCGGTCCGTGAGCACCAGCAGCATGCTCGGCGTCACGGTGGGCTCGTAGACGAGTTGCAGCACGCGTTGCCCGGCCACCTCCCGCACCGGCGCCAACGTCACGCCGTCCGCCTCCAGCCGCCAGAGGCCGCCGCCATTCGTGCCAATGTAGAGCGCGCCATCATCGGTGGCCTTGAGCGCGAGGATCCGATCCGTCGGAAGCCCGCCGAGCTTCGACCAGTTGCCCGAGGAACGGGTCTTCGGCGTCATTGCCCAGACGCCGAACTCCGCGCTCCCCAGGTAGTAGCGGCCCGAGGAGGTCTGCTCGAAGGCGCGCCAGAGATCGTCCGCCGGCAGGCTGTTGAGCGCAGGGTTGAAGCCCTTGAACCGCCAGGGCGTGGGCCCGGCCCAGGTCAGCTCGCGGTCCCACTCCTCGAGCTTCGGGCTCGGGATGAGCACGCCGACCATCTGCTCGTTCGCCACCAGGATATCTCCATTCGGCGCGATGCCGAGCCCGTGCATCGGCGGGCACTGGAGCGACTCACCCTTGGTTCCGTCCGGGTTGGTGGTGATGAGGTACCAGCCGGGGTGACGGTGGCTGTTGTACGTGAGCCCCTGAATGCGCGTCACCCCGTGGTTCGTGGTGATGTAGAGGTCCCCGCGGTACGGGCCCCGCGTCACGCGGGCGCAGTTCAGAACGGTGCGGTCCTCCTCGTAGTGGAAGTCATTGGTGTTGTGGATGCCAATGCGCTTGCCTGCGTTCGATGCGCCGGTGGTGCGCCAGAGGTGCTCCTCGAGCGCGACGGTGCCATCGGGCTGGACCCGGACCGCGTCGAGGTCTCCCTTCTGGTACTCCGCATAGCGCTCGGGCGTGTAGTACGGCTCGCCCGGCCCGGGGATGTACGTGCGCTGTGAGATGCCCTCCGCCCGCCGCATCTCCGCGGCGCGGTAGCCCACGTACGCCCTCCCAGCCTCCCCGCCACAGATGACGGTCGAGTCGATGGCCAGCGATTGCCAACCGAACGGCTGGCTCGCCTGCCCGATGCCCCGGGTCCACGTCGGAGCCGTGTCGCCCGGGCGCAGCACGCCGATGCGGTCTCCGTCGAGCAGCCAGAGGTTCAGCCCTTCATCAATGCCCACGCTCCGCGGAGTGCCGACGCCAAACTCCCGCGAGTAATCGAGCAGCGCGTCCACGGGCCATGGGCCTGGATCCGGTGGCGGAGGGGACTCCGATGGCGGAGGAGTCTCCGGTGGCGGAGGAGTCTCCGGCGGAATCCCCGCGTCCGGCGGCACGCCAGCATCCATCGGAGGAACAGGAGGGTTGTCCGATGGAACTTCGTTTCCCTCCGACGGGCCGGGTTCCTGACTCGCCCGCTGATCAACTGTTCGGGGCTGGTCACCGCAACTGCCCACAAGCAAAGCCATGACCGCGAGTCCCGCCCCCACCACGCCCATTCGGATGCCCATCCACGCCTCCCCTTCGAGGCTGGTCTCATCGCAAATCCCAGGCCGACTCCACGGGGCCCGGCGTGGGAAACCCTTTGACACGCCATGAGGCTCCCTCGTATTCCGCCGAATCATGAAAAACTAGGTTTCACGGCTTTTCGTTCTGACGCTGGCATCCACCGCATGCGGAGGCGAGCTGGCCGGGGATGACGGCACGGTGGCGGGGGAGTCGTTCGCCACGCAGGAGCAGACAGCCGCGGTGGACCACTTCCCCGCGGGCACCAAGTTCCAGCGCCTGGACGTGCCCACGGACACGGGCGTGCCGTCCATCGACATTCCGCTCTGGGTCCAGGACAGCACCGGCCGCTACCGCCAGCAGTCGGGGACGATGAAGTTCCTCTACGGCTACGTCATCGCCGCCACCGGCACCAAGCGCAACGGGTGGATGGCCTACGACGCGCTCCAGGTCAGCTCCGGCTGCCCGTGAGCCACCGGGCGCTCAGGCCAGCTCGGGCGCCGGAGCGTCCGCCGCTTCCCTCGCCGCCGCCCCATAGCGCCGAAGCTGAGGCGGCGGGCTTCCCCCCTTCCAGTTCCACTGCTCGCCGCTCCAGAGCTGCTCGCCCCAATTCAGGCGTGCCGCGGCCTCGCGGGCCTTGTCTCCGTGAGCGAGGAGCGCCCACCCCACCCGGGACTGCCGGGCCTCGCCGCTCTTGAACTTCAGCAGCCGGCGCTGGCCGCGCGCCTCCGCGGTGTCCGCGTCCCAGAGCGGCTGGTTGTCCAGCTCCGCGCCCTGGTAGTCCACCGCGTTCCGGTCACACCAGGCGAGCACGTCCTTCAACCGGACCAGCCGGGTGCTCTTCGAGAGTTCCGTGACAGCTTCCACAAGGAGGGCGGCGGTAATGACACGCATGGGGGGCCCCAGGGCAGATCGTCAACGGTGACCACCCTACAGACCGGGCCAAGCGCCATGGCCATGAGGCCGCCATGTCTTTGTCATGGTTCTGTCATGGCGCCGGGGGCCAGAGTCCCAGCGGGCTGACGAGCGGCAGGCTACACGGCTGACGCAGGCGGCTGCTGGGGCTGCCACACCGCGAAGGTGCTGCCCTGCCCCTCCACGCTCTTCACGTCGATGTAGCCTCCATGCTGCTCGACGATCTGCCTGGCGCCGAAGAGCCCCAGGCCCGTGCCGGGAATGCGTCCCACGACGTTCTCTCCCCACATGAGCCACGGACAACACTACGGGAGGGGGAGCTCGCGCTGCTTCTCTCTCCCGGCAGCGAAGACGCCGTGTTGGAGATCGGCGCAACGCCGGTGAGGCAAGGTGTTCGTCTCCCAGCTTCGCGAGGGTGACACGTGACGTACCGCGCGCTGGGTAACGCTGGTGACGCTCGACCAGGGCGGAAGGCCGCTGCGCGGCTTCGCGAAGCTTGAGCCGCTGACCCTACGCATCCACGTGACGCATGGATGGGATGTCATCTATGCGTAAGAGAGGGCACTCCTGCGCGAGAGCGCCGCTCCGGAGCAGGCTCTTTCGTATGGGCGGGGGCTTGTCAGGACGCGACCTGCTTCAAAAATTGGGCCCAACGAGGGGGACAAGCCCACATCCATGGCTGAGCACATCATCTACCTGCTGGGGCCTTTTCAGGTGCCTGGCCTGGGACAGGAGCGCCACGTGCGCGTGTACGCGCCGAACGAAGCGGCGGCGGGTGGCGCGCCGGTGCTGTTCATGTTCGACGGACAGAACATCTTCCACGACGCGCCCTCGTTCTCGGGCGGTTGGTACGTCCACCACGCGGTGAAGCAACTGGCGGAGCAGGGACTGCCAGCGCCGGTCATCGTGGGGATCGACCACGGCGGCTCCTCGCGGCTCGACGAGCTGTCGCCCTTCACCTCGGGCGACAGCGCCGGGCGGGCGGATGAGCTGCTCGCGTGGGTGAAGGGGGAATTGGCGCCTCGAATCGCTCAGGAATTCAAGGTGCGGATAGACCCGGCGGGCACCGCCGTGGGCGGCTCGTCCATGGGCGGCCTCGCCGCGCTCTACGCGCACTTCCGTCATCCGGACCTGTTCGGCGCCGCGCTGTGCATGTCGCCGTCCTTCTGGTTCGCGGAGCGGAAGATCTTCGACTACGTCGCCTCGCAGTCCAATCCCTGGACCTCGCGCATCTACATCGACGCGGGCGCCAAGGAGGATGGAGGCTCCGTGGTCGCCGACGCCGAGCGGCTGGTCCACCACCTGCGCGGGCGCGGCTGGGACGACACCTCGCTCTGCTGGATCGCCGACCAGGACGGAACGCACAGCGAGCACGACTGGCGCAAGCGTGCGCCTGCCGCGCTCCAGTTCCTCTTCACCGGAACGCCGGGCCAGCGTCCCGAGGCACCCGTCACCTCGCCGCTGCCTCCGGGCGAGGCGTCCCCTCCGCCCACGTAGGCCTGCTCAGGGTCAGTCCGTGCTCCGCCGGGAGTCCGAGGCCGGCAAGCGCCCAAGCTGCCCTCTCAGCAAGGCAGCGGCAAAGGGGCCTGCGGGCACCCTGCCATCTAATCGTGCTACGGCATTGGCAGTCCCTATCTTTGGGGTCTGAAGGGCGAGGATCTTCGTCGCTCCCTCAGCCCGGCACCTCGTCGTCCAGCGGCGAAGAGTCCGTCTGACGACTAGCGAAAAGGAGCACCTCTCGCGGCTAGCGGCGGACGTGCTCTTCCGGTCCGCCGCACAAGCGTTCGGCGCCCAGAGCATCGGGATCGTCCTCTCCGGGACCGGTCACGATGGGGCTGCAGGGCTCGCCGCGATCAAGGTGGCCGGAGGCGTCACGCTGGTGCAGACGCCCATGGACGCGCGGTTCCCGATGATGCCGATGAATGCACTCGCCGCGGTGGCGCCCGATGCCTGCGTCCCCGCGGAGCAGCTCGGCCCCTTGGTGGATCGCTTCGCGCGCGAGCGGGCCCCGGCGGTCCCTGGCACGGGGAGGGCGATGGCGTCCCCCGGCGGACGGCGCCCACGCCGTCTCTCCCTCCGGAACCTCCGGGTCTTCGTCGCCGAGGACGAGTACCTCATTGCAGCCGAACTCGTCGGCATGCTCCGTGAACTCGGGTGCAGCGCCGCCGGCCCCGTGCCGGACGTGGCCGCCGGCCTGCGGCTGCTGGAGCGGGAGCATGGCCAGCTCGACTGCGCCGTGCTGGACGTCGACCTTCGAGGTGAGACGGCGTTACCGCTTGCTTCGGCGCTTCAGAAGCAGGGCGTGCCGCTCGTCTTCGCGACAGGGTGTGGTCGTGGGACAGGCGGAGATCGCCCACGATGCGCGGAGGCCAGCCGGCCAGGGAACAAGGTCAGCCCTTCCCTCACTGGGCCATCCGCGCGAACCCCATCAGGATCGAATCAGCTGGAGTCTATCGCCTGTGGAGGCGCTGAAGCCGGCGCAGGCCGCCTTGCATGTCAGCCATGATGGAAGCCGCCCGAAGACGCGCGGACGGCGGGTCTGGCGATTGAAGTTCAGACGTAGGAAGAAGAGGAGTTCACGACATGGAGTTCAGGCAGCTCGGTGGTTCGGGTTTCAAGGTTCCCGTGCTCAGTCTTGGCACCGGCACGTTCGGCGGCAGCAACGAGTTCTTCCGGGGCTTCGGCACCAGCGGAGCGGACGAGGCCACGCGCCTGGTCAGCATCTGCCTGGAGGCGGGGCTGAACATGTTCGACTCGGCGGACGTGTACTCGGATGGACTGGCCGAGCAGCTGCTGGGCAAGGCCATCCAGGGCCGCCGGGATCAGGTCATCATCTCCACCAAGGCGACCTTCCGCGCGGGCCAGGGGCCCAATGACGTCGGCTCGTCGCGCCACCACCTGCTGAAGTCGGTCGAGGGGAGCCTGCGCCGCCTCGGCACCGACTACATCGACCTGTTCCAGCTCCACGGCTTCGACGCGGTCACGCCGGTGGAGGAGACGTTGAACGCGCTGGATGACCTCGTGCGCGCGGGGAAGATCCGGTACATCGGCTGCTCGAACTTCTCGGGCTGGCACCTGATGAAGTCGCTGGCCGTGTCGGAGCGCCACAACCTGGCGCGCTACGTGGCCCACCAGGCGTACTACTCGCTCATCGGCCGGGACTACGAGTGGGAGCTGATGCCGCTGGGGCTGGACCAGAAGGTGAGCGCGGTGGTGTGGAGCCCGCTGGGCTGGGGCCGGCTGACGGGGAAAATCCGCCGCGGCCAGCCGTTGCCGGAGGGCACCCGCCTGCGCAACGCCGTCACGGCCCAGGGCGGCCCTCAGGTCCCCGACGAGCACCTCTTCCGCGTGGTGGATGCGCTGGACGCGGTGGCCCAGGAGACGGGGAAGACGGTGCCGCAGATTGCCCTCAACTGGCTGCTGCAGCGACCCACCGTGGCCAATGTCATCATCGGCGCGCGGGACGAAGCGCAGCTGCGCCAGAACCTGGGTGCCATCGGCTGGAACCTGACGCCGGAGCAGGTGGCGAAGCTCGACGCCGCCAGCGCCGTGCCGGCCGCCTACCCGTACTGGCACCAGAAGCAGTTCAAGGAGCGCAACCCCTTCCCTACCCCCTGATGCCAGGCGGCGGGTTCGATTCCCGCCGCCTCCCCATTCAGCAACTCAGCAATCTTTAGTGGGCTGCGGGGCTTTTTCGTGGCCCTGGTTTCCTCATGCGCCCCCAGTGTACGCCTCCGGCATCTCTCGCTCAGCCCTGGCGTCTCGCTCGCCCAGGGCCCACGGGAACTCTGCGGCTCACTGACTGGTGCGCAGGAGGCCCCGGCCGCGCGCTCTGCACGAACCTGTATGCTTGTGCGGACAACTTCAGCGAGCACGCCCCGGCACCTCTCCCATGCCTGCCCCTCCCACGTTCTGTCTCCTCCGGCCAGCCCTGGCGCGATGCTGGGCCAGCCGGCGCTGGGCGAGGTGGGTGAGCACATCGGCGTGCCTGGGGAAAGCCGGTCCACGCGC
>DASVVJ010000062.1:0-12438 GCA_036389955.1 Myxococcaceae bacterium
CACCGCCTCTCGCCGCCCCATGATGGGCACGCTCATGCTGGGCCTGGCCCTGGCCGCCACGGGCTGCGGCCCTCAGGACGAAGCCTCCGTCTCCGACCATCTCCAGAGTGTCTCGCAGTACGGCGTGACGGACCGGGACTACGCGGTGGTTTACGCAGACGCGTTCACCGGCGGGCCCTACCAGTACCTGCTGCCAGGCCGGTACACCGCCAGCCAGCTCACCTCGGTGGGAGTCAATACCATCAGCTCGGTCCTCGTGCCCGTGGGCTGGCGGGTGACGCTCTACTCCGCTGACAACTTCACCGGCACCTCGCAGGTGGTGCGCCACGACACGGATCTGAGCACGTCCGGCTTCGACAACAAGACCATGAGCATCAACGTCGAGCGGTCGGTCACCATCTACCGCAACGACGGCTACCGCGGCGAGGTCCAGTACCTGGACATCGGCACGTATGACGCGCCCCAGCTCACCATTGGAGACAACACCCTCACCTCGCTGCGCGTCGCTCCGGGCTGGAAGGTGACGCTCTACTCGGCGCCGGGCTTCACGGGCACCTCGTACGTCGTCACGTCGGACAGGGATCTCTGGGCCACGCCGGCGCCCGCCTACTTCAATGACCAGACCTCGAGCATCAAGGTCGAGGGACCGGTCACCCTCTACTCGGATGCCTACTACGCGGGGAGCGTCCAGGGCATCCAGGCGGGCTTCTACAGCGCGCCGCAACTGGGCTACATGGCCCAGAAGCTCTCCTCGCTCCGAGTGGCCCCGGGTTGGACGGTCACGCTCTACTCGGGCAATGATTTCTTCGGTGACACGCGTGTCATCACCGCGGACACGAACTGGCTGGGCGACCTCAACTTCAACGACCAGACGGGCAGCATCAAGGTCGAGGGGCCCAACCTCTGAGCCTGGAAGCAGCGGGTTGCGCTGTGAGGAGGCGGCGGGAATCGACCCCGCCGCTCGGAGCTTCTGGCGAGAGCGATCTCACTCGGTCGAGCGCAGGTCCCGTAGGACTTCCAGGCACAGCATTTTGAGAGCGGGCCTGGGGGAGTTCCATGGGTGCCTACGGAAGAGGGGACTCTCAAACAGGGTGGTTTGCGTGCTGGGGGATGATCCGGCGCGGTTACCTGCTGGGCGCCTACGCCTGCTCTGCCACAGACAGGGTGAACACCCGCATGGCGCTGACCACCTGGCCGCCATGGCCTGCCGCGCCTTCCCGTAGGAGGGGAGCTGACGGGAGGACTACTTCTTCGCGAGGTCCACGCCAGTGCGGCGCTTGACCCTCTCGAGGAGCTCCTTCGGCCACTCCGCCAGCGGCGGCATGGGCGGAATCTCGATTGGGGTGCCCGGCTCCCGCGACCTGAGCCACCACCAGGTCCACACGGCCACCAGGCTCACGTCCTCCAGGGCGACTTTTTCTTTCATTGGGGCTTCCACCACCTCTGTGTGTCGGGCCCAAACGCCCATTTCTCTCCGATGTCTTCAAACGCCTTCTTCATCGCACCTTTGCCATATGCCACCCCCATACACGCTTCTGTCTCGGCGCGCGAGGTGACGTCTACGAGGCCATTCAATGCCTCGCGCTGAGCCCTTGGGAGTTCACTGCGCACCGTGACGAGGCAGAGCACCTGCAACTGCAGTGCGAGGCACGCCTTCTGCTGGCGGGACAGCCCCGCCACAAGGCCCGCCTACCCGGCCTCCTGTGTCACGTCCTCCAGGGAGCGAGCGCACATGGAGGCATGGCTGAGGCAGGCATCTCTATGCCGTAGAGCATCGGTGCTCCCTCGGCGGCAGCGCTGGCTCTGGGCGTGTCCGCGCTCCACATGGCTTCTATCCTGCCTATACGCCCCCTCCATCCAAAGCCAGCATCTTGCGTGGCTGAGTGCTCGAGTAGCGCTGCTCCAAATGCCCCCATCGGCTCATGGTTCCTCTTGCTGAAGGCGAGTTAGAAGGTCAGGACTTCGTGAACAGCGAGGCCCGCGGCGTGGTCCGCTGCAGTGTGGAGGCGAGTGTCCGTGCTTCCTGGATGAGGGCTTCGTTGGCCGCCGCGTAGGCCTGAGCATGATCACCTGCACCCGTTAGAACCACCAGCTCGCCTTCGGCTTTGGCTTCCGAGATGGCTTGATCGAACATCCCTCCCCATTGCTCGTCTGGACGATCCGTTACCGAGGTCTCCCGGAACTGCTCTGGTGCGAACGGAAGGACGATCCGCCTGCGCAGCTTCAGCGCCGAGGCCACCCGCAAGGCGATCAGGTCCGCGCCACAGGAGGCCGAGCACACCAGCGCCGAGGCCTCTACCTCCTGAAAGAGGCGCAAGAGCCGCTGCTCCACCACGCCCACCCGCTACAGGGGAAAGCGGGGCTGTCCCACCCCAGGAGGGTCGATTCTCCGGCCTGCTAGCACAATCACCCGGTTCATGACGGCTCCCCAGCGTTCTCAGGTCGAGGAAGAATGAGCCCCATCATCTTCACCATGGTAGGCTCGTGGATCCTTGGGGGCAAACACATGCGACCATCAGTATTCATTGGATCTTCGAGCGAGGGACTCGACGTGGCCAGGGCCGTCCAGCAGGAACTCCATTCCGAGGCCGATGTAGCCGTATGGCACCAGGGGGTGTTTGGCCTGAATCAAGGGAATCTCGAGAACCTGGTTCTGGCCCTGGACAAATATGACTTTGCCATTCTGGTGCTCACCGCGGACGACCTCATCGAAGTGCGTGGGCAGGCAAGCCAGGCTCCTAGAGACAACGTACTGCTCGAGCTCGGCATGTTCCTTGGCCGGCTTGGGCGCCAGCGCACCTTCGTCCTTTTTGACAGCGATAACCGTCCTAAGATACCCAGCGATCTCGCGGGAGTAACGCTTGCAACCTATCGTGTTCCCGCAGACAAGAACCTGCGCGCAGGCGTAGGCCCGGCATGCACCGACTTTCTCACGAGAATCCGGTCACTGGGCAATCAGCACCGCGTCGCCACCAACGAGCACCCGCTGGTTCAAACACTGCTGGCCATCAGCACGAATCTCGAGCGTGCCATGAAGGTGGCCTACGAGCCGTTTCAGGAAGAAATCGCATTCAAGTGCAACGAGTGGCGTGCGTTGAGTTCCGAATGGGCGCGCGGCACCGTCGTCGTCCGCAACAACTACTCACGGCTACTGCTTGAAGTCTATCGTGCCGCCACGAGTTCGATCTTTTCAACGAGCGTTCCTGAGTACCGATCGATGTGGCAGAGTCCCGTGGGGCACCAACTCATTGAAGCGCAGCGGGAGAATAAGAAAGCCAAGTCCACACGTGTCTTCATCTTCGACCGGCGCAGCGATGTGACCGCCGAGGATAGGAGCGTCTTTCAAGCGCACGCTGACGCGGGCATCGAAGTTCGCGTGTACTTTGACGAAGAGGACCGGGTGTTTTTGTTTCCCGCTGACCTGGGGCGGGACTGGACCGTTGTCGATGATGGCAACGTCATTGGGGTGACACGCAGCATGGGTGAGTTCTACGAAGCGCGCTGGTACTTCAATGATGCAGACCAGATCGCACGCTTTCTCGACTACCGCCGCAATCTGCTCAAAGTGAGCGTTCCGGCTACGAATCTCTGAACGTCGTCAACGTTGGGTGGCGGCGTCATGGCAGCCCCCAGAGGGAATTGGCCCGGCGGGAGCCGCCGGGTTGAGAGGCCGTGCAGCCGACGTGGGGCACACGCCAACCCCACCCGCTGTCTCCTCAGGGCAAGGCGGGCTCCTGGGGTTTTGACAATCCCTGCTGCGGACTCAGCACCACCTGCTCTTAGGTCAGGTAATCGGCGAGCCAGGGGCCGCGGTCCGAGAACGACTCGTACGAGTGGCCCAGCACCTCCTCGAAGCGAGCGAGCGCCTGCTCGGGGAGCTGCCATCGCCAGAGCAGGTCCGCCAGCTCCAAGAGGGCGCTGGCCACGATGAGCCGCAGGGACTGCTCGGGCGTCTCGCCGTAGCGGCGCACCAGCTCCTCCAGCAGCGAGCGCGCCTCCTCGTAGCGCTTCTGCTGGAGGAGCGTGCCCGCCTGCTGCAGGAGCGCCTGGGCCTGCTGCTCCGCGTCGCTGACTCGTGTCTCCATGAGCTCCTCCACGAGCAGCCATAGCAAAACGTCCCGGGCGAATGGGGCCCTGACGTCACAAATCGCGGCTCGCCCCTCAGCCCTTCTGTGGACAGAGGGCTCCTGGCGCCCTCAGGCCCTGCGTCCACCGCAAGGAAACTCATGGCCGCCACAGAAGCCGTCATCCTCGAGAATGAAGAAGGCACCCCAGGCATTGCCCTGGCCTTTACCAGCCTCAACGAGGAAACCGACGTCGCCAGCTTGCCGATAGAAGGCCGTATACCGGGCTGGCTCACCGGCAAGCTGTACCGCAATGGTCCGGCAAAATTCGAGAGCGAGAGAGCCAGCTACAATCACTGGTTCGATGGCCTGGCCATGGTGCATCGCTACGAGTTCAGCCACGGCAAGGTTTCCTACCGCAATCGCTTTTTACAAACCACCCCTTACAAACAGATGCTGGAAACCGGCCGAATGAGTTCAGGCTTCGAGATGGTCCAGCCTACCACTCTGGCCAGCCGGGCCTTCAATGCCACCCTGGACATGCTGGGCCGCAAAACTAACCAAACCTTCAACACCAACGTCAACATCGTGCAATTGGCCGGCAAGGTCATGGCGTTAACCGAACAGCCCGTGCCAACCCTCTTTGACGGCGACAGCCTGGAGACTGAAGGCGCACTTCATTACGAGGACAATCTCTTTGGGCATTTGTCCTGTGGACACCCGCAGTACGATGCCAAGACTGGCCACTACTACAATTTCCTGGTGCGCTTTGGCCTCAAGCACAGCTACAACATCTACAAAGTCCACGAAAACAGCACCCGCCGCGAGCTGGTGGCGACGCTTCCGGTCAGGGAGCCGTCTTATATGCACAGCTTCGCCATCACCGAGAACTACATTGTCTTGACCGAGTTTCCTCTGGTCTTCAACCCGATGAGCGCCATGCTCAGTGGCAAAGCTCCCAAGGATTGCCTGGAATGGAAGCCGGAGCGAGGTACTCACTTCCTGGTGATCAACAAGCGCACTGGAGAGGCCCTGGCAAAATACCAGAGCGAAGCCTTCTTTGCCTTCCATCACATCAACGCCTATGAGCAGGATGGCAAGATCGTGGTAGACATTGCCGCCACGGATGAGCCGGAATTACTGAGAAAATCCTACTTGAAGCCGCTGCGGGCGGCCACTCGCGGCGAAGACCATCCGCTCTCGGAGTATCGCCGCTATTGTTTGCCGCTGGCGACCCGTAGACGCGGCTTTCTCCAGTACGAGTTGATGTCCGAACATCGGGTGGAGATGGTCACAGTCAACGCCGAAGCAAGGAGTGGACGACCCTACCGCTATGCCTATGGCGTGAGCCACAATACCCAATGGCATAACCTGGCCGGGCAGTTGGTTAAAATCGATGTCGAAGAGCGCACGGCTCGGATCTGGTTTGAGCCGAACACCTACCCCAATGAGCCCATTTTCGTGGCGGCTCCCGGCGCAACCCGAGAGGACGACGGGGTCATCCTCTCGGTGGTGTTAGACACAGCCAAAGGCCGTTCTTTTTTGCTAGCGTTGGATGCCGCCAGCTTCAGGGAACTGGGTCGCGCGCACTTGCCCCATCACATTCCCCTCGAATTTCACGGCACCTTTATCAAGGGTAGGCAGTAGACCTGACTTAACCCGCTGAGCTACTGCTTCACGACGCGCATCACGTGCTTGTCGAGCTTGTCGGACCAGCCCGCGACTTCCTTGTCGAGCGGCCCGGTGACCTCGAAGGTCGAACCGTCCTTGCCGACCTTGACCGTGAAGTCCTTCGCCTTGGCCGTGGCATTGATGGTGACGATCGCCTTACCCGCCTTCGGTGGGTGCTTGGCGATCGTGCCAGCCGTGGCGGTGAGGTACTTGAGCCACAGCTCCGCCTTCTGCTGAGAAGAAGCCCGTTACCCAGGAGCCTCTTCCCAAGCCGCGCCCAGGACAGGCCTGGCCCGACAAGAGAGGCCAGTGTCCGGGCCGCAGGCAGGTGTCCATCAATGGAGGTTGCTGGTTGCCCAACTCCTCGCTGCCCGCTGAGGAATGCGTGGGGAACGGCGGCGTGCTCTTCCAGGGCAAGTGCTTTAGCCCTGCTCTTGCGCCGCCCACGAAGCCGCAGCCCACCGCGAGCCCGCCGGAGGCGCGCTGAGCCTTCTCGGCCCAACGCGCTCCAGCCTGAGCGCAGAAATCAGGGCACTTCGCGTGACCGCTTCAGGGCACGTCCGGGAAGAACCGCTCGACGTAGGCGGGCAGCGCCGAGGACGCGCACACCTTCACGCCATTGCCGTCCAGCTCGCACCGGCCCGAGGCGCACTGAGACGGCAAGTGGCAGGTGTTGCCGTTCGGAATCAGCTGAGCCTCCTTCGGGTACTGCGCCGACGGCAGGCACCAGAGCCGGTCACCGCTCCAGTTGCCGCCACAGCGCTTGGTGGCGCACTGGTAGTCGATGCTGCAGTAGGACCAGTTGGCCTGCTTCGCCTCGGTGGCGGGGCTGGCCTCCACCGTGGTGGCGTGGCCCGGCACGAAGCGCTTGCTCTTGTACTCCCCATGGAAGTTCATGATGGAGGTGGTGTCCGAGTCGTGCGGCAGCGTGAAGCCGTGCCCCAGCTCGTGAATGGCGGTGCCGTGCCAGTACTCCTGGGTGCACCACCAGTTACCGGTGCACTTGGCCTGCTCCACCAGCGACTCCATGCCGAGGATCGCCAGCCCCCGGCCATCGCTGTACCCGTTGCCCCCGGCCCAGCCCAGCAGGTCCCGGCGTACGTGACAGCCGCTGGCGGAAACAGCGCCACACCCGTGACGCGCACCGTGCAGGTCGTCAACTGCCCCTGGTAGTTCAGAAGCAGAAAACGAGGCCCGTGCCGGAGAAGTGCTTCCGGCAGGGACTTCGCACATGAGAGACAGGTTCGTTCCCCCTTCACACCAGGCTGAGCGAAGGCTCGAGCCTCCGAGGCGCCCTTGCACCCACTGGCCCCAGGTACCCGAGTCGGAAGGTGGCGAGTGAAGGCCTGGCAGGGCCAGGGCTCCTACGGAGCCGTCTACCAGGCCGAGCGGGCGGGGTGGCGGCGCTCGGAGCCGGGGGCACTCAAGGTGTCACTGTCCGCGTGGAATTGGCGCATGAAGCGCGAGGTGGAGCTGCTGTCGCGGCTGAGTCACCCGAGTATTCCGCGCCTGCTGGACCGGGGCGGGCCGCAGCCGCCCGCCGGCGGCGAGTACCCCTTTTTCGTCATGGAATGGGTGAAGGGCGTTGGGCTGTATGCCTGGGCCGAGCAGCACGCTCCCACGGGAGAGCAGCTGTGCCGGGTGCTGGCTCAGGTGGCCCGGGCACTGGAGGCGGTGCATGCCGCTGGTGCGGTGCACCGGGACGTGAAGGGCGACAACATCCTGGTCCGGCTGCCGGACAGGTTGCCGGTGCTCGTCGACTTTGGCTCCTGCCACTTTTCAGGGGCAGAGCGGCTGACGTGGCAATCGCTGCCGCCTGTCACGCTGGACTATCTCTCCCCTCAGGCGGGGCTGTTCCACCTCCGCTCTCTGCACCAGCCCGACAGCTATTACCCGCCCTCGCCGGCGGATGACCTGTACGCGCTGGGAGTGACGGCCTATCGCCTGGTGATGGGCCAGTACCCTCCGCCCTGGGTGGCGCGGAGGGATGAGCAAGGCACCTGGCGGATGACGAACCCTGACGTCAGGCCGCTGCTGGAGAGCAACCCCCAGGTCGAGCCGCCGCTGCGGGAGGTGATTGCCCGGCTGCTGTCGGAAGCTCCGGAGGCGCGAGGCACGGCGGCGCAGGTGGCCGAGGCGCTGGAGGCCAGGGCCGGTGGAGCGGAGCGCCCCGAGCGTTCCAAGCCTCCTGCGCGTGCACGGGCCTGGAAGCCCTGGCTGGCCCTGGCGGCCGCGGGAGCGTGCGCGGCGCTCCTGTGGCACGCCAAGCCGGTGCTCGTACCGCCCAGCCCCAGCTCGCATGTCCCAGACGCGGGTACGGCGGCCGTGGGAGACACCTCGCCCGCCAAGCCTCGGGCGTCCACTCCGCCTGACACGGAGAAGAAGCCCCTGGCCCAGGAGCCGCGCCCAGAGCAGCTCCGGCCCGACAAGAAAGGCCAGTGTCCAGATCGCCAGCAGGTGCCCATCAATGGTGGCTGCTGGCTCGATGTGAGCCCCGTGGTAGGCGCCCAGGCCTGTGCGAACAGCGGCTACGTGCTCTTGCAGGGCAAGTGCTTTGCCCCTGCGCTCGCACCACCCAGGAAGCCACAGCCCACCTCGAGCCCGGCGAAGGCACGCTGAGCGCTCACGCCTGGGGCACCAGCTGCTCCAGCAGCGGCACCTGGGGCACCTGGGGCACCGGGGGCAGCTCGCCGTTGAGCACCTTGATGAGCCGGTTCACCTGCTCCAGCGGGATGCCCTTGAAGTCCACCACCGCCTTGCCCTTGATGTTGCGCACCTGCCTACCTGTGGACAGGCGAAGGCTGGTTGTACCTGGCTGTGGTGCTCGACTTGTTCTCGCGCAGAGTGGTGGGCTGGTCCATGAGCGAGCGCATCGACACGAAGCTGGTGCTCGGAGCGCTGGAGATGGCCCTGGAGGGGCGAACGCCGCCCCAGGGGCTCAGACTTCACCACCTGGCACCAAGCCCGCTCGACGCTCTTCGAGTACATCAAGGTCTTCTACAACCGACGCCGGCGGCACTCGAGCCTGGGCTACCTGAGCCCCATGAAGTATGAACGGGCCGCCCTACCTGAATAGAGCGAAAAGTGATGAGCGTCTCAATATCGATCCCTGCGGTCGCAATAGCTCTGGTCGTATCGATTTCATTGGCCGCGTGCGACGGGGGTAACCCTGACGGCCAAACCCCAAAGGCGACCGTGTCCGGCGTCGTCAGAGACACCGCCGGAGTGGTCATCGAGGGCGCATCGGTGAGCGTCAGGAGCCTCACCGCGACGACCGGCGCGGACGGGCGATTCGAGCTTCAGAACCTGACAGTCGGTAGAGCGACGATCACCACGAGCGCCCCGGGCTTCGATCCGCACTCGGAGAGCGTCGGTCTGATCGAGGGGACCAACACCCACGACGTCGTGTTGACGCCGACCCCGAAGGCGACGTTGTCCGGCGTCGTCAGAGCCGTCACCGGAGCTGTCATTGAAGGCGCATCGGTGAGCATCGGCAGCGCCACCGCGACGACCGGCGCGGACGGACGATACGAGCTTCAGAACCTGCCGGTCGGTAGCGCGATGATCACCACGAGCGCCCCGGGCTTCGATCCGCGCTCGGAGAGCGTCAGCCTGAACGAGGGGGCCAACGTCCATGACGTCGTGTTGGGACTTCAAACGCTCTTCACGCACCAGAACGCTGTCGCGTACCTGCCCCTGGGGATAGCCGAATACAAGGCAGCGATCGTTTTCCTGCCCGGCCTGAGAGACCCTGCCACCGGTAATCCTCTCGACTCGCGTGCGCTGGTGCGTGGCACCTCGGACGGTGCATGCAGTATCTGGTGTCCTCAGGGCGAGCGAACGGAGGTCAGGAAGCGCGCACTCGAGCTTGCCGGCGGAAACGTGGCGCTCATTGGAACGACGACCCTGGTCGACGACGCTGCAAGCTACGAAACGCTGCTTCAGGCGCTCTCCGAGTTCGGTACGCAAAGCCAGCATCCCGAGCTCGCAAACATTCCCATCTTTTTCGTCGGGCACTCAATGGGGGGATGCACCGCGTACGGGTTCAGCCGCGTTCACGGCGCCCGGGTGGCCGGGTTCCTGACCATGAAGGGCGCCTGCCACAACACCGGCCCGGCCTTGGCAGCGGGCGACGTTCCGGGACACTTCCTGATCGGCGAGTTGGATGAGCCGTATCGCAGAGAGAACATCACGGCCGTTTTCGAAGCCGGCCGAGCCGCCGGGGCGCCCTGGGCGGTTTCGATCGACCCCTTCCATCATGGACCCATTCTCGACTTCGATCTGATGTTCGACTGGATCGACACGGTTCTGACGGCACGCCTGCCGGCGACTCCGGGTGGGCCGCTCCGTCCCATGACGGAAACGGCTGGCTGGCTCGGCAACCGGTCCACCGGCGCGATTTCAACGCACGGGTGCTTCGATTCCAATCGTTCAAGCGCGAGCTGGTTGCCGTCTCGAGAGACGGCGCGCGATTGGCAGCGGATGGCGGGAGGAACCGTCGTTGTCAGTGGTTGCTGAAGCGATGTGCGAAGTGAGCGTGCTTTAGCATTCAAGGCAGCGCCGGCAGCCGCTCCTTCAGCGAGGGCAGCTTCGTCCGCGCATCGCGCATGCGCTGGTCGAAGACGAAGTTCCCGGTGGGCTCCACCCGCCACCGGTTGCCGTGAAGCCCGTTCAGCGCGGAGGCGATCTCGTAGAAGGTCCACCGCTCGTTCGCATCGAGCATGTAGAGCCCCGGCTCAGCCCACGCGAGCCGGTGCAGCTCGCGCACCGTGTCCTCCAGCATGGAGCAGGCGGGGTACCACCGGGTGCTGGCCTCCACCCGGCCCTCCTCGCGCATCTTCCCCTCCAGGAAGGCCAGCATGTTGTTACCCGTGGGCTGGTCGCCGATCTGCCACCCCAGCCGCACCACCCGGGCGTCAGGGTTCTGGAAGAAGACGCGCTCCTCCGCCCGCCGCTTCTCGTACCCGTAGCCCTCCGTGGCATCCGGCTGCGAGTCCGCCGTGAAGGGGCCCTTGGCGTCGTTCGTGAACACCAGTGTGGTGCTGGAGAACACGTAGCGCACGCCGAGTGTCCGGGTGATCCATGCCAGCTCGCTCGTCCACTCGTAGTTGATCAGCCAAGACTCGCCCGGCCGACCCGTGGGCCGGGAGGCCGTGGCCAAGTGGAACAGCACCTCGGGCGCCACCTCCCGGACGAACCGCTCCATGGCCCCGTAGTCATCCACCGGCACCCGCTGGCGATCCCAGGGGATGACCTCGAAGCCCTGCCCCTTCAAGTGCTCACTCAGGCGCGAGCCCACCGTGCCGCTGGCTCCTGTGATGATGGCTCTCCTCATGGTGCGTGGCTCCTAACGCAGGCGCCAGACGGCGCTGGAGTAAGCGGGGACCGACAGCTTCCAGGTGCCGCGCTTGCCCGGCTCGGCGGCCACAGTCACCTCGGGATCGGAGAACAGCGCCTCTCCCGGCGTGGCGGGCAGCGCGTGGCTCACCGTGGCAGCCGAGCCGCCCACGTTGTGCACCACGAGCACGCGCTCGCCTCCCGCCTCCCGGAGGAAGGCCACCACCGAGGGCGCCTTGTCGTCATGAGGCAGCAGGCGCAGCGAGCCCAGGCGCAGCGCGGGCGAGGCGCGGCGCACGTGGATGAGCAACCGGTAGCGGTGCAGCAACGAGCCGGTGTCCCCGAGCTGCGCGGCCACGTTGCGCTGCTGCCAGCCCTCCACGAAGGGCTTCCACGGTGTGCCGGTGGTGAAGCCGCCCTTGTCCGAGCCATCCCACGGCAGCGGCCGGCGCTTGGCGGGATCTCCCTCGTCCTTGGGGCCGTTGGGCAGGCCAATCTCCTCTCCGTAATAAAGGAAGGGCGTGCCCGGCAGCGTCAGCAGCAGCGCCGGAGCCGCGCGCAGCTTCTGCTCGTGGCCCTCGAACTCGGTGGCGACGCGGACCTGATCGTGGTTGGCCAGGAAGGGCGCATCCAGCACACCCTTCGGGTACGCCTTGCTCACCGCCGTGAGCGTGGTGGACAGGCGCGCCGCGTCGCCTCCCGCGATCGCCCGGACCGAGGACTCGCCCACCGGGAAGTTGAAGAGCATGGGCAGCTCATCGCCGCCCGGCAGCTTCGACGTCGAGCCGTAGTACGGAGCGATGTCGTCCAGGTCGCTCCACACCTCGCCCACCAGCAGCGCATCGGGGCGCACGCTGCGCACGTGCGCGGAGAAGTCCCTCCAGAACTCATGCGTCTCCGGCGTGTCGTTCTGCCCATCCCCCGGCCCCCGGGCGGAGATGTGCCGGGCCGCATCCAGCCGGAACCCGTCCACCCCGCGCGCCAGCCACAGCGAGGCCAGCCGCTTCATCTCCGCGCGAACCTCGGGGTTGGTGTGGTTGAGGTCCGGCATGCCGCTCCAGAAGATGCCGTAGTAGTAGGCATCTCCCTTGGCGTGCCAGGTGGGCCCCTTGCCCCAGGGCTGCGTCCAGCCCGGGTTGTCCTTGCGCCACACGTACCAGTTGCGCCGCGGAGAATCGGGCGACGAGGCGGACTCCACGAACCAGGGGTGCCCCGCCCCGGTGTGGTTGATGACGAAGTCCACCACGATGCGGATGCCCCGCTTGTGGGCCTCACGCAACAGCCGGTCGAAGTCCTCCTCGGTGCCGTACTCCGCGTCCACCTTCTCGTAATTGACGACGTCGTAGCCGTGGTAGCTGGGCGATTC
>DASVVJ010000063.1:0-1966 GCA_036389955.1 Myxococcaceae bacterium
GAACACCGCGGTGAGCACCTCGTTGTTCATGATGTCGCCGTGCAGCGGGTAGTCGGCGACGCCGGTGCGCATGTTGTGCGCGTGGCCCGCGTACTCCTCGGGGCGCAGCCGGCGGTGCACGGACCACTTCTGGTAGTACACGGCCTTCTGCGCGCGGTTGCCCACCGAGCACACCAGCGGCCCGATGTACGCGTCATTGAAGGTGACGTTGCCCTGCGTCTTCGTCGCGCTCAGGTACGGGTTGGCCTTGTCGAACGGGGACCGGTTGCCCAGCAGGATCAGCAGCGCATTGAGGTAGGCCTGGAAGGAGACATCGATGTGGATGAACTCGCCCAGGTCCCGCCCGTTGCGGATGTAGCGGCGCTGGGCGTCATAGCGGTTGCGGGCGCTGGCGGGGGCGGCGCCGTTCTGGATGGCGAGCCACTCGTCATACTTCGTCATGTAGTCGTCCCCGGCCACCGGGACGCGGTTCCGCTGCTGGATGACCTGGGCGCCGTAGGGCACGTCCTTGAGCAGGAACTGGGAGATGTACGGGCCCACCAGCTCCCCCGGCGTGGTGCCGCGGAAGAGGGTGCCCACCGTCACCTGGCCGTTCTCCTTCGGGCCCCGGAAGTCCGAGAGGCCCGAGAGGTTGGCGGCCGCCTGCTGAATCAATGGATCGGTGGCGTACGCGTCGAAGCCGACGTCGCGCGTGAGGGCGTGCCAGTAGAGCTCCGCCATCTCGCCGGCGATCTCCGCGCTGGCCATGGCCGGCGCGGGCGGCATGGTCAGGTGGTGGCTGTCCGCGCCGATCAGATCGAAGGCGAAGGCGGCCTGGGGATTCACCAGCTTGCGGGTGCCTCCGAGCGGAATGGCCTCGAAGTCCTCGGGGGCCCCGGTCTCCATCGCCTTGAGCAGGGCCTCGTAGGCCCCGGCCACGACGTGCCCCTTGGAGTCATGAGGCAGCGCCTTGGTGAAGTTGGCGGTGTGGTCCGGGTAGCGCTCCTCATCCCCGTTGGACATGTGGGTGGGCACCGGGCGGCCGGCCTGATAGCGGGCGGCCTCGAAGCGCACCTCGCGGGCCTCGGCGACGCGCGGCTGCTCATTCGGTACGGGAACCGCCGTCTCGTCCTCTCCACAGCCCGGAAGCGCCGCGGTCAGGCCCGCTCCCAGTGCTAACGCGCTACCGGCCGAGCCCAGGAAGCCGCGACGGCTCAGCTCCACCTGGGGGCGCGGAGTGGGCCCGCTGGAAGACGGGGGGGACTTCTTCGGATCACGGACCTTGCTACCGGACATCATGCCTCCTGGCTTGCGAGTGACTGCGGGGGAAGAGTCCACCTCGTCAGGCCATGAGCCGCCTCAGGACGTATCAGGTCACCTGAGTGCTCACGGATGGGTGGAGTGATTGCATTGTCTTCCAGTCCCCCCCCACAATCCATGCCCCCCACCGCCCGAGGTTTCTCATGGGTCTGCTCCCACTCTTCACCACGTTGTTGATTGCCGCCGCGCCCGCGGACGCTGGCGACAAGCAACTGCATTGGGTCGGCTGCGACATCTCGAAGCTGAGCTTCATGGACACCGTGGCCGCCGCCTACGAGAAGAAAACGGGCGTGAAGATCAACCTGGTGGACGGTGGGGCCACCCGAGGCATCCGTGAGGTGGTGGCCAAGAAGGCGGACATCGGTGGCACGTGCCGGCACGCGGAGAACGTGCCCGAGGAGCAGGGGGTCAGGCTCATCCCGGTGGCCTGGGACGCGCTCGTGGTGGCGGTCCATCCCTCCAACCCCGTCAATGAGATCACCCTGGACCAGGTGAAGGGCATCTTCCTGGGGAAGCTCACCAACTGGAAGCAGCTGGGCGGGCCGGATCGGCCCATCGTGGCCATGGAGCGCAAGGGCACGCTCAGCGGCGTGGGCGCGGGCGCGCGGGAGCTGATCTTCAAGGATCGCAAGCTGCAGTACCACGCGTCGGTGAAGCTGTATGAGTC
>DASVVJ010000064.1:0-8370 GCA_036389955.1 Myxococcaceae bacterium
GCTCGCGCAGGGGCACCATGTTCCGCATTTCCTGGGCCACGTACGTGTCCACGTTCTCGCGCGAGAAGCCGACGATTTTGTCGATGGTCTCCACGCTCTCCACCAGCTTCGCGGTCCGCTGCTGAGAGTCGATCTGCTCGAGCGCGATGGCGACGTTCTCCTGCAGGCTGCTGACCATCCCGCGTACCCCGTCGATGGTGCTCGTGCTGTCCGCGTGCTCTGGCGGCGTCTTGTCCTGCACCTCGCGGCTGAGCTGGGTCAGCTCCGCCACTCGGCGCTCGATGGTGGCCCGCAGCTCTGGCGCCGCGGTGCGCTGGTACGTCCCCAGATCCCGGCTGACCTCGAGCACGAGCCCGGGGATGCGGCTCACGCTCAGCAGGTTTTCCAGGATGCGCTCGTACGAGTCGATGCTCCTCGTCGTGAAGTGGTGCACGACGAGGGCGGCCACGCTCATCACCGTCACCAGGGTGAGCAGCAGCACGTTCAGCTTGAACTTGATGGACGCTTGCACGCTGAGGCACCTCGTGCCGGGCTCCGTTACCTGCGGCTTCTTTGCTTCAGCTTCTGAATCCACGCGTCGTTGAAGTCCGTCGCGTCGCCGAACCCTGGCACGTACTCGTGGAGCGAAGCCATCGAGACCTTCTCGTCCGTAGGTAGCATTTCCCGCGAGACGAGCACCGGCTGGAGCGAGTAGCGCTCGGGCACCGGGAGCCCAGCGATCCGGTACGCCAGCAGGCGCATCTGCACGCGGCCGACGGCCGCCGGAGGCACTCCCACGGTGGCGATCCACGGGCTGGCGGGGTCCTGAATCAGCGCCAGGTTTTCGTCGGAGAGGTCGATTCCATAGAGTTTGATTTCACTTCGCCCCGCCTTCCGGATCGCACTGCCCGCGCCCTTGGCGAACTCGTCCCAGGTGGCCCACACGACGTCGATCGAACCTTGGGGATGCTTCTGGAGGAGTTCGTTCATGGCCACCTCGGTCTGCAGCGAGGTGTTGTTGGTCACCTTGCCGAAGCGTTCGATCTCCTTCAGGCCCGGGTGCCGCGCCACGAAGCGGGTATACGTCTCCATGCGCTTGTCCATCGGCGCGTAGCCGGGGACCCAGATGTGGACGAGGCGCGCCTGGCCCTTCGTGTCCTGGAGGATGCGCGACAGGCCCAGCTCGGCGATCTGGTGGTCGTTCTGGTCCAGCTTGTTCACGGCGGGCAGCGGCAGCTCGCAGTCGAAGGCCACCACGGGAATGCCCTTCTCCACGGCCCGCTGGGCGCCCTTGAGCAGCAGCGCCGGGTCGCCATGGGAGATCAGAATGCCGTCGGCCTGGCTGAGCACGGCGTTCTCGAGCATCTCGGCCATCTTCTGCCGGTCGGTGCGCGCATCCAGCGCGTCCAGGCTGAAGCCCAGCGCGGCGGCCTCGCTCCGGGCGCCCTCGAGGTACTGGGTGGCATGGGCGCCGGAGGTGCTCTCCTGGATGAGCACGATGCGCATGCGCTTGTGGAACACAGCGGGCACGCCGTCCGTCGCGGCGGTAGACGGTGCTTCACGCGGGCGCAAGGCGACGAGGGCCCCCAGGCCAGCGAGCGCGACGGCGCACAGGACGGCGATGACTCGCGTGATGGTCCGATTCATGAAACCCACCTCACTTCAACCACCTGGAGAGGATAGCTGGGTTGGCAAGAGGCCGGGCCTACTGGGTAACCATCGGTAGCCGCACGATGAAGGTGGTGCCCTTGCCCAGCTCGCTCTGCACTTCGATGCGGCCCTTGTGGCGGCTGATGATGGCGTAGCAGATGGTCAGCCCCAGGCCAGTGCCCTGGCCCGGAGGCTTGGTGGTGAAGAAGGGCGTGAAGATGCGTGAGAGCGTCTCCGGGCTCATGCCCGGGCCCGAGTCGGTGATGCGCACCACCGCCTCGTCGCCCTCGCGCACGCTGGTGACGCGGATGGTGCCGCGCTGCTCCAGCGCCTGCACCGCGTTGACCAGCAGGTTCATGAAGACCTGGTTGAGCTGCGTGGGGAAGCAGCGCAGCAGCGGCAGCGGCTCCAGCTCACAGTGCACTTCGCACTTGTGCTTGAACTCGTGGCGCAGCATGCGCAGCGTCATCATCAGGCCCTTGTTGAGATCCGCCAGCTGCGGCTCGCCCGACTCCTCGCGCACGAACGTCTTCAGCCCCTGGATGAACTCGCGGATGCGCGCGGTGCCCTCCTTCGAGTCCCCCATCAGCTCGTCCATGTCCTGCAGCACTTCGTCCAGCCGCTCGTGCTCGCGCAGCTCCCGGGCCTTGTCCAGCAACACGGCCACCTCCTCGTTGGAAGGGGTGCCCAGCTCCTGCTCCACCTGCAGGTAGAGCTCCAGCAGGCGGCGCAGCACCGAGATGTAGCTCTCCAGGGTGGACAGGTTGCTGGAGACGTAGCTGACGGGGTTGTTGATCTCGTGGGCGATGCTGGCCGCCATCTGCCCCAGCGAGGCCAGCTTCTCGGACTGGATGAGCTGAGCCTGGCGGGACTCCAGCTCCCGCGTCACCTCGCGCACCCGCTGCTCCAGCTCCTCCGCCTGGCGGCGCCGCTGCTCCTCCGCCGCCTTGCGCTCGGAGATGTTGCGCACGATGCACACCACCTCGTCCACGTCGCTGCGGACGATGCGCGTCTCGTAGTGCTGGTACCCGGGCGGCACCTCCAGGGCGTACTCGTACACCGCCAGCGCCCCGTCGCTCAGCACCCCCGCGAGCTTCTCCTTGAACGGATCGATCATCTGCGGGGGGAAGGGCAGGGTGAACAGGTTCTTGCCGATGAAGACCTCGGGCGGCAGCATGGGCGGCTCGTTCGCCGAGGCCTTGAAGTCCAGGCAGAGGCCATCCGCGCGCACCCGGATGATCATGTCCGGAATGGCCTGGATGAAGGCCTGCAGCCGCTCCTGGGCGTGCTTGCGCGAGGTGATGTCTACGTTGGTGCCCACCATGCGCACCGGCTGGCCCTGCTTGCTGCGGGCCACCACCTTGGCGCGGCACAGCACCCACACCCACCGGCCGCTCTTGTGCCGCAGCCGGTGCTCGAATTCGTACATCGGGGTGCGGCCTTCCTGGTGCTCGCGCAGCCGCCGCTCGGCCTCGGCCAGGTCCTCCGGGTGGCACAGCTGGTTGCGCCACACGTCGAAGCTGGGCTCCAGCGCTCCCACCTCGTAGCCCAGCATGCCCAGGTAGCGTGGGCTCACCGTGAAGCGCCCCGTGCGCAGGTCCCAGTCCCACAGCCCGTCCTCGGCGCTCTCCAGCGCCAGCCGCAGCCGCTCCGCGCTCTGCGCCACCTGGTGCTCCAGGTGCCGCCGCGCGGTGATGTCGCTCTCGATGGCCACGAAGTTCACCAGCTTGCCCGCCTCGTCCCGCACCGGCTGGATCTCGATGAAGTTCCAGTACGGGTTGCCCTCCTTGGAGTAGTTGAGCAGCTCCACGGTGATGCCCTCGCCCCGGGCGAGGGCCCGGCGCATGAGGTCCACCTCCCGCGCGTCCGTCCCGGGCCCCTGCAACAGCTCGCCGGGCTTGCGCCCCTGGACCTCCTCCAGCGTGTAGCCGGTGATGCGGGTGAAGCCATCGTTCACCCACTCGGTGGCGCCCTGGGCGTTGGTGATGATGACCGCGTTGCTGGTGCGCGAGGCCACCAGCGCCAGCTTCTTCATCTGCTCCTGATGGGCCCGCAGGGTCTGCTCGGCCTGGCGGCGCTGCTCTTCATTGCGCCGCGCGTGAAGCACATTGCTGCACGTGGTGAGCAGCGGCTGCAGGAACTCGATCTGGTGCTCGGCGAAGCCGTTGGGCCGGTTGGCGATGCCCAGCATGCCCACCACCTCGGAGAAGGCCTTGAAGGGCAGCCCGAGGAAGGAGTGGATGGGGGGCAGGTCCGCCGGTAGGCCCACGACACGCTGATCCAAGGTGAGCATGTTGGCCAGCACGGGCCTGCCCGAGGTGAGCACCGAGCCGGCCAGGGTCTGGAGATCCCTCAGCTCCAGGGCCTCGGGTGGGCTGAACGCGTGGTGCGCCTGCAGCTCGCCCGAAGGGGTGATGCGGATGATGGCCTGGATGCGCAGGTACGGGGTGTGCTCGGGAGTGTGGGCCACCTCGCCAATGAAGCCGTATTCGCTGTGCGTCAGCTCGAGCACCAGGGTCAGCAGCTGCTCGAAGAGGGCGCGGGGATCTCCCCGGTTCACCAGCTCAGAGTGCACCAGGGTGAGCGCATGCAGCATTCGGCGGCTGGCCTCCAACTGCTCCAGCAGAACGAGACGCTCCGCGTCCACCTGGCCGGTCGAGGCAGGCTCCTGCTCAGCGGTCGGAGATCGATGAGGGGGCATGGGGCGGGTTCCAGGCGCGGAGAGGGGCGCGCCGGCGGCTTCAGGGGGAGGTCAGGTTGACGCCGCGCATATAGTCCTGGGGATCGGCCTTGGGCGTCACCCCGGGCCAGGCGTCATTCGACCGCCGCGTGCGCAGCGTGTTCACCGCGGCCTCGGCCGCAGCGCGTACCTCGGGGGACGGGTCGTTGATCTGGATGTCCTGCAGCGCGTCGAACTGCTGGGGAGTTCCGTTCTCCCCCAGCCACCGCACGGCGTTGATGCGGTCGTCCACCCGCTCCGCCCGCCGGGCCAGGTCGAGCACCTTCTGGACCTCGCCCGTCTGAGCCGTGGCGCCCACCGCTCCCGCCGCGCCCGTTTCGCCCGCCTGGCCCGCTCCGGCGGCGCCGGCCTGGCCCGCCGAGCCCATTCCACCGGCGGCGCCCATCTGGGCCTGAGCGGCCCCCTCACCGGCCCCCGCCGAGCCCGTCGCGGAGGGCTGAGCTGGCTGCGAGCCTCCGGAAGAGGGCTGCGGCGCCGTGCCCGGGCGCGAAGGCGCGGTCCCAGGGGGCTGCGAGGCCGTGGCCGCGCGCCCGCGGGAGGTGCCCTCGGCGGACGGCGATGAGGAGGCGCCCAAGCGGGCTTCGGAGACAGGAGGGCGGATCGGCTCGGAGGCATCGCCGCCCATCACCACCATGACCCCCAGCAGTGCGAGCGCACCCACGCCTCCCAGAACCGTGATGATGCCGGACGCCTTCATTGCACTCTCCCGTGGCTGGCTTGCTGGCCTTGCGCGCCCAACGATAGCTTCCACATCCACTCTCTCGGAACCGCTCCCATGAAATCCCCCACTTCTCGCAAGCTGCTAGGCGCCGTGTCCCTCTTGACCCTGGTGGGCACAGGGCCAGTGAGCGCGGAGACGCCTGCTGGCTCGCCTGCCGCACCGCCGGCATCGTCCAAGCCCGCTACACCCCCGCTGCCCTTCGATGCTCGCGCCACCCGTGACATCCAGCTGTGGCGCAAGGCCAAGCCCGAGAAGGAGGACATGGTGGCGGTGCCCGCGGGGCGCATCCTCACCGTGTTCGACCTGAAGCCGGAGCAGACCTTCCAGGGAGAGAAGTCCCCCGTGGCCGCGGTAAGGCCTCATGCGCAGAGCACCTACTACACCCTGCTGGCACCGCTTCAGCCCGTGGCCCCGGGCGAGGTGATGACGGACGCGGAGGCCGCCGCGCTGCTCTTCCAGAAGGTGCCCGCCGCCAACCGCGAGTGGTGCAAGCGCTTCACCGAGCGGATGCTCCTGCCCGCCTCGGCGGGTGTGGGCCAGGCGGGGGTGATCCTCTACTCCGCCTCCTCCGATGACGCGTGCGCGGGCTACCTGGCGCTGGGCTCGGGGACGGGCAAGGCGGCCAAGGCGCGCGATCAGCGCCGCCGCAATGCGCTGATCTCCGTCAACGTGCGCGACGTGGCGGGCTCGCCGCCGCTCATGGAGGTGGTGGAGGCCGTGAAGGGCCAGGGGCTCAGCGGCTGGCGCCGCGTCCTGTTCAGCGTGGAGCGCGGCACGCCGAAGGAGCTGCTGGTGGTGGACGAGGAGCTGCACCACGTGAAGGGCGACACCAAGCAGGAGGTCGCCAGCGCGGTGAAGATGACCCCCGCGGGTGACGGGCTCGACCTCGAGGTGCGCCGCACCGACACGCAGGTGGTGCTGGCCACGGGCGCCGAGAAGGCGCGCACCGAAGAGGTGAAGCGCTACCGCTACGCGGGCGGCAAGCTGACCACCGTGAAGTAGCCGGTCCCAAAAACCAACGGCCGGCGCCCAGGACTCCAGGCACCGGCCGTTTTCTGTTACCGCTGTTTCAGCACCCGCGAGCACCGGAGGGAGGCCCCGCTACGGGCCTCCCCGGGGGCCGGATTAGTTCTGCGGCTCCTCGCAGATGGTGCGGTCGGTCAGCGGGTTGATGTGGCCCTCGGCGTTGCCCGCCATGGACTTGGCGTAGATGCCGCCGTCGAAGCTGCCGTTGTTGAAGCTCACGTCCGCGTACGGCGCCAGCATCGTGCCCCACAGACCGTAGCCCTCCGCCGTGAAGGTGGTGGCGTTGGTGAAGTTGAACAGCACGCCGTTCTGGTTGATGCCGCCGCCGAACGAGTGGCCGCCGCGCAGCGAGGCCGCGGTGCCCGACACGTTGATGACCGCCAGCGAGCCGGCCGGAGCGTTGAAGAACAGGGTCCAGGCATTGGCCAGGTCGCTGGCGCTCACCTGGAACACGTTCACGTTCGGGTCCGTGCCGGTGAAGAACACGCCACCCCAGCTCTCGACCGTCGTGGTGCCGTTGGCCGGCAGGTTGTTCAGGCGGGCCGACAGCGCGCGCAGCTCGGCGCCGCGGGCCACGAAGTCGATCGGCGTGCCCTGCGAGGCCGTGCCGCGCGGGAAGGTCACCGAGGCGCCGGCGTTGAAGGCGCCGCCGTGCACCGCGTCACCCCAGATGCCGCCGTTGGACAGGTTCATGTCGCCACCGGACACCAGCACGTTGGCCGTGTCGGTCTCCGCCAGGGCCGCGCCCACCGAGAAGTTGCTCAGGGTGATGTTGCCACCCGCGGCGGCCTTGCCCAGGATGTCGGCGCCCAGCGTGTAGTTCTCGAGCACGAACAGGTTGTAGTCGCCCAGCTTCACGTCGAAGCAGGTGGCCGGCGGCACCGGCGCGGTGAAGGACACCTTCACGTCGGAGAGCACCGGCGACACCGTGCCGGTCTGGATGCGCAGCGTGGTGCGCACCTCGATGAAGCGCCCGTCCGCCAGGCCCGAGGCCGCGCCGTTGCTCACCTCGGCCCAGGGCACGTTGGCCAGGCCCGCCTGGGTGGCGGCGGTACGCGCCTCCACGGTGATGGTGGTGCCGGCCGGCACGCTTCCCTGCGGCTCGGTGTTCCAACGCACCGGGCCCCACACCGCACCCTCGGTGTTCGAGTCGTAGACGACCGTCCAGTCACCCTGGCGCTGGGTGAAGTTGCGCTGCTGGAAGCCCGTCATGTCCGAGTACGAGTACGGCGCGCCGCCCGTGGGGAACGACTGGGTGGTGCCCGTCACCGGGTCGAACCGGGTGGCCGTGTCGGCGCTCTGGTTCACCGTCCAGATCTTCCGGTCCCCGTCCACCGCGGCGCCCACCGGGCCGTTGCCCACCGGCCAGCTGCCCAGCAGCGTGCCCGCGGCGTTGAACTTCAGCAGCCGGTTGGCGGAGTAGCACGAGGTCCACACATCGCCGTTCTGGTCCACCGCCACACCGCGCGTCATGCCCTGGCAGCCACCCTGGTTGGCGCCGTGGTACGTCACGCCCGCGCCGCCGAACGCCACGCGGATCAGGTTGGCGCGGCTGTCCCAGCTGCCCAGGAACACGGTGCCGTTCTTGTCCACCGCCAGGCCGTAGGTGGCGTACGCGGTGCGCGCGGTGCCCACCACCTCGGTGCCCGTCGCCTTGCTCGGGTCGATCTTCATCAGCAGGCCGTTCTGGATGTCGGACGTGTAGATGAAGCCGCCCGGCCCGATGGCGATGCCGTAGATGAAGCTGTTGAGGCCCGTCTGCGCGCGCGGGTCGATGACCTTCATCAGCGCGCCCGTGCTGCCGTTGAGCTTCCACAGCTTGGAGCTGCTGAAGCCGCTGACCCAGAGGTTCTGGTCGGCGTCCACCGCCGCGCCGCGGCCCAGGTCACCCGGCGCCGCGAAGTTCTTGGTGAACAGGATGCACTCGTCCGCCTGGCCTTTGAACTCCGTGGCGTTCATCTCGATGAGGCCGTTGCCGTTGACGTCGCTGGACGTCTCGATGACGCCGTTGCCGTTGCGGTCCACGCAGGCGCTCAGCGTGCCGGCGTACTTGGTGACCGAGGCGGAGTTGCTGCACACCGCGCGGTTGACGGCGAACGCGTTGCCATGGCCGTCCACCGCGGTGCGCGACGGCGAGTTGCAGCCGCTGCTGGGGTTGGCCACCGTGGGAACCGAGCCGTCCCAGTTGCGCAGCAGCACCGAGTGGTACTTGGCCACCTGCTTGCCCGTGCGCGTGTCCATCTTGGTCACGGTG
>DASVVJ010000065.1:0-9491 GCA_036389955.1 Myxococcaceae bacterium
GGCCCGAACACATCCAAGCAGATCGCCCACCTCGGCAGCCACCCGAAATACAGCAAGTTCGTCAGTTCCAAGCTCGACGAAGCACGGCTGGAAGTCACCCGGAATGGGCGGATTCTGCTTGATGACGTCAAGCCCGCAGACTTGGAGCGCGTCATCCAGAGAGTCGAGAACGAGCTGCGCAAGGCCATTGAGTCAGGGGCCATGCCAGACGAGGTGCTGAAAGAGCTTCTGGAAGACGGCATCTCTGTGGGAAAGAAATTGGCGATGCTGGAGATCCGGCGTCAGGGAGAGTTCCTCATCGCATGATCTACGCGCTGTTGCCGGATACGGCTCACATCCAAGAGGAAGAGGAACCCCTCTTCGACGCCACGCTCATCGAGTTCAATGGATACGCGGACGTGGCGTTCTCCAATCCGGATATTGATTATCATCAGCGCTTCGGCGCGCCTACGGTCATCGAATTCGTCGGGAAGTTGGAGAACGCGGCCTGGCTCGACCATATCGGTACCGCTCCCATGGGGTTCTTGCTGATCTCCAAGCGGATGGTGCGCGTGCTCGAGTCAGTCGGGCCCTTCCGGCACCGGCAGATTCCAGCGGTCATCTATTCGGAGTCCATCGCGCATCTGGTGCGCGACGAGTCCACGCGGCAGCGGACCTGGTACCAAGTGCAGGACCGTCGGCTGCTGAACGATGACTTCATCATCCTTCAGCTCTTGGAGAAGCTCGATTGCCTGGATCCTGATCGTACCCTGGTAGGCGGCGTACCGTTTCGCCACAGCGGCCGCGAGTTCCTGGGCCGTGATGGAGCCCAGCACCTCGAACTCCGCGTGCCCGAAGGTGGCTTCCCACCCGTGTTCTTCGTCCCCGAACTGCTTTATTACTGCTTCTCGGAGGAGGCCAAACACGCTTGCGACAAGGCCGGATTGAAGGGCCTGTGGTGGCGCCCGCAGAAATGAACCGGCGCCTGGAAAGCACAGGGGCCAGAAACCGCTGAGAACTCAGCAGCTTCCGGCCCCGGAGTGTCACACCGCCCGATGCGGACTACTTCAGGCCCTTGAGCGCCTGGCGCAGCTCGGGCAGCACCTTGAACAGGTCCGCCACCACGCCATAGTCGGCCACCTGGAAGATGGGGGCCTCGGGGTCCTTGTTGATGGCGACGATCGTCTTCGAGCTCTTCATGCCCGCCAGGTGCTGAATCGCGCCGCTGATGCCCGCCGCGATGTACAGCTGCGGAGCAACCACCTTACCGGTCTGCCCCACCTGGTAGTCGTTGGGAACCCAGCCCGCGTCACACACCGCGCGTGAGGCGCCCACCGCCGCGCCCAGCTCGTCCGCCAGCGCCTCAATCTCCTTGAAGTCGCCCTTGGTGCCGCGGCCGCCGGAGACCACCACGCGCGCCTCGGTCAGCTCGGGCCGCGCGCTCTTCACTTCCTTGAAGTCCACGAACTTCGTCTTGGACGCCTCGAGCTTCGGCGTGAAGCTCTTCATCTCGCCGGCCGGCATGCCGCCCTGCGCCGCCGGGAACTCGGTGGCCCGCAGGCTGAACACCTTCACCGGCGTGGTGAGCTTCACCTCGGCGAACACGTTGCCCGCCCACATGGGCCGGGTGAACGTGACTTCCGCGCCGCTGCCGTTGAAGCCCATCACGTCCGTGGCCATGGCGGCCTTCAGGCGCGCGGCCACCCGCGGCATCAGGTCCTTGCCCATGGCGGTGGACGCCATGCCCACGTAGTCGGCCTTCAGCTCCTGCGCCAGGCCGGCGATGACGGGGGTGTACACCTCGGCCAGGTAGTGCTCGAACTCAGGCGCGGCGGCGGTGTGCACCGCCTTCACGCCCGTGCCCTTGAGCTCCTCGGCCAGCTTCGACGGGTCCTTGGACAGCAACACCAGGTGCAGCTCGGCCCCGGCCTTCTCCGCCAGCGTGCGGCCCGCGGAGATGGCGTTGAGGGTGGCCTTGCGCAGGTTCCCGTCCGGCTGCTGCTCGGCAACGATGAGAACGATCGACATGGAGAGCTCCAGTCTCGCGAATAGGTTGAAAGGGCGGGCCTAGACGACCTTGGCCTCGTTGCGCAGCTTGTCCACCAGCGCCGTCACGTCCGGCACCTTGATGCCGGCCTTGCGCGGCGGCGGCGAGGACATCTTCAGCACCTGAATCTTCGGGGTGACGTCCACGCCCAGCTTCTGCGGCGTCAGCTCCTCGATGGGCTTGCTCTTGGCTTTCATGATGCCCGGCAGGCTGGCGTAGCGCGGCAGGTTCAGCCGCAGGTCCGTCGTCACCACCGCCGGCAGCGTGCACTCCAGCGTGGACAGCCCGTTGTCCACCTCGCGCACCACGCGCACCGTCTTGCCGTCGGCGCCGACAGCAAGGGCCGGCTGCTTGTTCTTCTCCTGCTCGCTCTCCAGCGACTCCACCTTGGAGGCGAACGTGGCCTGGCTCCAGCCCAGGAACTCGGCCAGGTACTGGCCCACCTGGTTCTGGTCGTCGTCAATGGACTGCTTGCCGAGGACGACCATGTCCGGCTTCTCCTTCTCGGCCACCTTCTGCAAGAGCCCCGCGATGCCGAGCTGGTCCAGCGGCCCGGTGTGGTTCACCCACACGGCGCGGTGGGCGCCCATGGCCAGCGCGTGGCGCAGCTGCTCCTGCACCTCCTTGCCGCCGATGGACACCACCACCACCTCGCCCTGGTGCTTGGCCACCAGCCGCAGGCCCTCTTCCACGGCGATCTCGTCGAAGGGGTTGATCTTGTACTTCAACCCCTCCTGCACGATGCCGGAGCCGTCCGGCTTCACCTTGATCTTCGACTCGGGGTCTTCCACACGCTTGGCGGTGACGAGGATCTTCACGGTGTTTCTGCTCCTCTGGTCGGGGCCATTGATTGGCGAATCAGTCGGGCCCGAGTATTAGGCATCCGGCTTGCCCCGGGGCAACGGGAAACCGCCGGGGGGCGTAGATTTACTTTTCTACTTGAACAGTTCCTTGCCGATGACGAGCCGCTGCACCTGGCTGGTCCCCTCGTAAATCTGGATGAGCTTGGCGTCGCGCATCAGCTTCTCGACGGGGTAGTCCTTCATGTACCCGTAGCCGCCGTACACCTGCACCGCGTCGGTGGTCACCTTCATGGCCATGTCGGCGGCGAAGCACTTGGCGTAGCTGGAGACCAGGGTGTTCTTCTGGCCGTTATCCAGCAACCAGGCGCTCTGGTAGGTGAGCAGGCGCGCGGCCTGGATGTTCATCGCCATGTCGGCCAGCATGAACTGCACGCCCTGGTGCTCGCGGATGGGCTTGCCGAAGCTCTGGCGCTGGCTGCTGTACTCCATGGCGTGCTCGAGCGCGGCCCGGGCAATGCCCACCGAGAACATGGCGGTGAGCGGGCGGCTGTTGTCCAACGTCTCCATTGCGATGGCGAAGCCCTGGCCCTCTTCGCCGATGCGGTTTGCCACCGGCACGCGCACCTCGTCGAAGTTGAGCGACACGGTGTCGCTGGCGCGCTGGCCCATCTTGTTCTCGTGCTTGCCCACGCTCAGCCCCGAGGGCCGCCCCTCCACCACGAAGCACGTAATGCCCTTGTGCTTCTTGGCCTTGTCCACCGTGGCGAACACGGTGAACTGCTCCGAGTGGCCGCCGTTGGTGATGAAGCACTTGGAGCCGTTGAGGACGTAGTGGTCCCCTTCACGCCGAGCGGTGGTGCTCATGGACGCCACGTCCGAGCCCGCGCCCGGCTCGGTGAGGCAGAACGAGGCGAACTTCAGCCGCTCGCCAAAGTGGCCCAAGAGCCGCTTCTTCTGCTCGTCCGTGCCCGCCAGGATGATGGGCAGGTTGGCCAGGTCGTTCGCCACGATGGTGGTGGCCACCGAGGCGTCGCCCCAGCTCAGCTCCTCGCACACCACCACCTGGTCCATGTGTGACAGCCCCAGGCCTCCGCACTCCTGGGGGATGGCCATGTTGATCAGCCCCAGCTCGTGGGCGATCGCGATCAAGTCCCGCGGGAAATGTGCCGTCTCGTCGTAGTGCGCGGATTTGGGACGCACCACCTCGCGAGCGTATTTACGGGCCGTCTCCTGGAGCGCGCGCTGTGAGTCCGTAAGTGAGAAGTCCATGCATTCCTCGGAAGAGCGATGAAATAAAGAATCGTTGGCGTTTTGACGAAAGGCGCCACCGTCGAAAATACTGCAGCCCTACTTCCTTCATCAGGAGTCTCAAGATTATGCAACGTCCGATTTGGCGCGTATCCGTCGCTTTGGCGGTCGCGATGAGCGTCTTCATCATGGCATGCCCCGGCGGCGGCGGCCCCGAGGAGGAAGAGGATGACCTGTTCATCTCTGCCGCTCCTCGGCAGATCAACGACCGGGGCCAGGCCAGCCAGCTGGAGATCATCGCGACGAACGGGGATGGGACCAAGGGCACGGGCACCGTCACCCTGGTGGCGGCGGCGGGCGCGCTGGGCACCGGCACCGCCCAGGAGACGGTGACGCTGGCGGATGGCAAGGCGACCGCGAGCTTCACCTGCGACAAGGCCGCGGACGCGAAGTGCACGGGCAACGTGCGCATCGATGCCACGTGGAACGGCATCACCAGCTCCGTCACGGTGCAGGTCGGCACGAGCAGCGGCCCGGATGGCGGCCCGGACGCCGGCCCCAATCCTCCTCCCCCCGCGGATGGCGGCACGGGCACGGGAGACGGCGGCGTGCGCCTGAGCGTGGCCGCCTCCAAGGGCACCATCTTCACCAACGTGGGTGACTTCGCGGAGATCACCGCCCACCTGACGCAGACGGACGGTGGCCCTCGCGCGGGCGAGCTCATCACTTTCGACACCACCCTGGGCGGGCTCCAGCTCACCACCGGTGACACCCCTGAGCCCTCGGTGCAGGCCACGACGGGCGCCACGGGTCACGCGGTGGTGCGTCTGGTGGAGAGCGGCGCCAGCACCGCGGGCACCGCCAACGTGCGCGCCCGCCACACCGCCTCCGGCGCTCAGGCGACGGTGCCGGTGAAGATCACCAACATCCAGCAGATCACCCACGTGTCCACCATGTGCGGCGGGCAGAACTGCACCATCATGGGCGTCAACGGCTCGGGCTTCAACGAGCAGGCCCAGGTCGGCTTCAAGGTGGTGGACTCCAGCGGCAACCCGGCGTCCGGCGTGTCGGTGAGCTTCAGCATCCCTAACGCTCCCTCGGGCACCACCGTGTCGCCCACCGGGGTGACCAACGTTCAGGGTATCGCCACCGCCACGGTGTCCGCGGGCCCCGTCATCGGTGCCATCGTGGTGAAGGCGGTAGCGATTCCCAACCGCGTCCAAGTGGACAGCGCCAACATCGGTATCCGTGGCGCCAAGGTCTCCAACCAGGGCTTCAGCCTGGCGTGCGACCTGGTCAACATCGCCGTCTACGCCTCGGCCAGCCCGCCGGCGGCCTTCAACGTGCCCTGCCGCGTGAAGGTGGTGGACCGGTACAACAACCCGGTGGGCACTGGCACCACGGTGAACTTCAAGGTGGAGGCCGGCAACATCGAGAACGCGGTGGCCACCAAGGCCTATGTGTCCAACGGCAGCAACGCCGACGAGGGCACCGGCGTGGTGCGGTTCAACACCACCGGCGGCACCTTCTTCCCCGTGGACGTGGATCCGCTCGACGCCGACCCCAACCAGTCTCCCTTCCCGCGCGAGCCGGAGCCCCGGGGCCCCTACGGCAACCTCGTTGGCAACCCGCGCGATGGCCTGGTCACCATCATCGCCTACACGCGTGGCGAGGAATGGTTCGACGACACCAACAACAACGGCGCGCGCGACCCCGGTGAGCAGTTCATCGACCAGGGCGAGCCGTTCGTGGACAGCAACGACAACGGCGTCCGGGACACGGGCGAGACGTATATCGACGAGGCGCCCGCCGATGGCCAGTGGAACGGCCCCAACGGGACGTGGGACAACAACACGAGCATCTGGACCGAGACGCGCATGCTGTACACGGGGCGCCCCTCGTCGCTGGCGGGCCGGGTCTACATCACGCCGCCCCAGTTCTCCGGCAGCTGCCCCGATGGCATTGCCAAGGGAGACCTGACCTACGTGCAGATGTTCTTCGGTGACGACTTCTTCAACCGGCCGCAGGCCAATGGTACCGGCTTCAGCGCCAGCCATACCGCCACCAAGGGGACCGTCCGGGTGCTCAACTCGGGCCTGCTGGACGCCTACGGCTTCGGCATGGAGCGGCGTCTGCTCAACTCCAGCGGCGGTGTGTGCGTCCCCGCCTCTCCGCTCTGCCTGTGGCGGATGCTCTTCACCACCTGGGGACGCGGCTACGTGAGCGACGCGGAGATCAAGGGCGCGCCTATCACGGATACCAAGGGTTGCGAGAACGACAACGTGCTGCTGAGCACCACGGTGGTCAACGTGACAACGACCTCCAACACCACGGGCGCCATGAAGTAGCACCCAGGCTGGCCTGAAGGCACCCGAGAGCCACCGCGCCTGTCCGGGCGGTGGCTCTCTTCTTTGGCGCGGCCTTACGGCTTCTGGGCCTTGGGCACCTTCTCCCAGTCGGCCAGGAACTTCTTGATGCCGATGTCGGTGAGCGGGTGCTGGGCCAGCTGGTTGATGACGCTGAAGGGCAGCGTGGCCACGTCGGCGCCCATGCGGGCAGCCTGCAGCACGTGCACGGGGTTGCGCACGCTGGCCACCAGCACCTGGGTGTTGAAGTCGTAGTTCCGGTAGATTTCGATGATGTGGGAGATGAGCTCCATCCCATCCTCGGAGATGTCATCCAGCCGGCCGACGAACGGCGAGACGTAGGTGCCGCCCGCCTTGGCCACCAGCAGGGCCTGGTTGGCGGAGAACACCAGCGTCACGTTGGTGCGGATGCCCTCGGCGGTGAGCGCCTTGACGGCCTTCATGCCCTCGACACCCATGGGGATCTTCACCACCACGTTGTCGTGAATCTTCGCCAGAATGCGGCCCTCCTTGATGAGCTCGGGCGCCTCGAGCGAGACGCACTCGGCGCTGACCGGCCCATCCACGATGGTGCAGATCTCCCGGATGGTCTCCTCCAGCCCGCGGCCGACCTTGGCCAGCAGCGAAGGGTTGGTGGTGACGCCATCCACGCAGCCCATGTCATACGCCTTGCGAATCTCGCCGACGTCAGCGGTGTCGATGAAGAACTTCATCTTGTCCCCTTTGTGGGAAAACCTGCGCCAGCAGGGTGAACGTTCCAGCCCGGGCACCGGGCGTGCGAGCGCGTAGTCGATGGCCCGCACCGGGTCAAGGGTAGCGGGACGGGGGGGCCAGGGGTAGAAGGAGCGGCGAACATGGCCCGTGCCCCCCGTTCCACCGCCAAGAAGCCCCGCCTGCGTGCCCTGCCCGGGCGGGACGCTGCCGCCGCCCTCCCCCGCTCCGAGCAGGAAGAGGCCACGCTGGCCTATGCCCAGGGAGTGCTCGAGGCCGAGGCGCGGGCGATTCTGGGGCTGAAGCTGGGGGACTCGTTCCTGCGGGCGCTCGGGCTCTTGCGCGAGTGCACCGGGCAGGTGGTGGTGACGGGCATGGGCAAGGCGGGGCTGATTGGCCAGAAGCTGTCGGCCACGCTGGCCTCCACCGGGGTGCGCTCGGTATTCCTGCACCCCGCCGAGGCCGTACACGGGGACCTGGGGCGGGTGAGCAAGGGCGATGTGATTCTGGCCCTGTCCAACAGCGGGGCGACCGAGGAGTTGCTGCGGCTGATGCCCTCGTTCCGGCGGCTGGGCACGCCGGTGGTGGCGCTCACCGGAGAGCCGGACAGCCCGCTGGGGCGCGCGGCGGACGTGGTGCTGGGCATGGGGCGGATTGAAGAAGCGTGCCCCATGGGCCTGGTGCCCACGGCGTCCACGGCGGCGCTGCATGCGATGGGCGATGCGCTGGCGATGACGCTCCTGCGCTCGCGCACGTTCGGCACGGAGGAGTACGCGCTGCTGCACCCGGGAGGGAAGATTGGCCGCTCGGTGCAGCGGGTGTTCGAGGTGATGCGCACCGGCCCCGCCAACCCGGTGGTGAAGGAGACGGCGAAGCTGTCCGAGGCGGTAGGGGTGATGACGAAGACGCCGGGCCGCCCGGGAGCCACCAGCGTGGTGGACAAGAACGGACGGCTAGTCGGCATCTTCACGGACGGAGACCTGCGCCGGCTGGTGGAGCAGGGGCGCACGGATTTCTCGGTGGCCATCCGCGAGGTGATGGGCAGCCGGCCCCGGTGCGTGAGCCCGGAGACGCTGGTGCTCACCGCGGCGGCGCAGATGCGCGAGGCGCGGGTGGATCAGCTCCCGGTGGTGGACGCCGAGGGCCGCGCCGTGGGCCTGCTGGACGTGCAGGACCTGCTGGCGGCGCGGTACCTCTAAGGCAGGGCGGCTACTGAGCCGCCTTGGCCTGCAGGGACGACTTGTTCGGGTAGTCCGGCGCCGAGGCCAGCAGCTTGGCCCACACCGCCTTGGCGCCCTTCGCGTCGCCCTTGGACAGCAGCGTGTCGCCCAGCTTCTCCACCGCCGCCGCGTCCGAGCTCACCGCCACGCCCCAGACGCGGTCCGCCATGGCTCCGCGGCCCAGTCCCACCAGGGCCCACGCCATGCCGGCCTTCGCGCGCCCGTTCTCCGGCTGGAAGGGCACCACGCGCCGGTACACGCCCAGCGCCTCCTCGAAGCGGCCCCGCGCCAGGTGCTCCTCACCCTCTTCCACCAGCTTCGCCAGACCGGCCTCCAGCTCGGGCGTGCGCTCGGTGTTCTGCACCGCGTCCACCATCTCCGGCGTCAGCTGCGGCATGCCGTCGTGCGGCTGGCCCGCAGGCGCTCCGGGCGTGCCCGCCATGGGGGGAGTGCCGGGCATGGGCTGCCGGGCCGCCAGCGGCTGGGACAGGCGAACGCTACGCTCCTTCGCGCGCGCCTGCTTCCACTTCTCGCGCCCGCCCGCCTTCACCGTCTCCTGGGCAAACTGGCTGAGCTGCTGGGCCAGCCCCGTGCGATGGGAGTCGGGGTGCACCGCCACGAAGGCCTCGAAGCCATCGTGCGCCGCCTGCAGTGCCTTCAGGTCCTCGCCCTTCGTCTCGTACAGCACCGCCGAGCGCGCGAAGAGCGCCTCCTCGTTCGTCGGCGCCACCTCGAGCACCCGGCCATACACCAGCAGCGCGCCCTCCGCGTCTCCCGTCAGGTAGAGCGCGTTGGCGCGCAGCACCTCCACCTCCAGCACCGGCTCCAGCGCCGCCCGCGCACAGGCGGCCGCACCCGCGGTATCGCCCTTGCTCGCGCGCGCCTCGGCCACCTTCCCCATCGCCTCCACCGTCATGCCCTCGGTGAAGCCGCAGCCCGCGTCGTCCGCGCTCTTCAGGGGCTGCTTGCCCAGCTTCTTGCGCTGCTCCTCGAAGAGCTTGCGCGTGGGCAGGGCCTTCGCCTCCGCCTGGAGGAAGTACGTCATCGCGTCCGTGGGCCGGCCATTCGTGTAGTAGAGCTTGCCCAGCGAGGAGGCGATCTCGAACGTCTTCTCCCG
>DASVVJ010000066.1:0-8315 GCA_036389955.1 Myxococcaceae bacterium
ACGGCGAGGTGACGGCCAACGCCTGCACCGTGGAGCAGATGTCGTGGGTGAACCCGGGCAGCGTCAGCTCGGCGGAGCGGCAGGATCCTCCGAGAATCGGGTTCGCCTCCCGAACCAGCACCGAGCGGCCCGCCTGCGCCAGGGTGATGGCGGCGGCCAGTCCGTTGGGCCCGGCGCCGATGACGACCGCGTCGTAGGACTCCTCCATAGGAAGCCCAGGCTATAGGATGGCAGCCCTCTGCATAAGCGGGCCGCGCGATTCCTGGCTCGCGGAGTGTTGCCATGTCTGCTGGCCGATACCTTGGCGTCCTCGTGTTGCTCTTCGCCCTGACCGCCTGCCCCGGCGGCGATCCGGCTGGCCCGCCCGACGCGGGTCCTCAGCCCGGTGACAGCGGCGTCTCCAGCGCCCCGGTGCTCCCCGACGCCGCGGCCTGGGAGACCACGGCCGGTGTTCCCTTCGAGCGTGCCCTCGGCGCTTCCGGCGGCAACGCACCGCTGACCTACATCGCGCAGGGCCTGCCCGCGGGACTCGCCCTCGATGTGCGCACTGGCACGCTCTCTGGTACGCCCTCCATTCCCGGGCGCTTCGAGCTCGATGTCTCCGTAAAGGACAACGCGGGACGCGGCGATCAGAAGCGCTACGTCCTGCTCGTGCTCCAGACCCCGGGCTTCGTCACCTCCTCGCTCCCCGAGGCGGTTGCCGGCTCGCCCTACACCGCCCGTCTCGAGGCCACGGGCGGAAAGCCTCCGCTCACCTACTCCGCCAGCGCGGGCACCCTCCCCCCAGGCCTGAGCCTGGACAGCGCGGGTGCGCTCAGCGGCACTCCCACGGCGGATGGCACTTTCACGTTCGAGGCCTCCGTCACCGACGCTTACGGCGCCGTGCTGCGTGCCTCGTTCACGATCGACGTGAGCCCCAGGCCCTCCGGCCCTCCACCCGTCATTACCACCACGACCCTTCCGGACGCCTTCGGTGGCAGCCCCTATCCCGCGTCCCTCGAGGCCTCGGGCGGCGCTCCGCCCTACACGTGGGACCGCGTCAGCGGCACCCTTCCCCCGGGGCTCACGCTCGAGTCCCATGGCCGCATCTCCGGTACGCCCACGGCCAGCGGGACCTTCTCCTTCACGGCCCGCGTCACCGACAGCGAGGGGAATACGAGCTCGCGCGCGCTCACCCTTACCGCGCACCTGCCGCCGGCTGTCTCCGCGAAGGTGCTGGACGATGGGTACGTGGGCGAGCCGTACAGTGACTCCGTTTCCGCCACGGAGGGCAAGGCTCCGTACACCTTCTCCGCGCCCCCGGGTGCGCTGCCCCCGGGGCTCACGCTCAACGCCAACGGCACCCTCACCGGCACGCCGACCGCGAGCGCCACCGCCTCCTTCGAGGTGAGCGTGCGCGATGCCAACGGCCGCACGGGCTCGCGCACCTTCTCCGTGGCCGTCTACACACCGCCCACCTTCTCCAACACGGTCCCCGAGGCCCGCCAGGGACAGTTCTACTCTCACACGCTCTCCGTCTCGGGCGGCAAGCCGGACTACACCTTCATCCTGCTGTCCGACGCACCGCCAGCGGGGATCTCGCTGTCGCCCAGCGGCGTCCTCTCGGGGACTCCGACCGGTACCAGCAAGTCCTTCGTCGTGGCCGTCGGTGACGCCAACGGCCGTAACACGGCGCGGATGATCAGCCTCCCGGTCTACTTCCCGCCCCGCATCACGACGACGTCCCTGGCGAATGCCACGGTGGGCACTGCCTATAACCAGCGCATTGAATACTCGGGGGGGGGTGCCACCCTGACCTGGAGTTACTCAGGTGCTTTGCCACCGGGCCTCTCTGTCGGCGGGAACGGAGCCATCATCGGCACGCCCACCGCCACGGGCACCTGGTCCTTCACGTTCAAGGTCGAGGACACCCGGGGGGCGAGCGCCTCGCGGACGTTCACGATCACCGTGCAGGCCCCGCCCACCGCCGACCCGTTGACCGTGGCCCACTGGAACATCGAGTGGTTCGGCAGCGACACGAACGGGCCTCCCCGCTCCACCTCGCCTGGCGGCTCGCCGGATGATCTCCAGTTCGCCAACGCGCGCAGCGTGGTGCTCAACGCGGGCGTCAACCTCTGGGGCCTGGTCGAGATCGCCGACAGCGCCGACTTCCAGGCGTTCAAGACCCAGCTCCCCGGCTATGACGGCTTCCTCTCCGACGATCCGCGCGTCCCCCTGGGCTCGAACTACTACCCTGCCTCCGCTCAGAAGCTGGGCGTGCTCTACGACAGCCGGCTCAGCTTCCAGAGCGCCTCGCTGATCCTCACCAGCTCCGCCAACGACTTCGCCGGGCGGCCCCCCTTGCGCGTGAACTTCCTCACGAACATCAACGGCGTGCAGTCCCCACTCACTGTCATCGTGCTGCACATGAAGGCCTTCTCGGACCAGAGCTCGTATGACCGGCGCCAGCGCGCGGGCGAGGCGCTGAAGAGCTACCTGGATGCCATGCCCTCCGACCGGGTGCTGGTGGTGGGTGACTGGAACGATGACGTGGACCAGTCCATCACCTTCAGCGGCGGAGTCCCGTTGCCCAGCCCGTACGAGAACTTCAACGCGGACTTCAACGACTACGCCTTCGTCACCCGGCCGCTATCGCTCGCCGGGGAGAGCGCCTCCACGAGCTTCACGGATCTGATCGATCACACGCTCGCCACGAATGAAGTGATGACGCACTACCTGCCAAACTCCGTCCACGTGCTGCGGCCCGCGTGGATCACCGACTTCGACGGCACCACGAGCGATCACTATCCGGTGCTCAGCCGCTACGAATTCACCGGCCAGGCCGCGCCGCTCACGCTCAACCTCACCGGCCCCAACGGCGGCACCTACGCGGGCAACAGCACGCTCACCTTCACCTGGGAGGCCTCCCCCAACATCGGCTATTTGACCCTGTCCTACTCCCTGGACTCCGGGGCCACCTGGAACGAGATCATCACCCTGCCGGACGCCACGCTGGGCAGCTACACGTGGCCGGTGCCCAACGTGAGCAGCACCGGGGTTCTGCTGCGCATCGCCAAGGGGGACACGGGCGTGCCAGAGGACACCAGCGACGTGCCGCTCACCTTCGTCGCCGTGCCGCGCGTCATCATCAACGAGTTTCTGCCCAATGAGCCCTCGGGCCAGCTGCCGGACGGCACCGTGGGAGCGCTCACGGACTACGAGTTCGTGGAGCTCTACAACGGAGACTCCGTGCCGGTGGACCTGTCCGGCTGGACGCTGTGGGACGGCGCGGCCACCTCCGGGGCGCGGCACGTGTTCGCTCCCGGCACGGTGCTGCAGCCAGGCAAGGTGTGGGTGGTCTACGGGGGCGCCTCGGCCTTCGCGCCCGGCACGCCCAACACGGTGGCGGCCTCGAGCGGGCGGCTCGCGCTCAACAACAGCGGGCCGGAGACCCTGACCCTGAAACAGGCCTCGGGCCTCACGGTGAACGAGTACACCTACCAGTTCACCGAGGACAACGTCTCCTTCAACCGCGAGGTGGATGCCGATCCGTCGACGGACTTCTTCCTGCACACCCTGCTCAGCCCGCTTTCGTCCTCCGCGGGGCGTCGATCGAGCGGCGAAGCGTTCTAAGCTGTGTTAGGCTCGATGAGCCTTTCTGATGGGAGGAGAACCGCCATGCGTACGCTCAAGCTGTTGCTCGGTGCAGTCGGGCTTGTCAGTGTGTCCCTTGCCTCGATGTCGGCGGAAGCCGCCGTCAAGGTGATTGGTAGAGGGTTCGGTAGCGTCTGCTACGAATACGCCAAGGCGGGCCAGGCCTCGAGAGAGGGCGTCGAGGCCTGCAACCGGGCACTGAGCGAGCCGTCGCTGTCGCCGGAGGACCGCGCGGCGACGTTCGTCAACCGCGGCATTCTGCAGATGTACGCCAAGGACTTCGCACAGGCGCTGGCCAGCTACGACGAGGCCCTGAAGCTGGAGTCGGGCATGGCGGAGGCGTACGTGAACAAGGGCGTGGCACTGGTGAACCTGGGCCGGGACGCGGAGGCGGTGGCGGTGATCAGCCAGGGGCTGAAGCTGAACACCGTGCGGCCGGAAATCGCCTACTACTCGCGCGGCGTGGCCAACGAGATGCTGGGCAACATGCGCGCGGCGTACGAGGACTACCGCCAGGCGGCGGCACTCAAGCCGGAGTGGCAGGACCCGCAGACGCAGCTGCAGCGCTTCTCGGTCGTCCCCAAGGGCCGGGGCTAAGCCCTACCCGTCGCCCCGATTGCCTCGAAAGGCTCGGCACGCACGCGGGCCATGCCCGTGTGCGTGATGACAGGCAGCTTGGCTCCCCGGTCGAGCGCCCGCCGTCTGCTCCGAATCAGCCAGTGAGCAGGAAGCTGAGTTCGCCCAGCGAGCCTTTACACCTTGCTCGTCACCAGTGCAGCGGAGCCACGCCAGCTCCACCACACCCGTGCAGCCAGGAACCAGGCGAAGCCCGCGAGCAGGTCGATGGCGTAGTGGTAGCGCAGGTACACCGTGGACAGCACCAGCCCCACCGCCACCGGCCGCATCCACTTGAAGCGCAGCGGATGCTCCCGCCGATCGTGATCGAGCATCACGCACGTCATGAACACGTGAAGGCTCGGAAAGACGTCGTACACCGCGCTCCCACGACTCACCACGAAGTCATTCAAGGCGGTGATCGGTCCTCCGAGCAGCGGCTGCGTGAAGCTGTCCGCCATCGCCTTGAGTGGCCCCACCGCGGGCACCAGCAGGTAGCCCACCACGCCTGCCGGAAGCGCGGTGAACATCGCCTCGAACAGGCGCCTCCCCTTCTCCACCGGCTGCAGCAGGGCGTACGCGAGCGCCCCGTGGAAGTAGACCAGATACGAGAAATAGCAGGCGCTCATCAGCTCGGTGAGCCACGGCCGCGCGTACAGAGAGAGCACCACCGCTGGCGTCTCTCCGAAGAGCGCGCGGTCCATGCCCAGCAGGGCGTCATCCCGGACCGGCAGCCCGAGCGCGGGAACCACGAGCCGGGGCGCGCTGAACAACAGCAGTCCCACGAGGTACGCGCTCGCCAGCCGAAGCTTCTGCCACAGCGGCGAAGCGGCCCCCCGCAGCACCGCGACCACCGCCACCTGAAGGCCCGCCACGCCTCCCATCAGCAGCGAGGCCGGATGCAGCGGCCCCACCTGAAGCAGCAGCAGTCCCCACAGCCCCAGTGCGAGGCTCCCCTGGGCTACCTCATGCGCCCAGAGCCGCCGGGAAGTCTCAGCCATGCGCCGACAGGCCCTGCTCCGGCGTGCGCCGCCCCAGCGAGTGCAGCACCCACTGCCGCACGAAGGCGAAGTACGACGGAATGAACGGAGCCCCCTGTGCCGTCAGCTCCTCCTTCAGCAGCGCATGCAGCCGCGGCAGGTTGTACCAGGGCACCCGCGGGAACAGGTGGTGCTCGAGGTGGTAGTTCTCGTTGCACATGAAGAAGGTCGTCACCGGGTTGGTGAGGATCGTCCGGCTGCCCCGAATCGGATGATCCGGCTCCGGCAGCAGCGTGTGCTGGCTCATGCCGCGGATGTTCACCATCGTGTTGATGATCACCATCGGGATGAGCCACCCATGCAGCAGCACCTCGCCAGACAGCGGTGACGCCAGCACCAGCGCCGCCAGCCCGAAGACAGAGGCCACCTCGAAGGCGATCCACTTCCGGTCCGCCGCCGAGCCCTGCCGCCACCCCAGAATGGGGATCATCGTGATGTACGCGGGGTAGCCCAGCAGCAGCCGGCCCCAGTTCATCAGGAACACCAGCCACGGCCGGGGCGTGTAGTTGACGTAGTGGTCCGGATCCAGGCCGCCGCCCAGGTCCGCGTGGTGCTTGAGGTGCAGCACCTTGTACGCCGCGAAGTTCTGCAGCACCGGCCACGCGCACACGGCCCCCAGCAGCCGGTTCCACAGCGGGTGCCGGGCCAGCGCCCCATGCACCGCCTCGTGCGTGAAGAGGCTGATGCCATGCAGCGAGGCCGCCGCGAGCACATAGAACGGAACACGCGCGAGCCAACTCCAACCCCCGGACAGCCGCTCCGCCAACAGCGTCGCCGTGGCGGCCGCTCCCAGGTAGAGCACGGCGAAGACGAGCACCCGCACCAGCCGCCGGTGATCAATCCGCTGCAGGTCCTGCAGCCTTTCCGCCGATAATGAAATCGGTCGCATAAGTGGAGACGCTCCCTGGGCGCATCGTGGCACGTGGCCTGCTCGTCCGTCGAGCATGGCCCCTGTGGTAGTGTGCCCTCATTCGGTTCCACGGTCGGTACCACGGTCTGGGAGGAGCGGAGGTTGAGTCGGCTCAAGTTCGCGGTCGTGCGCGAAGACGCCGAGCTGGAGGCCCAGCTGGTGCGAACGACGGGGGCCCGGTCGGTGTTGCTCGTCGCCTCCGGAGGCTGCACGGCGCTGGCGTTGAAGCACACCTTTCCGCAGCTCGACGTGGTGGCCTTCGACTTCAACCCCGTCCAGCTCGCCCACGTGCGGCAGAAGGCCGCGGCCGTCGAGCGCGGCGAGCTGCGCCAGCTCAACGTGGGTGACGGCTCCCGCGCCGGACTGAATCAGCGCGGAGACTTCGAGGGGCTGTTCCGCACGCTGCGCGGCTTCCTGTTCGAGTTCGTCCTGACCCACGAGCAACTCGAGGCGTTCTTCGCGACGGGCTCCACGCCCGAGACCCGGCGCGCACTGCTGGAGCGCTGGAAGGCCTCGCCGTACTGGGCCGCGGCCTTCGCCGTCACCTTCGCGGATGGCTTCCTGCACGCGATGTTCGGCCCCGCGGCCACCCAGCACGCCGCACCGGGCTCCTACCCGGGCTACTTCCAGCGGGCCTTCGAGCGGGGACTGGCGCGCGAGGACGGCGGGCGCAACCCGTTCCTCCAGCACGTGCTGCTCGGGCACTACCGGCCCGAGGATGCGCCCTCCTATGTCTACGCCGGGCGGACGCTACCGATGACGCTGATCGAAGGCACGCTGCTGGACGTGCCGGACCTGGGCCGCTTCGATCTGATCCACCTGTCGAACATCTTCGACTGGTCGGACGACGCGCTCGTCGCCACGTGGGCGGACACACTGATGCGCAAGGCGAAGCCTGGAGCGCGGATCCTCATCCGGCAATTGAACAACCAGCGGCCGTTGCGCCGCTTCTTCGAGCCCGCCTTCGAGTTCTCCGATCGGCTGAGCACCGACTTCCTCGAACGGGACCGGAGCCTCTTCTACGAGCGCTTCGAGATCGGCACCCGGGTCGGCGCCCGATGAAAGACGTCCGCTTCGTCTATACCGCCGCGAGCGGCATCGGCCCCTACGTGCCCGAACTGCGGCGCCTGGAGCAGTCGATCCGCTACCCCATCTCGGATGGCGCGGATCATTTCTTCATCGATCACGGCCCCGAGTACCACCCGTTCTTCTCCCAGCTCGGGGATGCGCGGTTCCTCCTGGCGCTCAAGGGAGACCGGGTCATCGGTTCCATCGCGGGAGTGCTGCGGCCCGTCACCGTGGGCGGCCGTGAGTACCGCGCGCTCTACCTGTGCGATCTGAAGATCGCTCCCGAGGAGCGCGGCCAGGGCATCTCCCGCCGGCTCATTCAAGTGGGGCTCGGACAGGTCCTCCGGCTCCCCGAGGGCCGCCAGGTGCGCTTCTTCTACGGAGCCGCGATGCGGGGCGCCCAGGGCGACGTGATGCGCAGTGCCCAGGGCGCGCACCCCTTCAAGCTGGGCAGCCTGAGCGCTCGGCTGCAGCTCTACTTCGCCTCGCCGGAAGCCCTGGCCCGCCTGGAGCTTTCCCAAGCCCCTCCGCCTCCTCGCACCACCGGGTCCGTGCTCGGCCCGGGCGGCTCCGTGGACGAGCCGGGGCTGTGCTCCACGGCGGGCCGCAAGGATCTGCGGCTCGTCTCCTCGGGCCAGCCCTGGCCGCTCATTCACCTGCCGCTGGGGCCCGAGGCGTGGCAGCCCTCCTGGGGCGCCTACCTGCGCCGGTGCGGAGAGGCGATTGTGAGCCGGGGGCTCCAGGGCAGCGCCTGCTTCGCGATCGATGAGCGCCTGGCGGATCACATCGCCTGGCTGTCCTCTCAGGGCATCACTCCGGGAGCGGTCTGCACCGTCTACTCGTGGCGGCTGTCGCTGCGTCCAACCGCTGTCGCGTGGGTGCACCTGCCCACCTCCGAGATCTGAAGCATGCGTACCTACCTCCAGGCGCTGAAGGCCCGTGTCGCACCGCTGGAGAGCCCCTACCTGCGCGCGCTGGCCGACGGCTCCTTCGAGCGCGAGGACTTCATCGAGACGCAGATCCAGTTCCTCCACGCGGTGGTGTCCTTC
>DASVVJ010000067.1:0-35252 GCA_036389955.1 Myxococcaceae bacterium
CCCCTCTCCCACCGGGAGAGGGACGGGGTGAGGGTTCCCCGTGCGGCCCCCTCGCACGGGGCGGGCTACTTCCGGCCCTTCTCCGCGCGAAACAGCCGTGCGAGCCGCTGGGTCGGCCCCGCGTCGCCCAGCTTGTTGGCCACGTACGCCCCCGCCGAGGCGAGCTTGCGCCGCGTCTCGCTGGGGCCGGGCCCTTCCTCCGGCGGACCGGGCGGCAGCTCCGTTTTGCCGGCATCGCGCAAGAGCCGCCGCGCCATGTCGCGCTCGTCCTCGGAGGCATGCGGCATCAGCAGCCGGCACACGGCGGCGTGCCCGTGGGCGGCGGCGATGATCAGCGCCGTCTCGCCCATGGAGTCCGTCAGGAAGGGTTCACCCCCGGCGGCCAGCACGGCGCGGACGATGCGCTCGTTGCCGGCCTCGGCGGCGGCCATGAGCGGGGTGCGGCCCCGCTCGCCCAGGAGGTTGGCGTCCTCGCCCGCGGAGAGCAGTTCCTCGACCTGGGCTTCATCACCGGCACGGATGGCATCGAACAGGGACATCAGCTACCTCCAATGTCCCTCAGCATCGCGCCTTCCCGCGCCGGGCGCCAGAGGACCTCAGGTGCCGCCGTAGGAAGGCTCGGAAGCCGTGGGGATGAGCAGAGTGCCGGGGCCCTCCGTGGCGGTGGTGGTGACGCGATAGATGCCCTGGGTTCTGCCCGCGGAGAGGAAACCCACCTGGGTGTCGGTCATCCAGCTGGGGAAGGAGTCCTGCACGCCCTGCTCACCCGGGTGGTCCGTCACGGCTCGCAGAGGGCCGTACGGAAACAGTGGGCCCACGAAGATGCGCGTGCCTCCTGCGGAAGTCCGCCCGTCGATCGCCACCTGGCGGCCATCCGGCGACACCGCGGCCCGGTTCACCACCGACACAATGCCGTTGCCCAGGTTGCCGGTGACCGAGGTAATGGTCCCATCCAGGCTGACGAGCTCGAGCTGGTTGAGTGTCGAACTGCTTGTGCCCGCGGGAGCCAGCACGCGCTGGCCGTCCACGAAGGAAGGGGCACCGTAGGAGAGCGTGGCGAGGTTAGGCGTGAGCGTCTGGAAGCCGCTGCCATCCGCGTTCACCCGGGCAAGCGAGTAGTTGCTGCCCGCGCCACGATTGAAGGCGAAGACGATGACGCTGCCGCTGGGGCTGAAGGTGGGGGAGCGGAAGTTGGTGCAGCCGGGGCACTGCGTGTTGCCCGAGGCGAACACCGTGGAGGGGTTGGCGCTGGCGTCGGTGAGCACCGTGCGCACCTCGAAGCCGGAGGCCGTCTGCTGCACGTAGACGACGCTGCGGCCGTTGCGCGACACCGAGGGGAACGAGGCCCCGCCGCCCGTGGTGAGCCGCTGGGGGCTGTTCGGGTCGCCCTCGTCGTCCACCACGTAGACGTTGCGGTCATCGCGCAAGAAGGCGAAACCGCGGGTGAACAGCACGTCACCGCCACCGCCGCCGCCACCACCGTCGTCGATGGGCTCGCACGCCGACAGGCCCATGGTCAGCACCAACCCACCGACAAACCGCCACATGCGCTTCATAAGGTCCCCGCTCCGCTCAGGAAGTTGGCGCCCACACTCTGGGGGCGCACACCTTCGACGTCAACGAACGGGCGGCATTCACCCCCGCGGGCTGTCTACCGGTTGAGCTTGGCCAGCTCGTTGCGGCACGGGTTGCACAACCCCAGCTGCTTGCGGTCACAGTCCTGCGCGGACTGGGCGAAGTACATGGCGCACCGCGAATCCTCACAGAAGGAGAGCCCCATCAGGTGCCCGGCCTGATGTATGCCCTCCACCTGCACGCGGCGCCGGAGCTGCTCGGCATGGGCCCCGGGGCGCAGCCGGGACAGGCTCACCACGGCGCTGCGCGACTCGCGGTCCGCCTCGCCCAGCACGAAGGGCGAGTCGGGGACGAACAGGTCCACGTCCGTCACCCCCAGCACCATGTGGTGCGCGGGCTCCAGCAGCGACACCAGCCGCCGCAGGATGGCGTTGCAGTGGTACTGGCTCCGGTCCTTGTTGAAGGCGTAGTCGGGACGCTGCAGGGCCACCTTGCTGCCCACCACGGTGAGCCCCAGCTGTGTGGCCAGAGGCTCCTCAAGGTCCTTCAGCAACGAAGGCGTTGCGGTGCCCACGGAGACCAGGAGGAGTACCCTCTGCGGCATCGGTGCCACCGTCCTTTACGCACTTCACGGACGGCGAAGGCAGCTCACCGTCCGAGAACGAGGTGGCTGGGGCGCAAGGATTCGAACCTTGATAATCAGATTCAAAGTCTGACGTCCTGCCATTAGACGACGCCCCAGCAAGTTCGCGCGTCCGGCGTGAGATTGTAGGCCATCCCCGGCGAGCCGGGAACTTCTCTCGCACGGATCATGAACGAATGAGGGGTATGAAAGCTGACCCCACCCACCCACGCGGCGTTCACTGGGATACCTTTCCCCCCCAGGCCGCCCGGGGGGCAGGCGGGCAGCGGCCCCTCTTCTGGCCTGGGGGGTCTTGTGTGGGACACGGACCCGTCAGGTTCTGCTGGGGGGCTCAGCCCTTGAGCACGGCGATGGGGGTGAGGCGCAGCAGGGGCCTGACCAGGTCCTCCTCATCCTCCAGCACCTCGGCGATGTCGCGGTAGGCGGAGGGGGCTTCCTCCACCAGGGAGGCGGCGCGCCCCTTGTCGAAGACCACCCGGCGCATGGCGTGCTCCAGCGCCTCGGGACGGATGCGCTGACGGGCCTCCTTGCGTGACATCACCCGCCCGGCACCGTGGGAGCACGAGCAGAAGGCTCGGGGCTCCCCCTGGCCGGAGACGAGGTACGAGGCCGTGCCCATGCTGCCGGGGATGAGCCCCTTCTGCCCCGTGGCCAGCCCCACGGCGCCCTTGCGGTGGACGAGCAGCGTGCGTCCGAAGTGGGCCTCCGCGGCGACGTGGTTGTGGTGCACGTCCACGCGCGAGTCCTCGTCCGGCCCCAGCCCCAGGGCCTCGGTGAGCACCTCCACCGCACGGGCGGTGAGCAGGTCGCGGTTGGCCCGGGCGAAGTGGCACGCCAGCTCGGTGTCGGCGAGGCAGGCAGCCCCCTCGGGGGTGTCCGTGCGGAGCGCAGGCAGGGTGCCCTCACCCTGGGCCTGGGCCACGCGCAGGTGGTGCGCGGCGATGGCGGCTCCCACGCCCCGCGAGCCCGTGTGGAGCAGCAGCCACAGCGCTCCTGCCGCGTCCCGGTCCAGCTCGAGGAAGTGGTTGCCACCTCCGAGCGTACCGAGGTGCCTGGGCGCCAGCCGTTCCCACTCGCGCTGCAGGCGCTGGGTGGACAAGCGCGCGGCCTGGAGCTCCGGAGGCAGGGGGACTCCCTGCCCACGGTGCACCCGGTCTCCCACCGGGACGAGCCGCGCCAGCGCGGTGAGCAGGCGCGTGAGTTCGGCCGTGTCGAGCGAGGCGGCGGGGAATTCGAAGCGCAGCGCGCTCACGCCGCACCCCAGGTCCCCTCCGAGCGCTCCCGGGACGATGTGCCGCTCGGTGGCGAACACGGTGCCCACCGCGACGCCCTCGGACACGTGGACATCCGGCATGGCGGCCACGTGCTCGACGACGTAGGGCTGGCTGGCGATGTGCTGGAGCTGCTTCACCGCGCCCGCCGGCACCGCGCGGGCCCAGGCGAGAATGGGCAGGGCTCCCGGAGGACTCTCCAGTACCCGGGGCATCATGCGTCACCCCCTTCCCCGGGTTCCTCGTCCCACGCGGGCTCCTCGTGAGCGGGGACCCCCTCGCCCCGGGGCGCGATGCCCACGTAGACGAAGCGCAGGTGCGGCACGCGCTTGAGGTCCAGCCCGGTTGCCAGCTCCGAGCGGATGAAGCCGCTGGCCCTGGCCAGGGCCGCCTCCACCGGTGCGGGCCCGGTGCTGGCGTGCGCGGGGGGAAGGGTGAAGCCGATACGGACGTTGCGGCCGTCCGGCGACAGCTCGAGCGACGTCACCGAGACGCCTTCGAGCAAGGGGTCCGACAGTTCTCCACGGAAGAGGCGGGACACCTCCTGGAACAGGGTGGACTGCACGCGCAGGTGGCGCGCGGGAATGGCTTCGGTTTCAGAAGACAGCAGGGAAGAGCCCTCGCGCCGATGGGACGCGCGGGTGCGGCGATGCTTGGAAGAAGTCATGAAAGGAACGGTTCCCGTCAGGCCAGGCACAGGCCCGGCTGAGTCAGCAGGACAGCGTTCCGCGAAGATGCCCGCGCGCCAGGGGCGGCAGGCCCGTTCGTCTCGACTTCAGCGAGGGAGCCAGGCGCGCCCGGTCAGGCGAGCGTCAGCGCGGAGAGACCCGAGATACCGTTGAGCACAGTCCCCATGGCACACCTCCCGCCGCGCAGGGTGGAACGCGCGGACCGATATGGGCAAGGTGACAGCGCCCCTGGCCCGAGTCAACCCCTGACGCGGCAAGGTTCACGGACCTGACGGAAGCGATGATGATGCACGCGAGCCGCTGAATGACCGCCTCCGCCCCTCTCTCCCCCGAGCCGCGCGCTGCCTCCTCCGCTCCCCGGTGGGCCTTCTATGCGCTGCTGCTGGGGCTCGCGGTGCTCGCGGTGGTGCTGGGGCAGCACCCCCGGCGTGGCCTGGACTTCCGTGTCTACCTCGTCGCCGCCGAGCGCTTCCTCTCGGGCGCGGAACTCTACCCCCCCACCGACGGCTTCATGCCGTTCAAGTACGCGCCGCTCACCGCGCCGCTGTTCCTGCCCTTCACCTTGCTGCCCGCCCGCGCCGCCGCGGCGCTGTGGAACCTGGGCTCGGTGCTGGCACTGGGCGCACTGGCCCGGCTTACCTCCCGTGCGGCGCCCGCTTCCGGAGAGCGCGAGCCCTGGACCTGGGCGCCCGTGCTCGCCACCCTGGCGCTGCTGCCCGCGCTCCACCTGGAGTTCTTCTATGCCCAGGTGGATGGGGTGATGCTGCTCCTGCTCGCCCTGGCTGCCGTGGGCGCCGAGCGGGGCCGCACGTGGGCCCCTGCCCTCTCCTTCGCCCTGGCCGTACTGCTCAAGCCTCCGGCCGCGCTGCTGGGCCTGTTCTTCCTCGCCCGCAGGCACTGGCGCGTGCTGGGCGCCAGCGTGGGCCTGGGGCTCGTGCTCACGGTGCCCTCGCTGGCGCGCTATGGCCTGGAGGGGCTGCTCGCTCAAACACACGCGTGGCTGGACACCCTGGCTCGCACCACGCCGCCGTGGGCTCTGGGCCACAACCCTCAAGGGCTGCCCACGCTGCTGCTCTCCCTCGTGCTGCCCATCGGCCCCGAGCCCTCCGGCATGGCGCTCACCGTGGCGCAGGGCCTTGCGCTCGGGCTCTTCGTGGCGGTGCTCGCCTGGAGCCGCCCTGGCCCGGTGGACCTGCTCGCTTGCTGCTGCCTGGGGGTGACGCTGCTCTCGCCGCTGGCGTGGCGCGCCAACTTCGTCATGGCGTGGCCCCTGCTGCGCACCGTGGCCGAGCACCGCTCGCGTGGAGGCCTCGCACTGGTGGTGCTGGCGGGCCTCGTCGGCGTGTTCACCTCGGACACCGTGCTCGGCGCCGAGGCTGCTCGGCAGGTCCTGCACTGGCGCCCCTATGCGCTCATCTTCACCGCGCTGCTGCTGTATGCCGCGTGGCACTCCCGCCGTGGCCTCCGTCTTCCGCAGGACTTCCATGCGCCGCGTCAAGGAGTGCAGCGGTAGCATTCCAACACCCGTGTAGATGCGTGGAAGCGGGTCACCGGTGCCCCTCTAGACGCGCAGTTGAGCACTATGCCAAATGCGCCCTCCTCAGAGAGCGCAGGGAGGCCGGTCAATGAGTCTCGTCAGGGCAATGGCGGTCATCGCCACCACGGTGGCCATCATGTGGAGCGGCAGCGCGTCGGCGCTGCCCGTGAAGCTGGATCTGGTGTGGGGCGGCAATGGCGGCGGCACCACCGTCTTCATCCACGGGCATGGCAACTGCGTGGGCGGCAACGGCTCGGACAGCCGCTGCGTCAACCTGTCCTACGGCTACTGGCTCAACTCCATCGAGGACGGCGGCGACGGCCATGACTTCCTGGCCGAGGCCACCTCCAAGTGCACCGCTAGCGGCTGCACCATGGCGTGCTCGGGCACCGGCTGCGACACGATGACCTACAGCGGCTCGTGGAAGTATTCGGAGGCGTTCACCATCCGCTACGACTTCGTGAACCAGAGCCTGTGGAACGCCACCAATGACGTGGCCAACTGCCTGATGGACCTGAAGAACGGCACCAACACCACCGGCTGCAACCCCAGCAACTACCAGCGCACCAGCTTCCGCGTGGTGGGGCACAGCGCGGGCGGCACCATCATCGATCGCATCTTCTCCGGCGGCTGGTGGCCGGGGCTGACGGGCGCTGGCGGCGCCATCGTGGGCAACCCGGTGTCGGACTCGGGCGCCCTGGCGGGCTCGCGGGCCTCCAGCGCGCTGTATGGCACGGATGGCGCCTCCAACTTCTGCACCACGCTGGTGAGCTGGGTGGCCGGCTGGGCCCTGAAGAGCACCGGTAACGCCAGCCTCACCCGCGGCACCTTGATTGGCGAGGCCAACAACGGCAAGGCCGGCAAGTCGCCCCGGTGGATCTACAAGGTGACGACCGCGGGCGGCGCCGGCTCGGCGAACAACAGCGGCAAGGACTCCGTCAAGGAGGACTCCAACGACTCGAAGATGGGCATCCTCACCGGCTGCGTGGGCTACTCCAGCGACGACGACACCGACGGCGTGCTGTGGCAGTACGACAGCGATCCCACCTCCAACCCGAACGCCTCCAATGGCGGCAAGTACCGCTCGCAGTACACCGGGTATTACTGGCGCTGGATTCCGTCCTGGGCCAACCACTCGCACAACCGCAACGACGCGTACGCGAAGAAGTACGGCTTCCAGAACTACTCCGGCTGCTACTACATCTCGCCGGGCACCTGCATCGGCCAGTACGCGCAGTAGGCCATGGCTCCGGGAGCACAGCGCCCACGCAGAGGGTGGGCCGTTGCCGCCGCGGCGGTGGCGGTGCTCGTGCTCGTGGTCCTGCTGTGGCCGCGTGAGCTCGAGGAGACGCCCGCTCCCGGTGAGCCCGCGCCTGCTCCCCAGGCGCCCACGCAGGCCTCCACTCCGGCGCGGGCTCCCGCTGCTACCACTGGGGTGACACCGGCGGCCTCCTCGGAGCCGCCGCCTCCGGCTCCAGAGCCCACGCCGGGGACGACTCCCGCCAAGCCTCCCGAGGCGCCTCCCATCGAGCTGTCGCCCACCACGCAGCGGCTCGCCGAGGAGTTCTTCCCTGGAACGACGGAATGGGAAGGCATTCCGGTGGATGACTCGCACCAGTACCAGCTGCGCATCCTGCCCAAGCGCTACAACGTGGTGACGCCCATGCCCATCGCCGTGCAGCTGGAGATGATCGACCGGCAGGGCCAGAGCCAGCCGCTGCCTTCTCCCCGGGTTCGGCTGCGCTCGCTGGAGAAGGTGGCGCAGCCGTGGATCGACGTGCCAGTGAAGGACGACGGCTCCGGCGCGGACGAGCGGCCCGGGGACCTGCTGTACACCGCCACCCTGCAGCCCACCGCGGAGCAACAGAAGGCGCTCTACGGGCAGGTGCTCATCGAGGGCAGCGTGGAGGTACCGGGCGTGGGCACGCGGGTGATTCCCTCGGTGCTCATCTACACGCGGGGGCCGCGCGCGAAGCTGACAGGCCGCTGGCGTGACTTCCCCCGTAACGGGCACCTCTACCTGGAGGCGGAGCTGGAGGTGGACGAGGCCGGGCTGTTCACGCTGATGGCCCAGGTGTTCGGGCCGAACCTGGAGCCCATCGCCTGGGTGCGGCAGATGGAGCGGCTGCCGGCGGGGCGCGGCCACCTCACGCTGGAGGTGTTCGGCAAGGCGCTCCACGACGCGGGGATCGACGGGCCCTACCGCGTGCGCCAGGTGCTGCTCACCCGCGACTACGAGAACTCGAGCCACTACGACCCGGGCGTCACCGTGGAGGAAGCCCACCGCACGCGGGCCTACCGTGCCAGCGAGTTCTCCGCGGAGGCGTTCGTGCCACCGCCGCGCGAGGTGGAGGAGATCACGGCGGAGCACCCCTCCCAGCGTGACAAGCCGCCGCCCGAACGAACGCGGGAGACGGTGCCCGCGAGCGGGACACCCTCTCCACCACCGCCAAGCGGCGCTTCACCCCAGAGCCCGCAGGACATCGGTCGCTGAAAGAAGTCCTCCGCTGTGCCTACTCCCTCTCCCCCCGGGAGAGGGCCGGGGTGAGGGTTACGAGCAAGCTCCGTCCGATAACCTGGGCAGCTGCGCATCCCGTACCGCCGCCAAGGGGCCTGGGACACGGTGGCGCCAGTTGAGAACCCTCACCCCATCCCTCTCCCGAAGGGAGAGGGGGTTGCCGCCGCATGCCGGCGGGGAGAGCTGCTCTATATCTCTACATTATAAGGATGCGGGTGCTCAGGCGTTGTGCAGCGTGCCGTTGGCGGACTCGGCCTCCACCGCGGCGATGGCCTCGGGCGAGGCCCCTTCCGAGAACAGCGGAGCGCTGGTGCGCGCCTTCGGCGGACGGCCCCGGCGGCGCGGCGAGTTCTCCTCGCTCTGCACCGAGGGAGCCTCCAGCGCCATCGCCCCTTCCGCCCTCGGCGCTTTGCGCACCGGGCGCGGCAGGCTGATCGCGTCCAACTTCTCGCTCAGCTCCGCGTCGTCCTCCGCGAAGATGCGCGCGTAGGCCAGCGCCCGCTGGCCCTTCTGCAGCAGCCCCTCCTGGCTCTCGTGCAGCGCCTGCTTCGCCGCATCCAGCGCCGCCTGCGCCCGCGCCACCGCCTCCGCCTTCTCCTTCACCCCCGCCGCCGCCTCCTCCAGCACGCCCCGGTCCATGTCCGGGAACTTCACCGTGGCCAGCTCCTGGCCAAACAGCTTCAGCAGATCCTGCAGCGCGGGAGAGATGGGGTCGTTTCCAGACGGATCGAACATGGGGAACCTCCGAGGTAGGGTCCCCCATATCTGCACAGATGTTCAGCCTGGTTTCAAGTGGCTCGTTCCCGAGCCCGATAAACCGGCCCGGGAGCCTCCGCCCCCGCCTACCTCCAGCGGCGTGTGCCTCAATCCACCCGCACCACCGCCACCTCCTCCACCCCGGAAGACGGATCCACGTCCACCGCCAGGTAGTGCCGGCCCACTCCGTCGAACGTCTCCGGAATGGCGCCTCCGCCACCGGAGATGAAGGCGGGGATGCCCGCGTTCGAGAACGAGTAGAACGAGTGCACGTGGCCGTACAGCGTCAGGTCCACGCCCCCCCGCGCCATCTTGCCGATGAGCGCCGCCGCCTCGTTCCGGCTGGAGAAGGAGCCATTGCGCACACCCACCGGATCGATCGGCGCGATGTGCATGCCCACCACGTGCACGGCGTCCCGGCTGGCGTCCAACCAGCCGTCGAACATCTCCTCCACCCGCGGGTCCACCGTGCCGTTGGCGGTGTCGATCATCGAGAAGTGCACGCCCTGGAAGGTGAAGTGCTGGCTCGCCCGGCCCACGAGCACCTGGTACTCCACGTCGCCCACGAACGTCTCGTGGTTGCCCAGCGTGGCGTACAGCGGGATGTGCGACGTCACCAGCCGCTCCTGGAACTCCTCGAGCTGCTCCCGGGAGCCACTCTCCGTCAAATCCCCAGAGAAGAAGATGAAGCGCAGCGACGGGTCCTCGTTCATCCGCCGGTAGATGTCCTCCACCTTGGGCAGCGCCTCCTGCACGTCCGCCAGCGCCGCGAAGCGGAACGGCCTCGCCTGGTCCCAGTCTGGCGGAGCCACCGCGAGCCGCGCCTCGCGCCCCGGCCGCAGCCGCACGCGCCATGTCTTCACCGTCGGCACCACCGAGGGCCCCGCCTCCATCTCCAGCGGCTCGCCCTCCGACTGCCCCGTCAGCACCGCGTCCGGCATGGCGTTGCGCACCACCAGCGTCCACCACTCGGGCGCATCCTCCGCGGCGGTGGCGCGCACCTGGAACGCGGGCGCGTTGCCCCACAGCGTCAGCCCGCCGGATTCCACGCTCCGCACCGCCGCCAGCCCGTCCTCCACCACCACCGTGAGCCCGCCGCCTTGCGCGCGGCCAATCTCCAGGTCCTTCAGCGCCCGGCCCTCCGCCGGACGCACGCAGCCCGCCAGCGGCAGCAATGCCAACAGCATCCACCCGCGCTTCATGGCTCACCTCCCAGCGCATACACCGCCGACAACCGCGTCACGTACGCCGAGCCCGCCTGCACATCGGCGGACACGCCCCAGCGCTCACTCAGCAGCATCCGGCCGCGCAGGCCGAAGTGTCCCAGCACTCCCGCTCCGCCCTTGATGCCGCCGGCGTAGTCGTCCTTGCGGTGGTCGTAATAAAGCATCGCCTCGCCCTTCAGCGGCCCGCCGCGGCCCAGGTACACGCCGTAGGCGAAGGTGAACAGCAGCTGCTGGTGCAGCGCGTCCTCGGACACCGGGCCGAAGAAGCGGTAGCCCTGGAACGCTAGCCCCACGCTCGCCTCGGCGAACGAGCCCGCCAGCCGGGGGCTCATCCGCGCCATGGCGTAGCGGCCCTTCACCCCCATCTCGCCTCCTGTCACCAGGAAGCCTTCCGAGGGGAACCGGTGGTAGATGGCGCCCACCTCGAGATCCACCGCCGTGCCATCCTCGCCGCCCCGCGCCCGCTCGGGCGCTCCGAGCAGCCGGTACGCTCCGCCCAGCCGCACCCGGGCGTTGCCCTCGTCCACCGCCAGGCGCGCGGCCGCCTCCAGCCTCACCACGTCCAGGCGCGTGGTGACTCCCAGCGCCATGAAGTGGCCGTAGTCGAAGTTCGGATCGCTCACGTACTGGTAGCCGAAGTCCAGCTCCAGCGGCGGCAGGCTCGCGGCGGGCACTCCCGGCTCGAACGCGGGAGACACCGCCGAGTAGATGTTCGCCATGGCGGAGATGGAGAACAGGCTGCCTCCCGCCAGCGCCACCGCGTACAGCGGACCAATCACCCGCCGCGAGGCCCCGGTGAGGAAGATGGGAATGCCACTGGTGATCAGCAGCCCCAGGCCCGCGCCTTCCAGGGCGAACAGCCGCCCGGCGGTGCGCGTGTCACCAGCCGTCAGCGGCCCCAGCCCGTGAAACAGCAGCCCCGGCACCACCGAGGCCACCACCGGCAGCACCCGGAAGTCCGGGCGTGGCTGCGGCGTCAGCAGCGAGGCCGACGGAGGCTCCACCCGCACGAAGCCCCCGGGGACCTCGGCGCCCACCGGAGCCTCCAGCGCCTTCGGAGCCTCCGAGGCCTGCAGCGGCGCATCCGAAGCGCTCACCCCAGGCCCTGGCTCGGCCGACGCCGCGAGACCTTCGTCCGCCCGTGCCCGTTCAGGTAATACACACAGTACGAGTGCCAACCCCACCGCCACAGGCGCGGGGCTCAACAGGTGTGCCATCGGCTTGCCTCGACTCCTCTCGGGAGGCACCGGCCGTGCCTGCCCGCCGGCCAGAATTCCCTCGCGGCCATGTCTGCCTACATAACGTCCGATCGGCTCCGTGCCTTACCAATGGTCACGGAAACAGCAGCCGTATGAGGGAGCAAACCCGGGGGTCCGGTCAACCCTCGCCGCAGGTAGGCCACCCACACCCTCAGTCTTTCAGCTTTCCAGATGGGATCGGCTATGCTGGCTTCCCCTCTCCCCCCCTCTGCGCCTTGGCGGACACCGGCCCCCAGGAATTTGGCAAGTACGTTCTCCTGTCGAAGCTCGCCGCGGGCGGCATGGCCGTCACCTATCGCGCGCGCATGACAGGCGCCGCGGGCGTCACGAAGCCGTGCGTCATCAAGCAGATCCTCCCCCACTTCGCTGACGATGCGGGCTTCGTCGAGATGTTCATCGGCGAGGCGAAGGTGGCCGCGCAGCTCACCCACGGCAACATCGCCCAGGTCTTCGACTTCGGCGAGGTCGAGGGCCAGTACTTCATCGCCCTGGAGCTGGTTCAGGGCCAGCCGCTGTCCAAGGTGCTGCGCAAGGCCTCCAAGGCGGGCATGGGCTTCTTCCCCATTCCCCTGGCCCTGCACGTGGTCAGCAAGATGTGCGACGGGCTGGACTACGCCCACCGCCATGTGGCCGAAGACGGCCAGCCCATGGGCCTGGTCCACCGCGACGTCTCCCCCGACAACGTCCTCATCTCGTACGAGGGCGAAGTCAAAGTGATCGACTTCGGCATCGCCAAGGCCACCAGCATGGTGGAGCAGCGGACTTCACCGGGCGTGGTGAAGGGCAAGTACCCCTACTTCTCTCCCGAGCAGGCTCAGGGCCGGCAGGACCTGGACTCGCGCACCGACGTGTACGCCGCGGGCGTGGTGCTCTACGAGGCGGTGTGCGGCAAGCGCCCCTTCGAGGGGGAGTTCGTCACCGTGCTGCCGCGCATCCTCGCGGGCGACTTCACGCCGCCCTCGCAGGTCAACCCCGCCGTCAGCCCGGAGCTCGAGGACATCATCTACCGGGCCATGGCGCTGGAGCGCGAGCAGCGCTACCCCACCGCCAAGGCGCTGAGCGAAGACCTGGTGGAGCTGCTCTACCGCGACAACCCGCGCTTCACCCCCTCGCTGCTGTCGCAGCTGGTGGCGCACCTGTTCACCGAGGAGCTCACCTCCGAGGGCCGCAAGGTGGAGCTGCCGCCCACCTTCGCCGAGCAGTTCGCCGCCTGGCAGAGCCCGGGCCCCAGCGTGCGCACCTCCTCCCCGGGCAGCGCCCCGCGTACGCCGGGCACCGGCAACCGCACGCCCTCGGGCTCGGTGCGCTCGGCGGGCCGGGCCTCCAACCCGGGCGTCTCTCGCGGCAGCGCCAGCAACGGAGGGGCCCGCACCTCCAGCTCGGGCGGCATGCGGGTGGCCACCACGGGCGCGCGGCGGGTGAGCAACTCCAACACCCGGCGGGTCACCAACCCCGGAGGCCCCACCTCCGGCATCCGCAAGGCGATGCCCCCCACCCCGGACGTGACGGATGTCACGCCGCCGCAGGGCACCGAAGTTCCCACGGCCTCGCACCTGGACGAGACGATTCCCAGCCGGCCCGCGCTCGCGGTGCCCGCCAAGCCGGCCCCGCCCGTGGACCGCGCGACGTCCGTGCGTGAGGCCAAGGCGCAGCAGGAGGCCGAGCGCACCGAGCAGACCCAGAAGCTGGTGCGCGTCATCAGCCTGGGCACCCTGGCGGTGGTCGTCGTCATCCTCGGCCTGTACCTGGCGCTGCGCTCCGATGATTCCGAGCAGGGCCCTCCGGTCACCACCATCTGGGTCACCTCCAAGCCCGAGGGCGCCACGGTGACGCTCAATGGCCAGCCGGTGAAGGGCCAGACGCCGCTGCACGTGCCGGGCTTCATCCTCAAAGAGGCCAACACCCTGGTGCTCACCGCGCCCGGCCACCTGGCGTGGACCCGGCGCTTCACCCCCCTCAACGCCGCCGAGCCTCCCATTCACGCGGACCTCAAGCGCGCCACCACCGAGCCGCCTGCACCGCCCCCGGCGCCCAAGCCCGTGGTCGTCGCCGCCGCCGCCACGCCGGACGCGGGCACGGCCCCGGCTCCGGACGCGGGCAGCTCCGCGCTCGCGGCCGATGACGGCACGGACTTCGTCTCTCCGGATGGCGAGCGGCTCGACTTCCACAAGGCGGAGTACCCCACGCGCCTGGTGGTGCTGCGCACCGCGTACAACGCCCTGCCCATCCTCGAGTACCCGACGGCCACCCTCGAGCTGAACCCCAACACCTCTTATACGGTGCGCACCGACGGCGGCGCGGCCTACACCGCCAACAGCCCCACCTCCAGCAGCCTGGCCTTCTTCCTCGAGGGAGACCTGCCGGTGGACGAGAGCTTCGGGGTGCTCAGCGGCGCGGCCCGCACCATCAAGGGCGCCAAGCGCATTCACGTCTTCGCCTTCGACGAGAACGGGCTGGATGACAACCGCGGCACCATCCGCGTGCAGTTCACCGAGTCCAAGTGGAAGCCGCCGCGCAACCTCATCTTTGATCCGCAGAAGCACGCGCTGCCCCTCAAGGCCGAGCACCAGTTGGAGCTGCGCGGGCTCAACCCGAAGTCGCTCTACCTGTTCACCGTGCGCGATGACTTCGCCGAGCTGGCCCCCGGGCCCAAGGGCCGCATCCGCCGCGTGCTGTGCATGGAGCGCAGCTCCGCCTCCCTGGACAGCCGCCGCACCTACCGCCTGCTCGAGGCCGGCAAGCGCTACCAGCTCGACGGCCTGGAGACGCTGCGCTGCGCCTTCCCCGACACCAAGCTGGGCAACAACCAGGGCGCGATCGAAGTGGACCTCGTCGACATCACCAACATGACGCGCAAGCAGCGCGACGAGTACATCCGCAACGCCAAGAGCCAGCGCTAGCACTCAGGTTCAGGCAAGCAGCCAGCCGGGCGCCACCTCCGCGCCCTGGACTCCAGGCATGCTCCTGCCCTGAAGGGCTGTGTTCACTGGTTGCGCTCCCCTCCCGGGGTGGGATGCCTACCCTGAGGGCATTCACCAACTACCCTGGAGTCATTCGATGACGCCTGTGCTGTCTTCGACCGGTCTCGTGCTGCACAACCTTGGCCTCGCTGCTGGCTTTGGCGGTTCCCTCTTCGGGAAGATCGCCCTTAACCCGGCCGTGAAGGTCATCTCCTCCACCGAGGAGCGTGGCCAGGTCACCAACCTGGCGTGGAACGGCTACAACATCGTCAACGCCGTCTCGGTCGGCACCTCGGCGCTCACCTGGCTGATCGGCCGCTGGAAGCTGTCGGGCCGTGAGATTGACAGCAGCACGCGCGCCCTGGTCATCACCAAGGACGTGCTGCTGGGCGCCACCGTGGCGCTGGGCGCCGCCAACATCGTCAGCGGCATCTACCTGGCCAACCAGGCCCCCGAGGGCCGCGTCCCCGCCGAGTCGGGCAACACGCCCACGGCGGAAACGCCCGAGGCGGCGGCAAAAACGATGAAAGCCATCGACATCATGGGTATGATCAACATCGTGTGCATGGCGGGTGTCATCGGGATTACCGCCCTGCTGAACATGAAGGCCGGCAGCTCTTCCAAGTGGTCGCTGGTCACCAGGTTCCTTCCGTAAGGGCCCAACAGGCGCTGTGAGGCGCCGGTCGGTTCGCTCAACAAGGACGGGAAAGGCACGTGGGCGCGGAGCCGAGGTGGGCACCGGGCCCACAGGTCTTTTGGGGGCCTGAAAAAAGAAGCCGCACTCAGGAGAGGAGTCCCGAGTGCGGCCCGGCATCCCGGTACGGAGGGGTAAACACCGGGACGCGCGACACTGCGTTCACCGTGCTCCCACAGTACCGGGCCGCTCTGACACCCGCCGGGCCGCCTGCTACCTGCGCGCACACCGGACCCTGTCCTTCAGGGCACTGTCCTTCAGGGACCCTGAACGCCGAAGCAGTCGTCCACGCACTCGTCGAATGACGCGGCGCAGGTGCGGGACTCCACGCAGTTGGAGCACTCGCGCACCTTCGCGTCGTGTTCCGGGTCCTCGGAGGCCTGCTCGCACCGATCGGTGCACACTCTCACTTCGATGTCATCCTCGATGCACTGCTGGTAGCGCTGGCAGTAGGACCTGCAGTCGCTCGTGCTGCACCCGCTCAGCCCGAGCGCGAACAGGGCCGCGAAGACCATCGCCGGAAGCGTTGCTCTCATCGTGTTCCTCCTTGGAGTGGACTGCTGCGCGCGGCCTTGCCCCGCTCTCCCAGCCCCCGGCGGGCCCTGCCCGCGCCCTGCGCCGCGGCGGGCGGAGCCAGAATGCGCGCTCCGGAGTCCGGGCGTGCCACCGGGGCTTCCCGTCCCGGCGGGGGTGGCAAGGCCTCCTTCGCCTCTTCGCGGTAGCGGCCCGGGGGCACCCCGCGCACGCGGTGGAAGGTGCGGTTGAAGGCGAACTCGGAGGCATAGCCCACGCGCTCGGCGACGGCGGCCAGCGGCTGGTCACTCTCGCGCAGCAGGCGCGCGGCCATGTCCATCCTCAGCCGCGTGAGGTAGACGAGCGGCGGCTCGCCCACCAGCTCCCGGAAGCGGCGGGCGAAGGTGGCGCGCGAGCAGGCCACCTCGGCGGCCAGCGTGTCCAGCGTCCAGTCCCGCCGGGGCTCGGCGTGCATCCGCGCCAGCGCGCGTCCCACCTGAGGGTCTTTCACCGCGCCCAGCCACCCCGCGCTGCCCTCGGGCTGCTGCTCGAGCCAGCTGCGGATGACATGAATGAAGAGCACGTCCACCAGCCGCGCGGTAACGGTGACGGAGCCGGGGCCCGGCTGCGAGTACTCGGCCACCAGCAGCCGCAGCAGCGCCTCCATGGGCCCGGTCACCAGGCCCGCGGCCGCCGGAATGTGGATCAGCGGGGGCAGCAGCGACAGCAACGGGTGCACGCCCTCCTGCTCGAAGCTGTAGGCGCCGCACAGCAGCACGGTGGAGGGGCCCTTGCCCTCCATGCTCAGGCTCATGCCGTTCTGGTTCTGGGACACCCGGCAGCGCTTGAGGACCTCCTGGAAGGGCAGCGGCTGCACGGTGGGATCGCTGGTGAGGCTGTGCCCCGCGCCGTGCGGCAGCAGGACCACGTCGCCCTGCGCCAGGTGCAGGTGCGCGCCCTTGCCTCGCAGCCGCAGCCAACACGAGCCGCGGGCGATGATGTGCAGCCCCGCCCGGGAGCCAGGTTCGAAGACCATGCCCCAGGGGCTTGTCAGCTCCGAGCGGGCGAACACCGTGCCGCCAATCCGCGCGGCGGACAGCACATCGGCGAGAACATCCATCACGTGGGGCTGTTGGCTCGACATGTGCGCCAGAGGCTAGCACGCACGCCGGGTGCGAGAAGAACGCCCCAGGTCCCACACGAAACACACAAGCCCCGGCACCGGGAGACAGCTCCCAGGGCCGGGGCCTGATCAGCGCGGCTTCAGCGGGCCGCGCTTGCGGCTACTGATTCGCCAGGGCGTTCAGCTCGGCGATGGGAGCGTAGCCGCCGTGGCCGCCGGCCACCGTGTCCACGCTCAGGCTGTACGTCTGGGTGATGGCCTTGTGCACCTCCTTGGCACCGTTGCCAATCGAGCTGCCCCCGTTGCCCGGGTTGTAGAGGTCCGACTGGAAGGCCAGCTTCACGCTGGGCACGTAGAACAGCAGGGCGTCAGCCGCGTGCACGGTGGGCAGGCTGTAGGCGCGCACGGCGTTGGTGGTGTCCGGCAGGGTGAAGCTGCTGCCGGCGGGCACCGTCAGGATGTTGAGGGCCGCCGAGGGCTTCTGCGACAGCGGATCCGGGCGGATGGTGGACGGGTTGCGCAGGATCTGCCGCCAGTACGCGGCGGTGGACTCGTGCACCACCACCTGAGCGCCGTCGGCCACGAAGGCGCGGACGCCGGCCGAGTGGTCATCGTGGTGGTGGGTGACGAGCACGTGGGTGATGCGCTTGCCGTCGAACTTCGGCTCGTTCTTCACCCAGTTGATGATGGCGGTGCTGCGCTCGGGGTACAGCGGGGCCTCGACGATGACGACGCCCGCGTCCTGCTCGATGGCCAGCGAGTTGTGCGAGCCGCCGCCCAGGAACCACACGCCGGAGTTGGTGCCCAGCTCCGTGGGGGCCACGGTGGTCTGCAGCCCGTCGAGCGGAATGCCGATGGAGGCGAACGCCATGTGGAACTGGTGGTTGGCCTCACCGCGCGCCGCGTCCTCCTGATTGAACACGGGCGAGGCGGCCGCCGGGAACGCGAAGAGCGAGTCGGCCAGGGTGCCGTTGACGGTGATGGACTTGCGCGTCTCCTCGTGCAGCAGGTGGCCGTTGACGGCGATGTGCACCTGCTTGGGGAACAGCGGCGCGTTGGCGCTCGTGGCGCCCCAGCCCGTGTAGAAGACCTCGACGGGGATGTCGCGGTGCAGGTGGTCGTTCTCCAGGGTGACGAGCTTGGAGACCTTCCCCGTCTGCGCGTTGACGTAGAGGCTCAGCGGGTGGACGGGGTCATTCACCACCAGCAGCTGGTGCAGGCTGCCGTCGAGCACCGCCGGGCCGCCGTCCCGGGCGATGCTGCCGTTGGCTGCGATGTCCCGGAGGATGAGGTGCGGGTTGAGCAGCCGCTGCTGCCGCTTGATGGCCGCCGTGCGGTCCGAGTTCAGGTTGCCCGTGGGGAAACCAAAGAGGTGCTCGATGCCCTCCACGTAGCCCCGGTTGCCGTTGATGATCTCGGTGTAGTTCTGCGCGGTGTTGAAGTTGAAGACGTTGAGGGTGCGCTTGTGCTGGAGGTTCAGCCGGTCGTTCTTCACGTCATAGCGCACCACGGTGCCGTCATAGGTGTTGCCCAGCGAGAGCGCGTCGGGCGTGTAGCCCTCACCGGGGATCCAGCGCCGGCCGGCGATCTCCATCTCGAAGCCCGTGAGGTTCTGGATCGCGGTCTTGCCGCCGATGCCAGCGAAGGCCTTGTCCACGGTGCTGAGCGAGGGGTTCACGGTGGCGTCGTTGCCCGCGGGGCCCTGCTCACCCGCGGGACCCTGAGGGCCGGTGGGGCCCTGATCACCTTCGCAGCCCATCGCGACGAGGGCGAAGCCGAGCGCGGCGGTGCGCATGGCGCGCAGCGGAGTCCAAGGGGAACGGATCATCTTTCTCATGGGGGGAATCTCCCGGGGGTTGGTGAAACGAAGCAGCGTGGATTGCGGGCCCATGAGTACCGCCGGCCCTCCCCGCGAGCCATGCCTGGGAAAATCATTGTTTTGCCCGTTCGTCTCAGGTGGCGACGGCACGGAAACGGGGCAAGCGCACTGCGCCCCAGGCGTTGAGTGTAGGTCTCCTGTCCCCCCCCATGGACAGTTGGAGACTCGCGCTCTCGTGCGCATCTTCCGGAAGCGGCACGGGGGAAACGATGGCTCGTACTCCGTTGATGGAGTTCGTTCTGCGGGCACTGCACACCACGCGCGGTGCGGCGGCCCGGAAGATGCCGGTTGTGGAGTACAGCGAGGCACTGCGAGAACAGCGCTCGCGCTTCAGCCGGCGCCGGTTCCTGCAGCTCACCGCGGGAACCGCTGGAGCGGCGGCGCTGTCGAGCTGCCCCAGCCCCGAGGAGCGGGACGTGGTCATCGTCGGCGGTGGCATCGCCGGCCTGCACTGCGCCTACCGGCTGCGCAGGCTGGGGGTCGTGGCGCGGATCTACGACGCGTCCTCACGGGTGGGCGGGCGCATCTTCACCCTGCGCGACTACTTCCCGGAGGGCCAGAGCTGCGAGTTGGGTGGCGAACTCATCGACACGGGCCACCTCACGATGCATGACCTGGCCGAGGAACTCGGCATCGAGCTGTTCGACTACGACCAGGACGACCGCTCGCTGGCCCGGCTCGTGGCGAGCTTCGATGGCCGTCTGCTCTCCGTGGACAAGATCCTCCAGGGCCTTGCCCCCATCGCGGAGAAGATCGACGCCGCGCTCGCAACGATGACCGACGCGGAGGTGGTGCCCACCTACCGCAACCCCAACGGGGCCGAGCACCTGGATCAGCTCTCCATCCGCGGCTGGCTGGACGCGCAGAACATCCCCGGGGACGACCCGGTGCGCCAGCTGATCGAGGTGGCCTACACCGGCGAGTTCGGCCTGGAGACCGATGTCTCCAACGCGCTCAACCTGCTGACGTACATCTCCACGAGCACGCTGCAGCTCGAGCTGTTCGGCGACTCCGACGAGCGCTTCCGCGCGAAGGCCGGCAACGACACCTTCATCCAGCGGCTGACCGAGCGGCTCGACCCAGCGCAGTTCCACCTGGACCAGCGGCTCGTGCGGCTCGAAGAGCTGTCGGATGGCCGCTACGCCCTCACCTTCGAGGGAGCCGGGGGCCTTCGGGAGGTGAAGGCCTCGCACGTGGTGCTCGCCCTGCCCTTCACGCTGCTGCGCCAGGTGGAGTTGCACGTCCCGCTGCCGGAGCCCAAGCGGCGGGCCATCGCGGAGCTGGGCTACGGGACGAACGCGAAGCTGATGGTGGGCTTCTCCTCCCGGCCCTGGCGCACGCAGCACGGCTCGGACGGGAGCACGTACACGGACACGGGCTACATGCAGACGTGGGAGACGAGCCGCTTCCAGCCCGGGGCCTCGGGCATCCTCACCAACTTCACCGGCGGGCACCGGGGGCTGGCTGTGGGCCAGGGCACCGCGGAACAGCAGGCCTCGAACTTCCTCGAGGAACTCAACCGGGTCTTCCCCGGCGTGAGCCAGGCGTACAACGGCAAGGTGGCGCGCATGCACTGGCCCACCTATCCCCTCACCCAGGGCAGCTACTCGGCCTACAAAGTGGGCCAGTACACGACGCTGGCCGGAGCGGAGATCGAACGGGTGCGCAACCTGCATTTCTGCGGCGAGCACACCAGCCTGGATGCCCAGGGCTTCATGGAGGGCGGAGCGCTGACGGGCGCCCTGGTCGCCACCGAGCTGGCCGAGGAGCTGGCCCTGCCCGCCGAGCTACGGGTGGGCCCCGCGGGCCGCATCATCTCGCGGGCGCGGGTTGTCCGGCGCCAGGGTCGGTGGCTGGACGGAATGCGCCAACACATGCCGCGGCGCTTGCGAACCGTGGGAGCCAGACGCTGAAGGTGGTGCCCACGCCCGGGCGGCTCGTCGCCCTCGATGGAGCCGCCCCACCCCTCGACGATGCGCTGGCTGACGTAGAGCCCCAGCCCCAGCCCACCATAGTGCCAGGTTCTCTTCCTCGGACAGCAGGCACTGCGCGGCAGGTCTACGCATACCCGCGCAGCCCCTGGGTGTCCCGCAGCGGCATCAACATCTCGCTGGCCCAGAAGCGCGAGCCGTCCCGGCGCACCCGCCACCCCTCCACGTCCGAGCGCGTCAGGCTCAACCGTCGCGCTCTCGCATCAGCGCACCGACGGCGCGCTGCTCCAGGTCCTCGCTGGCCTCGAGCCGCTCCATGACGGCGCGGCGGTCCTCGGGGGCGCGGTTCTGGTTGAGCTTGAACTTGCCCTCCAGGCGCGAGAGGCGGATCTCGAAGGCGACGATGCCCGGGAGGAGGCGCTGGGCATAGTCCCCCACCTGCTCGAGGCTCCACGGCTTGGCGAAGCCGGCCTCATAGGTGTCCACGGTGGCGCGGAGGATGCGCAGACTCTCCTCGGGCTCGGTGATGGTGCGGGGCCGGCCGTAGGCGTGGACGACGGCATAGTTCCACGTGGGCACGTTGGGCTGGGTGACGTACCAGGACGGGGACACGTAGGAGTGCGGGCCCTGGAAGATGACGAGGACGTCTTTGTCCTCGGAGAAGGCTCGCCACTGCGGGTTGGCCTTCGCCATGTGGCTCACCAGCCGGGTGGGGGTACCCTCCGGGCCGGGATCCACGAGCATGGGCAGGTGGGAGGCATACGGCGCCCCTTCGTCCACGGTGACGAGGGTGGCGAAGCTGTAGCGCTGCATGATCGACAGCAGCTGCTTCGGGTCCTGCTCCTGAAAATGACGCGGGAGGTACATGGGCGATTACACCTCGGGCGAGCGGTCGTACCCGGAAAGATGTTCGTCCAGCGACCAGATGTACACGCGCCGGGCACGGTGCAGCGCGCATTGATGCTCGAAGTCCTTCACAATGGCGAGGTCTCCGAGCCCGCTTCCCTTACCCTTCGAGTCACTCTTCATGGCCCAATCCGGGAATTCACCCAGCCACTCCAGCAGCGACTCGCGGCTGAGCATGCGAGTTGGGACGAACGGAGAGTTGCCGTCCAGCGCTAACCGAACCTGTGCCGTGAACCGCCCGGCTGCTTGCCGTCGCTGTCGCCCATCGCCACGCTGACCGATGTGATTACCTGTCTCCAGGATGGTGGTCATGGGCAGCAGGAGCGTCTCGCCAGCTTCGAGCTTTGACTGAAGCTGCGCGAGAATGTCTGGGTGCTGCTGGTCCATGTTGGGCACTCGCAGCAGTACACAGAAGACGCTGGTATCGACGAGGCAGACACTCACGGTTCGCCCGGGGGTGCCTGAAGCATCTCCAGCACCTTCTGGCCCTGGGCTGCCTTCGCCTCCGGCGTCCTCGGGGACTTCAAGTAACGCTCCAGAATGCCACGCGTCACCAGCTGCCCCACAGGCCCCTGAGCTACCAGCTCCGGGTAGTCTGGAAGCTGGCTCAGCGGCATCAGACGGCTATCCCCCTCCTTCGGGTCGCGATAGCACGCCACCACATCGGGAATGGCATCGAGCGGAATGGCATCGAGCAGTGCCGGATTGTGCGTGGTGAGCAGGACCCGCAGCTTCCTCGCCCGAGCTACCCGCTGGATGTTGTCGAGCAGGAGCTTCGCGCGCGAGGGGTGTACGCCGTTGTCGATCTCTTCAATGACGACTAGCGATCCTTCCGCGCTGGAGAGCAGCGCGGCCGCGATGGCGAGCACCCGCAGGGTACCGTCAGAGAGCAGCGCGGCCTCGTAGGTACGTGCCTTGCCTCCAAAGCTCTCCGTGAGCTGGACCATGACCTCCTCGCGGGGCCCCTTGAGAAAGGTCAGGTCGAGGATGTCCTGTTCAGGGAGAGCGCGGACAAACGCGAGAACTTCTGTCTTCCGCTGCTGCTTCTCGCAGATGTCATAAAGAACGGCGGAGACATTCGAGCCGTCACCCTGCAATGCGCGCTCCACCATAAAGCTGTAGTCGCGCATTCTCCGAGGCGCAGGGTCAAGAAACAGCACGGATTCCAGCGTGGCCTGGATCTCTCTGGCAAGGCGGGGGATCCGCTCCTGGGACTCCTTGTGCTCACCCGAAAATCGAGCCGGCGTCGTCAGCTGCGTGAAGATGGCCTGCTGGTCCGTGCAGGTGATTTCAGATGGAGTGTCATTGCCGAAAGTTTCATAGGCGACCTCCAGAGCATGGCTGTACCGAGCTGCATCAGGCCCTTCCAAGACTTCATATAGCGGGTATCTCGTGGGCGCGCCTGCGTAGCTAGCGTGTTCATCGAGCAGATGAAGGCCGTCCTCGAGCAGGCCCAACCCGAGATCGAAATCGACCTCACCCTCGCTCTGGGTTCGAAGCAATCCCCCCAGATTGAAGGCCCGCGCTTCCTCGTCGCGATAGGTAAAGCTCTGAAGCGCACCTCTCAGGTCGAGTTGGCGCTCCTTCAGCGCATAGAGGAGCTCGGAGAGGCGTCTTCCCCGTGCAATCCATGCGAGCAGTTGTAACGCTTCGATCAGGTTGCTCTTACCTGAGGCGTTGGCACCGATAAGCACCGTCAGCTCCGCGATCGGGAGCCTCGCCTGGCGGTAGCTCTTGAAGTTTTGAACCGTTAGCGCGGTCAGCATCGGTGCCTCCTGGGAGCCGCCCTCGACCTGGGCGGCTCGGCACAGCGTACCCGACACCCTCACCCCCGCCCTCTCCCGAAGGGAGAGGGGGTTTTGACTCACAGCTTCAGATGTCCAGGTTCTGCACGTCCAGCGCGTTGCGCTCGATGAACTCGCGCCGCGGCTCCACCGCCTCGCCCATCAGCAGGCTGAACACCTCGTCGCTCTCCACCGCGTCCTTGAGTTGCACCTGCAGCAGCGTCCGGGTCGCCGGGTTCATCGTGGTGTCCCAGAGCTGCTCCGGGTTCATCTCGCCCAGACCCTTGTAGCGCTGCAGGCCCAGGCCCTTCTGCGCGTCCTTGCGCACCGCCGCCAGCACCTCCTGAACCGAGTACGCCGTCAGCTCGCCACCCTCCAGCTTCACGGTGTACGGCGGCCGGCCCATGCCGGTGAACACCTCGCGCAGCCCCACCAGCTCCAGGTACTCCGGAGACGACAGGAACGCGTGGTCCACCACCGTCTCGCGCATGCTGCCGTTGACCTCGGTGTGGAACACCAGCTTCTTCGTATGGTGCTCCGGGTCATCCCGGCGCTCGTGCTTCACCCGGCCCAGCACGTCCGGCATCCGGGTGCGGAAGTAGCTGTACATCCGCTCCACCTCCGCGTTCAGCGTCGCGTCGTCCACCAGCGTGTCCGCCGTCACGCGCGCGGCCTGCACCAGCGCGTCCACCACCCGCGCGTCGCGCCGCTTGGCCTGCTTCTCCAGCTTCTCCTCGTAGGTGATGACCCTCTCCAGCAGCGACTTCAGCTCGCTGCCGCCCAGCTCTCCGGCCGGCGTCACCACCCGCGAGTGCTCCGCGGCAATCTTCAGCAGGTACTCGTTCAGCGCCCGCTCGTCCTTGACGTACATGTCCTTCTTGTTGCGCGTCACTTTGTAGAGCGGCGGCTGGGCGATGTAGAGGTAGCCCCTCTCGAGCAGCTCGCGCATCTGACGGAAGAAGAACGTGAGCAGCAGCGTGCGGATGTGGCTGCCGTCCACGTCGGCGTCCGTCATCAGGATGATGCGGTGGTAGCGCGCCTTCTCCGGGTCATAGTCCTCGGCGCCAATGCCCGTGCCCAGCGCGGTGATGAGCGTGATGATCTCCGCGCTCGTCAGCATCTTCTCGAAGCGCGCCTTCTCCACGTTCAGAATCTTTCCGCGCAGCGGGAGGATGGCCTGATTGCGCCGGTCCCGGCCCTGCTTCGCGGAGCCACCTGCGGAGTCACCCTCGACGATGTACAGCTCGCTCTCGCTGGGGTCCCGGCTCTGGCAGTCGGCGAGCTTGCCCGGCAGCGAGCCGCCATCCAGCACGCCCTTGCGGCGCACCGTCTCGCGCGCCTTGCGGGCGGCGATGCGCGCGCGGCACGCGTCGCCAATCTTCGCCACCACCTTCTTGCCGTTGATGGGGTTCTCCTCGAGGTAGGTGGCGAGCTGCTCGTTCACCATCTGCTCGACAAGACCCTTGATCTCGCTGTTGCCCAGCTTCGTCTTCGTCTGCCCCTCGAACTGGGGGTTGGGCAGCTTCACCGAGATGACGGCGGCCAGCCCCTCGCGGGCGTCCTCGCCGGTGGGCGTCTCCTTCAGGTCCTTCCACAGCCCGCTCTTCTCCGCGTAGCTGTTCACCGTGCGGGTGAGCGCCGCCTTGAAGCCCGACAGGTGGCTGCCACCCTCGTGGGTGTTGATGTTGTTGGCGAAGGTGTAGATGCGCTCGTCGTAGCCATCGTTCCACTGCATGGCCAGCTCCAGCGACACGCCCTCCTTCTCGGTCTTGAAGAAGATGGGCTTGTCGTGCAGCGGCTGCTTCGACTTGTTGAGGAACTCCACGAACGAGCTGATGCCACCGTCGAACTTGAAGTCGTGGTCCTTGTTGGTGCGCTCATCGCGGATGACGATGTGCAGGCCCGCGTTGAGGAACGCCAGCTCGCGCAGGCGCTGGCTCAGCGTCTCGAAGTCGAACTCGGACACCTCCATCACCTGGTTGTCCGGCTTGAACCACACCAGCGTGCCGCGCTTGTCGGTGGTGCCCACCTCCTGCACCTTGCCCGTGGCGATGCCGCGCGCATAGTTCTGCTCGTACACCTTGCCGTTGCGCTGGATGCGGACCTTCAGCCACTCGGACAGGAAGTTCACGCACGTGACGCCCACGCCGTGAAGGCCACCGGAGACTTTGTACGCGCCGTTGCCGAACTTGCTGCCGGCGTGCAGCTCCGTCAGCACCACGTCCACCGTGTCCTTGTCCTTGAACTTCGGGTCCGGGTGCGGACCCACGGGGATGCCGCGCCCGTTGTCCTGCACGCTCAGGCTGCCATCCACGTGGATGACCACCTCGATGTCCGTGCAGTAGCCCGCCAGCGCCTCATCCACCGCGTTGTCCACCACCTCGTAGACGAGCTTGTGCAGCCCGTACGTCATGGTGTCGCCGATGTACATGCCGGGGCGCTTGCGGACGGCCTCCCGGCCCTCCAGCTTGGTGATGCTCTCGGCCCCATACTCCATGGGCGGCGGTACCGGTGTAGTACCGGTCGCGGGGGTGTTTTCCATGCGAGATTTTCCTTGAGAAAGCGGCCTTCCGGCGGCCTTGGATCAGAGGGGTTTGCCTATCACTTCGAGGCACCCCGAACAAGGTTAACGAGCAGGTGCAAATTACCGGAAAGATTCAGAAAAGTTGCTCGTTTGCCTGCCCGGTGCGCGGGCTCCGGACAGGGTGCTCTCCGCACGCCGATTTCAGGCGTCGTAACGGGCCGGAGGAACCCGCTCCTCCACCGCGGAGACCAGTTCATCGAAAACAGCTTTGCGGGGGAAGAGATGCCGCGTCACCAGCACTCTTCCCTGCTCTTGGAGAAAGAGCCCTAGCACGTCCCCCTTGCGGCCGAGCCTGCGCACGGAGGCGATCTGTCCCCACATCAACTCCAGGGGTTTGGAATGGCTGAAGGGCCGGGCCACGCGCAACCCCATGGGTCCCAAGGTGACGCCCCAGTCGGGGCGGGGGCGCAGCCGGTGAAAGGCGTAGAGGAAGACGAACATCAGCCCGGCGGTGAGCCCGCCGCGGGCCTCGCCATAGGGCTCAGCCCCCTCTTGAGCGGACGCCAGGGCCCAGGCGGTGAGCACCGCGAGCACGCAGGCACCCAGAAAGAGGGCGATGCGGGTGGGACGGGGGTTGAAGGCGAAGAAGCGCGGGTCCATACGTAAGGCTCCGCCTTCACCCTAGCCGCCCTGCCACCGGTGAGGCGACTTTCCGTGGGCAAGCTGTTCTCCGGCAACAGCGCCTTCGCTTAGCCTGCGGCCCCGTGACGGACGCAGAGCTCGCCGCGCGCCTTCGCGCCAACCTCGTCGCCTGGAAGCAGTTCCAGACGGAACGCGGCACCTTGCGCGCGCTGACCCAGCCGGGCGCCTGGGCGTTCGCCATTCCGGATCAGCCGGACCGGGTGCACCCCCAGCAGGTGCTGTACACGGACTCGGGCGCACTGCGAGCGGCGCTGCCGGCCATCGAGGACTTCTATCGCGGCCTGGGCGTCCGGTTCTGGCGCGTGCTGGTGCCACCGGGAGACAGCGCCACCGAGCAGCTGCTGGACGGCGCCGGCTATGTGCCCAGGGACCGCCAGCCCGCTATGGGCTTTCACCTCGCCGGCGCACGGTTGGAAGCGCCCCGCCTGAAGCTCGAGCCACTCGAGACGATGCGGGAGCTGGTCCTCCTCAACGAAGAGGTGGCGGGCCCCGGCGTGCGCATCCCCATCCAGCCCTGGCACGCCGCGCCCCAGGCCACGCTGCACGTGCTCGGCGTGCGCGAGAACGGCCGGCTCCTCTCTGGCGGCATGGCGTTTGACGCGGGAGACACCGTGGGCATCTACCTGATGGCCACCGCACTCTCCGTGCGCGGCCGCGGGCTGGCTTCCGACGTGATGCGGGGCATGCTCCTCGAAGCCCAGGCACGGGGCAGGACCGCCGCCGTCCTCCAGACCACTCCTCTGGGCCACCGCGTCTACCAGCGCATCGGCTTCCGCGACTTGGAGACGTGGACGAGCTGGGCGCACCTGGCGGGCTGAAGGGCGCGCCCGCTCGCGTCTACTACGGTCGGAGGGTGAGGGGGGTGAGGCCTGAGTAAGGAAGGTGGTGTAAGCTACCGGCTCGCCCGTGCCCCAGCGGGCCCCCCTTCTTCACGCTGGCGCGGCCTCGAGGGACTCATGCAGACCCCAGCTCCTCCCGTGGGGACTCTCCAGGGCCGTGCAGGGCCGCATATTGTGCTCTCCGTGGTCTTCATCGCGGTCTACCCGATGGACACCATCATCCTGAGCCGCGCCGAGTGGCGCACGCTGGTGCTCCGGTGCGTCTGGGCCGTCACCCACGCGCTCTATGGCCTTTGTGTCCACCGGGTCTCCGCGCGCTGGCATCGCCCGTGGAGCATGCTCAGCAGTCTGGCCGACACCCTCTTCTTCCTGGGCCTCATTCACCTCACAGGTGCCGCCGGGAGCCCCTACTTCCCCCTGCTGTTCAGCGCCCCCCTCCTCCTGTCGCAGGTCTACCCCACCCATTTGGTGAGCAACCTCCTGGGCGGAGCCGTGGCGGGAGTGGGCGCCCTGCTCATGCTGCTGGACGCGGGCCGCTCTTGGGTCGATGCGCTCTTCTGGTGCTTTCTGTGCGTGGGGTCTGCGGCGTTGGGACTGTATGTGGCGCGCCAGTCCCGGCGTGTCATCGCGGCGGAGGAGCGCGCCAGCGCCGAGCAGGCCCGGCGCGAGGCCATCGAGCGGATAGCGATGACGGAGTACGCCCGCGCCCGCGCCGAGAAGCTGGCCACGCTCGGGCGGCTGGCGGCCAACGTGCTGCACGAACTCAACAACCCGCTGGCCTTCGTGCGCGCCAACCTCCAGTTCCTCCGGCAGGAGCTGCGCGCCCTGCCCCAGCAGGACATCCAGCCTTTGCAGGAGGCGCTCGAGGAAACGGCCACCGGCGTCGAGCGCATCCAGCAGATCGCCGCGGACCTCAGGGGCTTCTCCCGCATGGACGAGGAGGGCCCTGCCCGCTGCTCGCTGGCAGACGTCGTGCCGAGCACCCTGCGCATCGCCTCGTTGCGGCTCAAGCACGTGGAGAAGGTGTGGGTGGAGCTCCCCGAGAACCTGCCCGAGGTGAATGCCAGCCCCCAGCGCCTGGCCCAGGTGCTGCTCAATCTCCTGGTCAACGCGGGGGATGCACTCGCGGCGCGGAAAGAGGGCGCCGAGGTGCGGCTCACCGCGAGGCACGAGCAGGGCCACGTCACCCTGCTGGTGGAGGACAACGGCCCCGGCATTCCGCCGGACGTCCTGCCTCGCCTCTTCGAGCCGTTCTTCACGACGAAGGGGCCGGAGCTGGGAACCGGCCTGGGCCTGGCCTTGTCTCGCGAGTTGATCGAGAAGTTCAATGGCTCGCTGAGCGCGGAGAACCGGCCCGAGGGCGGCGCACGCATGCGCCTGGTGCTTCAGGTCTGCGCCCCCGCCCCTACCACCCTCTCCGCCTGAGCCTCTCGGGCTCGCCCACCAGCCAGGCGTCCAGGCCTTGCGCTCCTCTCCTGGAGGCTGTTCATTCCAGAATGAACATTCCCTGGGACTCCTTGATAGAGGAGAAACCTCCTACCGTGGACACCTTGCTCACTCCTCCGACCGCCAATCCCCTGTCCGCGCTTGTGGAGCGCTACCTCGCAGCCCAGCTCCGAGGCGATCGCCGCGAAGCGCTTCGCCTGTTGGTGGATGAAGGCCTGCTGCAAGGCATCCCCCTGCAGGACATTCACCTCAAGGTCATCCAACCGGCCCAGTACGAGATTGGCCGGCTGTGGCAGGAGAACCGCATCTCCGTGGCCCAGGAGCACCTGGCCACCGCCATCTCCCAGCTGGCGCTCTCGCACCTCTACCGCCACCTGCCCAGGGATCCCTCCAATGGCAAGGTCATCATGCTCTCGTGTGTGACGGGGGAGCTGCACGAGGTGGGCGCGCGCATGGCCAGCGACTTTCTGGAGATGGCCGGCTTCGATGTGCGCTTCCTGGGCGCCAACGTGCCCACCGAGCACCTGGTGCGCATGGTGAGCGAGCAGAAGCCGGACCTGCTGGCACTCTCGGTGACCATGACGTACCACCTGCCCGCCCTGCGCGAGGCGGTGGACCAGGTACGGGCGGTGGCGCCCCGGCTACCCATCGCCGTGGGTGGATTGGCCTTCTCCTGGGCCCCGGGCCTGGAGAAAGAACTCAACGTCTCCTTCCATGGTCGGGACGCGCGCGAGCTGGTCGCCTCAGCCTGCCGGATCCTCGGAGTTTAAGCGCATGGAGCCTCTCAGCCGTCAGCTCGAGTCTCGCTCGGACCGCCTCGCCCACGCCTCCGTGGAGTGGATGTACCAGGACCCCTTCTGGGAGGCGCGCTACGGCCCCGAGCGCATGCGGCGCTTCGGCTCGGAGGACGCCCACTTCCACGTGCGCTATCTGGTGCAGGCGCTGGCCGAACAGCGCCCCTCGGTGCTCGAGGGCTACGCCGTGTGGCTGCGCACGCTGCTGGTGACGCGCGGCATGTGCACCCTGCACCTGGACCAGAACTTCGCCGGGCTCCAGACCGCGCTGGCCGCCGAGGGCTTTGGCCCGGACAGCCCCGCGCAGAACTATGTCCAGGCCGCGCGCGCCGCGCTGCGTTACCCCGAGGGCCCTGCCCGCGCCGTGCAGGAGCTGGCCCCCCACATTGCTCGCCGCGCCGTGGAGGAACTGAAGGCCGAAGTGCCGGCCTCGCTCCACGCCCGGCTGGAAGAGGAGTTGCTGCTGCACCTGTCCTACCTGTCGGACGCGATGGGCACGGGCCGCTCGGAACTCTTCGCGAACCACGTTCGTTGGTACTCCGGCTTCTGGCCCCGGCGCGAGCTGGGAGACCTCACCTTTCCCCGGCTGCTGTCCGCGCTCAAGACCGCTCTGGCACAGCGCCTGACGGACCACGATGAGGTAAAAGCCGTCTTCGCCGCAGCCTCCCCCCCCAAGAAGGATGCATCATGATGACGGCCCCCTTGCCCGAGCGCGAATTGCTCGCGCTCAGCCGCGAGGTGGCGCTCGTCTGCGACCTCTCTGGCACCATCACCTGGCTCGATGAACGGGCCCAGCGTCTGCTCTGTGCCGAGGTGGGCCAGCCGCTGCGCTCCCTGGCGGCGCAGGGCACCGAGGAGAAGGTGGACCGGCTGCTGATGCAGGCGCGGGAAGAGCACGTCTCGCGCTGGGAGCTCATCCTCTGCCGCCAGGGCACCAACCCCTCCACCTTCGCCTTCAGCGCCAGGCCTCACGAGGGCCAGCTGGTGATGGTGGGCAGCCTGGTGCCCGAGGACTACGCCTCGTCGCTGTCCCAGGTGAGCTCCACCCTGAGCGAGCTGGCGGCGATGCACCGCGAGACGGAGCGCCAACAGCGCGAGCTGCAGCGGCGCGCCAACGAGCTGATGCGCCTCAACCGCGAGCTGGAGGAGTCCAACCGCGGGGTGCGCAGCCTCCACGCCGCGCTGGACGAGAAGGCCGAGAGCCTCCAGCGCGCCTCCGAGGTGAAAACCCGCGTGGTGGCCAACGTCAGCCACGAGTTCCGCACCCCGCTGCACTCCATTCTGGGCCTGTCCAAGGTGTTGCTCAACCCGCTCAACGGCCCGCTCAACCCCGAGCAGGAGAAGCAGGTGCACTTCATCCGCACCTCCGCCGAGGCCCTGTACGAGCTGGTGAACGACCTGCTGGACCTGTCCAAGGCGGAGGTGGGCAAGTCGGTGCTGCGCCACACGCGCTTCAAGGCCAACGAGTTCATGATCGCGCTGCGCGGCATGATGCGGCCGCTGCTGCCTCCCGAGGCTTCGGTGGAGCTCGTCTTCCCCGACCCGCCCGAGGGCCTGGAGCTGGAGACGGACGAGGCCAAGCTCAGCCAGGTGCTGCGCAACCTCGTCTCCAACGCCGTCAAGTTCACCGAACGCGGCACCATTACCGTCAGCGTGGCTCCGGGCGGCCCGCGCGACACCGTGGCCTTCTCCGTGAAGGACACCGGCATCGGCGTTCCCCCCGACTACCACGAGCGCATCTTCGAGGAGTTCGTCCAGGTGGACACGCCGCTGCACCGCAAGGTGAAGGGCACGGGCCTGGGCCTGCCGCTGGCGCGCCGCCTCTCGGAGATGATGGGCGGCACCCTCACCGTGCAGAGCACCCCGGGCGAGGGCTCCACCTTCACCGTCACCCTGCCCCGCGTGCACCCCGAGGTGAAGGAGATGGCCGGGCTGTCCGAGCGCAGCAGCCACCTGGATCCGGCGCGCGCTCCGGTGCTGGTGCTGGAGGACGACCGGCAGACGCTTTTCCTCTACGAGAAGTACCTGGAGCGCTCGGGCTTCCAGGTGCTGCCGGTGCGCACCGTGGAGGACGCGCGCCGCACCCTGCAGCGCGTGCGCCCCGCGGCCATGGTGCTCGACGTGATGCTCGAGGGGGAGACGAGCTGGAACTTCCTGGCGGAGATGAAGACGAAGGAGGACACCCGGGACATCCCCATCCTCGTCGTCACCATCACCGACCGCGAGCAGAAGGCGCGCGCCCTGGGCGCCGACGAGTTCTGGCTCAAGCCGGTGGACGCCACCCAGCTGTTGCGCAAGCTGGGCGAGCTGGCCAACCGTGGCCCCGTCGAGCGCATCCTCATCATCGATGATGACGAGGTGCACCGGTACCTCTTGAAGCAGCTGCTCAAGGACACGCCCTACGCGCTGCTCGAGGCCGAGGGAGGCCGCGACGGCGTCAAGCAGGCGCGCGAGAAGTCCCCGCACCTCATCTTCCTGGATTTTTTGCTCCGCGACATGACAGCGTTCGACGTGCTGGACGAGCTGAAGGCCGACCCGCGTACCCGCGAGATTCCGGTCATCCTGCAGACCTCTCACGAGCTGAAGGAGGACGAGCGCACCCGGCTGGCACGCGAGACGGCCGCCATCCTCGCCAAGCACACCTTGAGCCGCGAGGTGGCCATCTCGCGCATCCGTGACGCCTTGTCGAAGGCGGGCCTGGGCTCCAGACTGGAGGAGCGGGAGGTGCGCCGTGGTTGAGCCTCGCAACGCCACCATTCTCAACGTCAACGACGACGACGCCAGCCGCTACATGGTCACCCGCATCCTGGAGATGTCGGGCCACCGCGTCATCGAAGCCGCCACCGGAGGCGACGCCCTGCGCCTGGCCGCCGAGCTGCGGCCGGAACTCGTCATCCTCGACGTGCGGCTGCCGGACATCAGCGGCTATGAAGTGGCCGCGCGCCTGCGCTCGCGCCCGGAGACGGCCTCCATTTCGGTGATGCACACCTCGGCCACCTTCGTCACCGCGGACAAGCGGGTGCTGGGCCTGGACAGCGGCGCGGACGCCTACCTCACCGAGCCCTTCGAGCCCGCCGAGCTGCTCGCCATGGTGAAGAGCCTGCTGCGCCTGCGCCACGCCGAGCGCGAGATGCGCCAGCGCGCCGACCAGCTCGCCGAGGCGGACCGCCGCAAGGACGAGTTCCTCGCCATGCTCGCCCACGAGCTGCGCAACCCCCTGGCCGCCATCATGACGGCCATCGGCATCCTCGAGCGCAAGCCCAGCAACGACCAGAAGGAAGCGCGCATGCGCTCCATCATCAACCGGCAGACGCACCACCTGGCCCGGCTGGTGGATGACCTGCTGGACGTCAGCCGCATCACCCGCGGCAAGGTGGAGCTGCGCCGCGCCCGCCTGGACCTGAGCGCCATGCTGCGGCAGGTGCTGGTGCTCATGCGCCCGGTGGCCGAGAGCCGCGAACTCAAGCTGGAGAGCTCCGTCCCCGACCACTCCATGTGGATGGAGGCAGACGCCACCCGCCTGGAGCAGGTCTTCACCAACCTGCTGGACAACGCCGCCAAGTACACGGACTCCGGCGGCACCGTGCGTGTGGAGGCCTTCCAGGAGGGCGTGGATGGCAGTGCCCGCGCGGTGGTGCGGATTACGGACACCGGCATCGGCATCCCGGCGCACAAATTGTCCACCATCTTCGAGCTGTTCGCCCAGGCGGACGAGTCCCTCGAGCGCTCGCGCGGAGGCCTCGGCATTGGCCTGACGCTGGTGCGCAACCTGGTGGAGATGCACGGCGGCGCCGTCTACGCCACCAGCGGCGGCACGGGCCGGGGCAGCGAGTTCGTGGTGAAGCTGCCCCTGAGCGCGCCCATGCCGGTGCTGGTCCAGGTCGGCACCGTCTCCAAGGCACGCCCGCGCCACCGCCGCATCCTGCTGGTGGAGGACAACTCCGACGCGCGCCAGGCGCTCAAGGACCTGTTGGAGCTGTGGGGCCACCAGGTGCACGTGGCGCACGATGGCCTGGGCGGCGTGGCGCGGGCGCTACAAGACCGGCCCGAGCTGGCCCTGGTGGACATTGGCCTGCCTGGGCTGGATGGCTACCGCGTGGCGGAGGAGCTACGGGCCCGCGTGGGTCAGGACATCCGGCTGGTGGCCATCACCGGCTACGGCGGGCCCGAGGACCGGTACAAGGCGCTGCAGGCGGGGTTCGACCACCACCTGGTCAAGCCCGTGAAGCCGGACGAACTGGACCGGCTGCTCACCGAGCTCTGAGAGGCGGGCGCTCAGCGCCGCAGCAACGCCTTGGCCACCAGCCCCAGCAGCTTGATGTGCGCCGACTCCAGCTGGCGCAGGCTGCGCAGCAGCCGGCGAATCTCCGGCCGCTCCGTGGGTGGCGCGGGCGGCTCGGCCGTGCGCGTGGTGGGCCCCTGCTGCGTCAGGCCCAGCAGCTCGTCCGAAGAGACGTTCAGCTCGTGGCACAGCTTGAGCAGTGTCTGGACGCTGGGGAGCATGCCGCCGCGCTCGAGCCGTCCATACACCTCCGTCGCCACGTCGATACGCTCTGCCACGTCCGCTTGCGTGAGCTCCAGGCGCATCCGGGCGGACCGCGCCGCAGCGCCGATTGTCGTCGCGAGTTTTTTGTCCATGCTTACTTGCCCGACCCTAAAGGTGCGGTTGACGGCTTAGGACGTATGGAGGCAGACGCACAGAACTTGCCGGGTAGATCCGTGCGTCTTCACCTGGCAGGTCGCGAACTTGGACAAGATGCCGCACTGCGGCGTCGGGTCATTCGAGGAGATGTGTCACGTCGGGTAGGGTGCTCCTACGGGGCAGGGTACACCCGCCAGGTTCTCAGCAGGCGTCCGTTTCCCTCGAAGCAGGGCCCGGATCCGCGGTGCGACGCTCGTCATCCCCAACCCGCCAGGCCTGGTCTCGCGAAAAAATCCCCGAGGTCGTTTCTCCGTGCGTCGGGGTTGGGTTCACGGCGGTCGAAACCGCGGATCCAACCCCCCAGGTTCCGGTGGACCCACTCCAAAGTGCCTCGTCGCCTGGGAATCCGCGCCCGTCCGAGCAGCGCGGCTTCCCAGAGAAGCCCTTCAAGGCAGGCAACCGAGCACCCGCGCGAGCCCGGAGTGCCCTAGGCTGTGGGTGATGGCGCTGGCCCTTGGACGTCACAGCCTGCTCATGAAGTTGTACATCGCGATGGGAGTGGTGACGTTGCCACTGCTCCTGTTGCATCCGTTCTACGTACTTCCAACGGTACGCAGCCAGCTGCACCAGGACCGCATCCGCACGATGCAGCAGGTGGTGGAGACGGCATACGGCGTGCTGGTGTCCTACGAGGACCGTGTGCGCAAGGGCGAGCTGACCACGGCCCAGGCGCAGAGCGAGGCAGCGCGGCTGCTGCAGGGACTGCGCTATGGCGAGAACGAGTACTTCTGGGTGAATGACCTCGAGCCCCGGCTGGTGATGCACCCGCACCTGCCGAAGATGGTGGGCACGAGCATGAAGGACTACCGGGACTCGCACGGCAACGCCGTCTTCGTGGAGATTGCCGAGCTGGCGCGCCAGCAGGGTGAGGGGAACCTCGAGTACTACGCCACGCGCCCGGGCGAGACCGCGCCGCTGCTCAAGCAGTCCTACGTGAAGCTGTTCGCCCCGTGGGGCTGGGTGGTGGGCACCGGCATCTAC
>DASVVJ010000068.1:0-4375 GCA_036389955.1 Myxococcaceae bacterium
GTATCTATGGATCTACGGAGGCGGTGTGCGAGCGGCCTTCACGTTGGAGACACGTTTCACCGGCCTGGGCGGCGTGCGCGCCCTGACGGGCTTCGAGAGCCTGCAGGCGCTGACGGCGCAGCTCCGGCAACGTGCGCCGCATACGGTGCTGGACGAGCGCTTCATGCAGCTCCCGCGCTTTTCGCTGCCGCTGGTGGATGAGGACCGGGGGCAGGAGCTGCTGGGAGACCTGCTGTATCAAGCCGTCCAGGAAGGGATGTGGGCATGAGCGACGCCAAGGAGCTGCGCGAGAAGATCGCTCAGGTGCAGGCGGAGCTGCGCCAGACGAAGGCCGAGCTCGATAAGCAGCGCGCACAGCACGCCCGTGACCAGAAGTCGCTTCATGCGGACCTGGAGAGCACCCGGCGCGAGGCCGACAAGCTGCGTGACCGCATCGAGAAGGCAGAGGAGCGCGAGCGCGAGCGCGCGGTGGTCCTGCCCGCCGAGCCGGCGAATGCAGAGGGCTCGAGCGAGGCCGTGGACACGCTCGTGGCGCTCGCGCGGGCGCCCGCCTCGGTGGAGCAGGCCCTGCCGGTGCTGTCGAGGCTGCTGCGCCTGTCGCCGGTGGACGTGCGGCTGCGGCTGTCAGCGTCCCTGCCTTCCATCCTGGCGCGGCTGCCGGAGCTTGAGGCGGAGGCGATGCGCGAGATTCTCAGCGCCGAAGGCTTCGTGGTGGTGAGTGCTCCGGTGTCCCAACTGGTGGGCGTGCTGACGCCCGTTCGCCGCTTCACGCTCGAGGCTCAACGCATGGTCCTCGAGGACGCGAAGCGCGGGACCCACGAGGTGCCGTACTCGGAGCTGCGGCTGCTGGTGCGGGGCCGCCGCAAGACGGTGACGATCGAGAAGACCGTGGAGATGGAGTACGGCCGCAGGGCTTCCGTGGACAACTTCGAGATGCGTCAGCCCAAGGAAGAGATCATCAAGCATCCTCGGGTCGAGAACTTCCTCTGGGTATACGGCGGCACTGTGCGCGCGGCCTTCACGGACGCCACGAGCTTCGTCTCCCTCGGAGCCAAACAGGGCCTCACCAAGCACGAGGCGATGCAGAACCTGCTGGCGGAGCTGCGCCAGCGCGCACCCCAGGCCGTGGTGGACGAGCGTCTCATGGGCCCCAGCCTCTCGCTGCCCATGGTGGGCCCTGACCGCAGCCAGGAGGTGTTCGCCGGGCTGGTGGATCAATCCATCCAGGCCTCGCTCTGGCCTTGATCAGCCCGTGTGGACTCCTGTCCGCGCGTAACTTTTCAGTCACGGCTGCGTAACTTTTCAGTCCTGCCATCCATGTGCATCGCGTTGCACGCTGCGCGTTGTTGAACACCGCGACTCGTGTCATCGTGCGAATACGCGACGGCCGGGGAACCCCCGGCTTGTGGGCACAACCGGCCTCCAGGGGGAATTCGTCAAGCAGGGCTTCCGTGGGTGACGCGACCGGTGTCCGTCAGCCCCGCGGGGCGGAGGGATGACCATGAGCGCGTTGCGCATCCTCATCGTCGAAGACTCGTTGATGGTCCGCCGGCACCTGGTGGACGTCATCTCCGCTGATCCGTCTTGTACGGTGGTGGGCGAGGCCGCCGACGGTGAGCGTGGCTTCCAGATGTGCCAGCGCCTGCGCCCCGACGTGGTGACGCTGAGCCTCACGCTGCCGGGAATGAACGGGGTGGAGACCACTCGCCGCATCATGGCGGCCTGCCCCACGCCCGTCGTTGCCTTCGCGGGGGCGGAGAACCGCGCCCCCGGTCTGCGCCTGATGGATGCGCTGACCGCGGGCGCCGTCGACGCGCTGGAGAAACCCGCGCGTCCCACCACGGGAAGCTGGGCGGAGGAGCTGCTGGCCCGGGTGAAGCTCGCCGCGCGCGGGCCTACCCGGCTTCATCCGGCGGGTCCTTCACGGCCTGAGTTTGCCTCCGCGCGGGAACTCTCACCGCGCGCGGTGGTGATGGGGGCGTCCACCGGAGGGCCCTCGGCGGTGAGGGAGATCCTCAAGGGACTGCCGGCGGACTTCCCGCTGCCGCTGGTGCTGGTGATGCACCTGTCCGACGCGTTCGAGTTCCCCATGGTGGAGTGGCTGAGCAAGAACAGCCGGGTGCCGGTGCGCCACGCGGTGCACGGCGAGCCGCTACCGCCGGTGGGCCAGCCGGGCGTGGTGATGGCGCGGGCGGACCGTCACCTGGTGCTGCGCGGCGGGCGGCTGTGGCTGACGGACGAGCCGCTGCGCAACTCGTGCCGGCCCGCGGTGGATCTGCTGTTCGAGTCCGCGGCCCGCGAGCTCGGCCCGCGGGCCATTGGCTGCCTGCTCACCGGCATGGGCCGGGACGGCGCCGAAGGGCTGAACGCATTGAAGGAGCAGGGCGCGATGACGCTGGCCCAGGATGAGGCCAGCTCGGCGGTATTCGGAATGCCCCGCGAGGCCATCCAGATGGGCGCGGCGCGGTTCGTGGTCTCACTCAAAGATATGGCGGGGTGGCTGGTGACACTCGCGCGCACCGGTGTACCGAAGGAGGAGCGACATGAAGTCCAGAGTGCTCAGCGTCGATGACCATGCGGTGGTTTCCGCTCGACGCCGCCGGGTGCTGGTGGTGGATGACAGCGCCACCTTCCTGCAGGCCGTGGTGGACGAGCTGTCCAAGGATGGGCATGAGCTGCTCACCGCTCACTCGGCCGAGGAGGCGCTCAAGCTGCTCAAGTCGCAGCCGGTGGAGTGCATCCTGATGGACCTGGTGCTGCCCGGGATGGACGGCATCATCGCGGCGCGCTTCATCCGCGCCGACCCGCGGATGGCCACCGTGCCGCTGCTGATGTTCACCGCGCGCTTCGAGAGCCAGAAGATGGCCGAGGCGCTCGCCGTGGGGGTGGATGCCTTCTGCCCGAAGGCGAGCGACCTGGCGCTCTAGCGCGCTCAGGTGCGCAACATGCTCCGGCGCCGCACCCCCGAGACCGCCGCCGCCGAGCCATGGCCTCCCGCCAGCCGCCAGCCGAGAATGAGCTCGACCAGCCTCCTCGAGCAGCTGGTGGCGCGCAGTGGGCTGTCGCCCGTCATCGCCGCGACCACCATCGTCCGGGCCTGCCGCCGCGCCGAGATCGAGCCCGAGCAGCTCGATGCGCGCACCCTCCCCCGGGCCCTGCCGTTCATCCGGGACGCGCTGCGCGTCTTCCTTCCCGAGCACGAGACGCGCCGGCGCATGGTGGACATCGAGGACCTGGCGCGCGAGGGCGTGCCCTCCGCCGCCCTGATATAGCCCGGGGCTGCAATCGGAGCCCGGGAGCGCCGTATCCCCAGGCAGAGGCGGCGCGGCACGCCACATCCATCTGTGGCGAGCGGGCAGGACGCGGCTGGCTTAGACTAGGCCCATGGCGAAGACAGCACCCCGTGGCAAGGCTCCGGCGAAGAAGAAGCCCACCCGTACCGAGGTGGCTCCCAAGCCCCGAACGGCTCCCGAGAAGGCGGTCTCGCGCAAGGCTGCGGTGAAGCCCGCGGAGCCCGTCGCGCCGCCCAAGGCCGCCGCGCCACCGAAGGCTCCCGCCGCGCCCCCGAGCGCTCCCGTGTTGGAGGCCGAGCCGGTGGAGGAGCGGCCCGCGCAGAAGGCCCTGCCCGCGGGTGAGCCCGTGAAGGAGCGCGCGCTGCCCTTCGAGATCGACCCCAAGCGGGTGGAGGAGGGGCTGAAGAAGCTCCAGAGCGAGGCGCTGCATTGGGCCAACAAGGGCCGCTACACCAAGGTGCGCTTCAAGTTCCGGGGCAAGCAGCTGCTGCCGGACCTGCCCATCGCCGCGCTGGTGGCCGCCGAGGGCCTGTCCTTCTACTGGGGCGGCATTCTGCGCGTGCTGATTGCCAACGTGGTGGGCAAGACGGTGTTCCAGGTGGAGTTCGTCAACGACGCGGACAAGCGCGTGCAGGCGGGCAAGGAAGCGCTCCTGTCGGGTGACATGGACCAGGCGCTGGAGCTCTTCCGCGAGGCCCTGGCGATGGACCGGGACAACGCCGCGGCGAACCTGAACATCGGCGTGGCGCTCAAGCTCAAGGGAGACCGCGAGGGAGCCCTGGCGGCCTTCGAAAAAGCCAAGGCCCAGGACCCGGATGGGGCCGTGGGCGCCGAGGCCGAGCGGCTTGCCGCCCCGCTGCGTCCCAAGAGCGTCGCTTAGTCCTCTACCCACCTTCCGGACGGACCTGCGCACACCCCCTCGTTTCCCCTGTTGACGCTGGGAAATCCGGGGGTTACGAACGCTCCTGCGTTGGGCCACCGCCCCCTTGAGGCGGGCCCTTCTACAGCCTTCTACAACCCTCAGAGTCCATGGCCGACGACACCACTGACAAGCCGGCAACGCCCCCCGCTCCTCCTTCGAA
>DASVVJ010000069.1:0-14239 GCA_036389955.1 Myxococcaceae bacterium
GGGCTGCATGGGCGTGAGGTTCACCAGCAGGGTCCACGCCCCCGCGTACTTGGCGCCTCGGACGAAGTTGCTCGCGGGCGCCACCGTGCCCGAGGTGCCGATGGCCAGGAAGAGATCGCAGTCACGCAGGGCCTTCTTGGCCGCCCATTCGGCATCCACCGGGAGCGGCTCGCCGAACAGCGTCACGTCCGGGCGCAGGGGCTGGCCGCACTGGCTACAGAGAGGCGCTTGCCCAGGCTCGGAAAGGTCCTCGAAAGCACTCAACGTGCAGTCCGGGTTGCCGCAGCGCGTGCGGAGCAGGGAGCCGTGGAGCTCGACGACGTTCCGGCTCCCCGCGCGGGTGTGCAGCCTGTCCACGTTCTGGGTCAGCAGGGTGAAGGACTGGCCCTGCGTCAGCCGGGCCTCCCAGGCGGCCAGCGCCAGGTGCGCGGCGTTGGGGCGCGCGGTGTGGAGCGGGCCGCGCAGGGGGCCAAAGAGGGACCACAGGCGCGAGGGGTCGCGAGCGAACATCTCCGCGTCAGGGACCTCCTCCATTCCGGGACGTGTCCACAGTCCTCCCGGGCCCCGGTAGGTGGGCAGCCCCGAGGCGACGGAGATGCCCGCCCCGGTGAGGACCACGATGTGGCGCCACGCGCCCGCTTGGAGCCGGGCGCGCAGCTTCAGCAGCTCTGCCTCGCTGGTGAGCTGGGCGGACATGTCACGTGAGGAGCTGGCCGATCTGCTCGGCCAGCGCGAGGTCCAACGGCTCGAAGATCAGCGCGCCCGTGAAGGCGGCCATCTTCGCGTCCTTCTTGCCCGTGGCGATCAGCAGCAGATCCTCGTCTCCACAGCGCACCGTCACGGTGGGCTTGCCCTTCAGCCCCCAGCTCACCCACTTGTCGGTCTTGCGCAGGTCCACCGTCCACCGCCCACCCTCATCGCCGCTGATGTCCAGGTGGATCACCGCGTCGAGGCTGCGGGCCGAAGCCCCCTTGGCCTTGATGCGCCGGGGCAGCTCCTGCTCGATGAGCTCCCGCACGGTGAGCGCCTCGTCCTCCTCGGTCTTCTCCGGCTCTTCCTCGGCCTGCCGGGCGGACTTCTTGGCCGCCGCCTTCTTGGGGGTGGTCTTCTTGGCCGTGGCCTTCTTGGCGGGAGCCTTCTTGGTGGCGGCGGCCTTTTTGCCGATCGTCTTCTTCTTGGGCGCCGGGGCTTCGGCCTCCTCCTGCTCCTCCTGTTCCTCCGGCTCTTCCTCCCGCGCGGGGGCCTTGGCCTGGTTCGCCACCGCGTTGACCTCCTGCTCGTTCTGCTTGCGGAACCGGTCGAACGCGTCCTTGGAGAAGTGGGACTTGGCTTCCGTCTGCGCCTGCTTGAACACTTCCTTCATCAGCTCCCGGCTCATGCCCGGGTGCTTGAAGTACTCCATCGCCGCGCGCCCCATGGCCCAGTTGAACGCGAAGGCCGGCGCAATCGTCAGCACCGCGCCGAAGACGGGGATCAGCGCCTTGACGCCTTGTCTGGCCAGGATGCCCACTCCCGCCGTGGCTCCCAACTCGAGGATCAGCTCCTTGGCCGTGGCCTGATCCACTTTGCGGCCATAGATGTGGCCCACCGTCACCACCATGCCCGTCTGGATGGGCAGCATCAGCACCAGATCCGACAGCGGGATGGGCGAGATCGACACCACCGCCACCGCGTACGAGCACATGTTGATGACGTCCCGCGCGGTCTTGTCCCGCTCCTCGGACGACACCTTGCTGAAGTCCCTCGTCCGGACTTTCTCCAACGTATCGAGCCACGACATGGGCAGCCCCCCTCCTACTCAGTGAAGCGCGGACTACAGCTTGATGTCAGCGTCGCCGTCCTGGGGCTGCTCGCCCTCTTCGGCTGGCACGTTGTCATCCGTGGGTGGCGCGTCCGGCGCGTCCGGTGCGTCCGGCGCGTCCGGCGCGTCCGGCGCGTCCGGCGTGGGGGGCACCAGCTCCTGGCGGATGCCGCCTCCCACCTTGTCCCGCAGGTCGATGGGCTGGCGGCCAGGCACCTCCACCTGGAGGACCGAGTAGCTCCATCCACCGCCGGTGTCGACCGCCTCCACGCGCAGCATGCCATCCGCCTTGTCACCATCCAGCGAGATGTTCAGCTCCGCGCTGCTGCGGCCGTTGTTCGAGTTCACCGAGCCCTGGGGAAAGCCCGTCTCGATCTTCGTGCCCAGCGTGGCCTGCACCTCCGAGTCGCTGAGGGCCACGGAGACCGCCTCGGTGTATGCGCCGGTGTTCTTGAGGGCTCCGAAGACCACCCCGAAGAGCACGGCGCCCAGACAGCCACAGGTGGCCAGCATGCCCAGGCAGCCCACGGGCACCACCCACTTCCAGTTGCGACTCCACCAACCGCGCTGTGGCGCCAGGTTGCCGTCCGCTGTGTTCATGACCCCCTCCGGAGCTCTGCCCCCCTCGTGAGAGGTGGGACATGTCCCCGTCATATGCGGTTTCGGCGGCCGCCCCCAACTCCTTGTTCGGATCCCAAGCAGGGGGAGGCCGTCGACTGGCCCGGCTGGGGCAGTGCGGGTAGCATGGACACGTACTCGTGAGCCCAGAGGGCTCGTGAGCCGGGGGGCCGGGCCTCCGGGAGACGTTCGTGGCTGCACTCCATCCGAAAGATCAGCCTGTGCGCCCCGCGGAAGCGGGACAGGACGTGCTGTGCGCGGTGCCCCGGATCCACCCGGACACCGGGGTGCAACGGGTGGGGGGGCGGCTGATGGCGGCCGGGCCCGACGAGCACCTGCACACGTTCGAGGATGCGCGGGGGCAGGTGTCGCCGGTGGCCGAGCGCATCGTGGAATTGGTGGACGGGCGGCGCACGGTGGCGGACATCGCCGCCGTGCTGTGTGACGAGTTCGAAGTGGAGCCGGAGGCGTGCCGGGCGGACACGGTGGCCTTCGTGAAGCTCCTCGTGGAGAAAAAGGTGTTGGTGCTCGGGCCCTGAGGGCCTGGAGCGCACACCGTGCATGGCGAGGCCGCTTGTGCCCGCCAAGAGGTGAGAGACGTATGCGCCGAGTCGTCTGGCAGTGGCTGCTGAGCTTCGCGCTGGTATGGGGCGCCTCCGGGTGCAGCTGCGGGAAGCCTCCCGTCGAGTCCAAGCTGCGGGTGGCCTATGAGAAGCCCACCGATGCGCAGCGGCTGACGGCGGCGGACGACGCGGATCCGGCCGCCGAGGGCTTCCAGTACGAGGTGGTGGCGCTGGCCTCGGACTCGGCGGGCCGCGAGGTGACGCTGGAGAGCGCGAAGCTGGAGGTGCGCACGCCCAGCGAGACGGCGTGGACGCCGGGGCCCGCGGCCGTCATCGAAGGCAGCCGGGTGCGCTTCCCGGGCACGCTGCTGCGGCCGCGCACCAACCTGCTGCAGGTGACGGTGGTGGAGGCGAAGTCCCGGCGCACGGCCACCCATCGCATCAGCGTGACGGTGTCCACCGAGCCGCCCAAGGTGGACCTCACCGAGCCGGCCGAGGGCAAGGTGCTGCGCGCGACGGATGACGCGGACCCGAATACACCGGGCTACCAGGTGCTCTTCGGTGTGACGAGCACGGGGCTGGTGGGCAGGCCGGGCACGCTCTACTGCGAGCAGGCGTGCGGGGTGCCGCCCACGGACTTCACGGTGAACAGCAGCGGGGTGACGCAGCTCACGGTGACGCTGACGCAGGCGGCGTGCGAGGCCGAGAAGGCCGTGTGCTACGCGGTGGTGCGCCAGGGGAACAATGAGGTGACGTCGGCCCGGCGCAACCTCACCCTGGACACGGTGGCGCCCCGGGTGGAGGTGGCCGGGCCGCTGGCGCCCGTGGCTTCCACCACGTTCAAGGTGGAGGCCACCGTGGGCTGCTCCGAGCCGGGCCTGACGGCCACTCTGTCGCGGCAGGGCGTGCCGGACCTCATCACCCAGGTGGTGGCCGGCGGGGTGACGTTCCCCGCGGTGACGGTGCCGGTGGACGGGGACTACCTCTACACGCTGCGCGTGGCGGACGAGGGTGGCAACGTCACCACGCGGGAGATTCCCGTCACCGTGGCCAGCCTTACGCCCAGCGTGAGGATGACGGTGCCGAAGACGGTCACCACGGACGCGGACGGCCGCCCGGAGAACGGGGTGCAGGTGCCGGTGAGCGTAGTGGCGGACTCGGTGCCGGTGGGCACCGAGGTGCGGCTGTTCACCTCCGCGACGGGCCAGTTCGGCCGCCCGCGGCGCGCGGTGACGGCGGGCAACCCCCGCACCGCCACCTTCACCGCCCACCTGGCCGAGGGCGCCAACACCGTGCAGGCCTGTGTGAGCAACGCCTCGGGCATCGAGCAGTGCACGGTGGAGACGGTGACGGTGGCCATGGGCCGGGCCACCTGCTCCATCTCCAGCCCGCTGGAGGGCGTGGTGGTGCGGGGCTCGTCCGAGACGATGGACGTGCTGTCGGGCAATGGCCCGGTGACGATGGTGGCCTATGACGCCAGCGGCGCCGAGAAGGGCCGTTCCACCGGCACGGCCGCGGGTGGCCTGGCGCGCATGCAGTCCCCGCAGGTGACGGAGGGTGAGTACTTCCTCGTGGCCTCGTGCCCGGGCGGCGGCATCAGCCAGGCGTTCTGGTTCACCCTGGACACCACCGCGCCCACGCTGGACTTCAACGTGCGCGGCGTGCCGGCGGGGCAAACGACCCTGGGCCCGGAGCTGAGTGACACCTCGGTGAGCCCGGGCATGCAGATTGCCCTCGATGTGAGCACCGAGCCGCGCGCGAATGTGGTCGCCACCGGCTGCGGCATGACGGCGGGCGTGGCGGGGCAGGCGGATAGCAGCGGCACCCTGGTGCTGCGCAACGTCTCCGTGCCCCCCAGCGGCACGTGTGAGCTGCAACTGCGCGCCACGGACCTGGCGGGCAACAGCACCCCGCTGAAGAAGACCCTGACCCTGGCCTTCTCCGGGGGCGTGCTGCAGTTCGCCGAGCCTGCTTCCGGGCGCTACCTGGGCCCCGCGGACGGCGTGGTGCGCTCCGGGGGCGGGCTGCTGGTGACGGTGCGCCTGGCGGTGCAGCCCACCGTAGCGGGCACCCTGCGGCTGTTGCGCGGAACGACGGAGCTCGGCACTCAGCCCGTGGCAGCCAGCGACACCGTGGTGTCCTTCTCCAACGTGGCCCTGGAGGAGGGAGCCAACGTGCTGCGCGCCGAGCTGACGGGCCCGGGGGGCTCGGTGGTCTGCGCCACGGTGCTGCTGCTGGTGGACACCCAGCCCGGCACCATCTCGTTCCAGCTTCCCGCGCCGCCGCCGGCGCCCGCGCCCACCTACCTCGTCACCTCGGACGTGACACCGGATCAGCCCGGCATCCAGGCGCCGCTCCAGTACAACTCCCCCGGGCGCTCGCCCAGCGGCGTGGTGGACATCTGCTCCAGCGTGGCGCTCACCCGGGGGGCCGCGCCGTGCCGGGATGGCTCGGGCTGGTTCACCCTGGCCACCAACGTGCCGCCGTTCAATCCTGAGTTCACCTATCCGGACGGGCTCTATGCCCTGAAGGCCGTGCTCGTCGATGGCGGCATCTCCGTCTCCACCGAGGTGCCCATCCGCGTGGACAGCATCGAGCCGACGGTGTGGTCCGTGGAGCTGGCCGGGGACGCCAACGGCGACAAGCGCCTGAACGCCACGGAGCTGCCCTCGGGCCCGCCCGAGCTGCGCATCACCGTGGGAGGCCTGGAGGACGGGCGCTCGGTGCAGGTGCGCAGCGCCAATAACCCCAACATCCTCTACGGCCAGGCCACCGTCATGGGAAGCCAGGTCACCGTGCCGCTGACGGCCATGCCCACCGGGGTCGCGGCGGACTACTCGCTCGTCGTCACGGTGACGGACGAGGCGGGCAACTCCAACCGCGTGGCCAACCCCACGCCGTTCTACCCGCTCAACACCGCGGCCTTCTTCTCGTTCCGGCTGGACCGCGTGCCGCCCACCCTGGTGGTGAACGCGCCCACGCGCACCTCGCTGGGCATCGCGGATGACCCTTCCGGGGCCGCGGGCTTCCAGCTGCGCGTGAGCGTGCAGACGGATGCGGACGTGGCCACGGGCGGAGTGCGCCTGGAGCTGTCGCCCTCGGGCGGCGCGGTGGACCTGACGCCCTCGGGGCTCGTCGTCACGCATGAGTACACCCTGCCCGCCACGGGCACTGTGACGTACACGCTGACCCTCACCGCCACGGACACCTCGGGCAACCGCACCGCCCCCCTGGTGCGCACCCTCACCGTGGACCTCGAGGCCCCCACGGTGGACCTCGTTACTCCCGCCGCAGGCGCCGTCTACAACAGCACGGACATTCCCGTGCGCGTGGAGGTGGGTGGCGGCGGCGTGGGCACGGTCCGCATCTACACGCAGGGCGGTAGCGGCGCTCGCACCCTGGTGGGAGACTTGCCCGTGGCCAACGGCGTGGCCCAAGGCACCCTCAACTTCCCCCTCGGCGTGCAGACCGTCACGGCGGAGGCCTCGGACGCGGCGGGCAACACCGGCAGCGAGCAGGCCGCGGGCGTAGACATACGCGCGCCCGGCTGTGTCATCGCCCTCACCAACCCGGCGGATCCGGTGGTGACGCTGCTGCCGGGCGATGATCGGGACCCGGCCGCCGCGGGCCTGCAGTACCGGCTGGAAGGCAACACGGACTGCCGTGGCCAGACGGTGTCCTTGTTCCGGGGCAACAGCCCCACCGCCGAGGCCACCGTGACCGCCGATGCCGCGACGGGTGACTTCTTCTTCGAGCTCACGCTGCAGGACAACGAGCAGACCCGGCTCACCGTGGAGGTCCTCAACCTCTCGGCGGTGCGCAGCATCGACTTCGTGGATGTGACGGTGGACCTGACGCCGCCGGTCATCACCTCCGTGTCCCCGTCGGGGAACACGCTCTACTTCGTGACCGCGAACAACGCCTTCCTCTTCCCGACGCCGGCGCCCGAGTACGTGGTGGACGCGGCTCCGGGAGGGGACGCCAACGCCACCTTCACCCTCACCGTGACGCAGGCGGTGGGCAGCCGGGTGCAGGCCTTCTACCGGAACACCGCCGTCTCCTCGGAGTTCTCCGTCACCACGGATCCGCAGACGCTGAGCGTGCCGGTGACGCTGCCGCACGACACGGCGGGCACCCTGGAGCTGCGCGTGCGCGACATCTCCGGCAACGTGGTGCGCCACTCGGTGGCGGCCACCGTGGACGTGGTGGCTCCGGCGCAGCCCACCGTGACGCGCACGGTGCTCGCGGGCCAGGAGCGTCAGGCGAAGGTGGAGGTGACGTGGACCGCCAGCGGAGACGATGGGGTCTCCGGCATGCCCGCGGGGTATGACCTGCGCTGGTCGCTCAACGCCCAGCTCCCCAACGGCATCCAGGACCAGGCCACGTACTTTGGGCCGAAGGTGCGGCAGGAGACCGGCGCGCTGCTGCCAGCAGGCTCCACGCGCTACACGCTGACGCTGCCGCCGCTGGCCCGGTACTTCATCCAGCTGCGGCCGCGCGACGAGGTGGGCAACTACCCGCCGTTCGAGGTGGCGCCCGCGGTCGACAACTTCTGGACCTCGCTGACGCTGACCAACCCGGGGACGAACAACAGCTACGGCCTCTTCATCACCGGCCGTGACGTGAACGCGGATGGCTTCGATGATCTGCTGGTCGGCGCCTCGTCCAGTGCTCCGGGGACGGTGCACATCTACTATGGCAAGGCCAACCTCGCGGCGGCCCCCCCCACCCGCCAGGACCTGACGCTGCCCGAGACCGATTCGCAGTTCTTCGGGGGAGAGTTCGACGTCGGCGACGTGGGCAATGCCACGGTGGACGCGGTGCAGGATCTGCTGTTGGGCGCGCGTGGTTACGCGGGGACCAGTGGAGCCAGCAGCGGGCGTGTCTTCCTGTACTTTGGCCGGAGGAACGCGCCGCTGGACACCGCGGGACCCATCGAGTTCCGCAACGTCCCTGGCGTTGCGGGAGCGTTGCTCGGCGGCATCGTGCGGATGATCGGAGACATCACGGGTGACGGTCTGCAGGAGCTCATCATGAGCTCCAATGGCGAGAGCCCCGGCAAGGTCTACCTCTTCTACGGACGCTCGCCCGATGCGTGGCGCGCCCTGGGCAATGGCTGCACGGCGGCCGCCGCCTGCGTCGTCCCCACCAGCGCGGCGGACAAGATCTTCGAAGCGCCCGCCACGACGGCCGTCTTCTTCGGCCGGACTCGCGGCTATGTGCGGTTGGGTGACATCACCGGCGATGGCGTCCCGGACTTCACCCTGCCGCACTCCCACGAGCGGTTCAACAACGTCTACGTGTACTCGGGGGCCACGGTCCGCTCGCTGGGCAAGACCCTCACCACCGCCAACGCACTCCAGGTGCTGAATCAGGGACCGAACGGCACCGGCAACGGCCTGGGAGGTTTCGGCACGGACGCGGTGGGCGGCGTGGACCTCGCCGGAGGCCCGGGCGTGGACCTGGTGGTGGGCATGTCGACCCTGAGCCGGGTCTTCGTGTACCGGGATGGTGATGCGACGGGGTTCTCCACCCCGCCGCTGATGATCCAGGGTGGCAGCCGCTTCGGCACCTCGCTGGCACGAGGGGACCTCAACGCGGATGGCCGGCAGGATCTCGCGATTGGCCAGAACATCACCGGAAGCAGTGCCGCGTTCGTCTTCTACAACCGGGGAGTGCCTGGGCAGGAGTTCGACACGGTTCAGGAGAACGGCTTCTTCCAGTCCAAGCTGGAGCCCACCGCCACGCCTGGTATCTCCCTGACCATCCTGGACTTCAACGGGGACGGAAAGCTGGATCTCGCGGTGGCGGATAGTCAGTCGAACCCGGCGCGGGTTGTGGTGTATTACTAGGTGACCATGGAGACGCCGGTACAGCCTCCCCAGGCTGAGAAGAAGAGGAAGAAGCCCTACGCACCGCCTCAGGTGCGTACGGAGCGCATCCTCGTGCCGGACCTCTTCACACCCAGTTGCCTCATCGAGCCCGACACCGGCGAGTGCATCTGACCGCGAGGTAGGCATGCGGGTGCTGCGCTTCGGGGATTGGAGCGTGGGAGTGGACGAGTCGCTCCTGGCCCGGGCAGGCGAGCGGTGCACGCTGGGCCCCTTCCTGGGCGGCCGAAGGAGCCCGCCGCCCCGGTTGGTACTCCAGGAGGGGAGCGTGCCCGAGGGGCAGGGCGCACCGTTGGATCCCCGCCAGCCCACGGGGCCGCGCTTTCTGGTGGAGGGCCCGCGGGTCCGGGTGGAGCCTCCCCAGCAGGAGCTGGACACGGAGCTGGCGCTGCGCGTGGGCCTGCAACTGGCCACGCTGAGGCAGGGCGGGCTGCTGTTGCACGCGGCGGGAGTGGCCTTCGAAGGGCGCGCGGTGGTGGCCATTGGCCCGAGCGGGGCGGGCAAGTCCACCTTCACCCGGCTGTGCGCCCGGGCGGCGGGGGCGGCGGTGCTCTCGGATGAAGTGCTGGCGCTCTACCCCGAGGGCCGGGTAGAGGGCAGCCCGTTCTGCTCGGAGCTGGATTTGCCCTCGACGCTGGCCCGCGCGACGCTGGAAGCGGTGCTGCTGCTCCACAAGGGGGGCGAGGAGCGGATGGAGGACGTGTCGGCACAAGAGGCCGTGACGGCGATGATGGGGCAGGTGTTCCGGCCGCTGCCCGGCGAGGCCTCGCAGGGAGAGGTGCTGCGGCGCCTGGCGAGCCTGTGCCAGAAGGTGGCGCTGTGCCGCTTCACCTTCCGCAAGCACGAGGCCGCCGCGGGTTTCGTGAGGGACTGGCTCCATGCCCGACCGAGCGCCCATTGATATGACGGCCCTCATCGAGGGCACGCCGCTGGGGCGCCAGCTCTGGCTGCGGGGCGCGGGGCGCAGCCTGTACCCGCTGCTGCGCAGTGGGGACGCGGTGCGGGTGCTGCGCTGCGAGCCGGAGGACCTGGCCCGGGGAGACGTGGCGCTGGTGCGCGTGGGGCGCCGGCTGATTGCCCACGTGGTGCTCGCCACCGGGCCGCTGGTGACGGCCTCGCTGCTGGGCCGCAAGGATCCGGAAGGGGTGCCGCTGGGGCGGATTACCGCGCTGCGCCGGGGGCCGCTGGTGCTGCCGCTGCCCCGGCTGGCGCGGTCCACGCTGTTTCTGGGGCAGCGGCTGTTGTCCGGGCTGTGGGCCTCGCCGAATGGGCGCAAGGCCATGGTGCGGCTGAGGGACCTCACGGTCGCGGGCTGGTCCCGGCCGCTGCGGAGCCGGTGGCTCGGCCCGCTCGAGGTCCGGCTGCTGAAGGAGACGGACATCGAGGCGCTGCTCATCTTCGCGGGAGAGCGGCTGCTGGTGCCCTCGGGCTTTCTGCGCCGGCAGTTGTTCCGGCGCTGGGCGCGAGGGGAGGACGCGGTGGGCGCGGCGGCGGGCGCCTTCGATGCGGAGGGGCGCCTGTGTGGCTTCGCCTACCTGGATGACTACCGCGAGGAGGGTCTGGCGTTGGAAGGGCTCTGGGTGCGCTCGCTGGTGGTGGCCCCGAGGGCGCGGCGCATGGGAGTGGCCTACCGCATCATCCTCTGCCTGTTGGAGGAGGCCCGGAGGCAGGGCGCGGACCGCATCTTCGCGGACATCGACGACGACAACTTCGCCTCCCTGCGCACGTTCCGGCGGGCGGGCTTCGAGGACTCCACGCCCGAGCTCACCCAGCGGGTGAATGACGAGTGGCGGATTTCAGGGGGCGTGAAGCCCCTGGTGGTGCTGGAGCGGGCGGTGGGGAACGGTGACTGAGCCGCTTCAACCGATGACGGACACGGAGTCGCAGGAGCGGCGGGCCCGGCTCCAGGCGGACGGGGCGCTGGTGCTGCTGACGGTGCTCTGGGGCACCACCTTCGTGGTGGTGAAGGACGCGCTGAGCCACGGCGATCCGTTCACGTTCCTGGCACTGCGCTTCGGGGCGGGGGCGCTGGTGCTCACCCTGTTGGCGCGGCGGCGGGTGCTGTCGCCGGTGCACCTGCGCCGGGGCGCGGTGCTGGGGGTGTTCCTCTTCGGAGGCTTTGCTCTGCAGACGATGGGGCTGACGGACACCTCGCCCGCGCGTTCGGCGTTCTTCACCGGGCTGTACGTGCTGCTGGTGCCGGTGGTGGTGGTGGTGCTGTTCCGCAGAGTGCCGCGCGTGTCCTCGCTGGTGGGCGTGGTGCTCTCGGCGGTGGGGCTCTACTACCTCACGCGGCCGGACGTGAGCTCCGCGGGAGGCCTGTCCCGGGGGGACATGCTCACGCTGGGGTGCGCGGTGTCCTATGCGGTCCACATTGCCCTCACGGAGCGGTACGCGCCCAAGGAGGGCGTGGACGCGCTGGTGGCGGTGCAACTGTGGGTGGTGGCGCTGCTGTCCGTGCTGTGCCTGCCCTTCGTGGACACCCGGGTGACGTGGGCGCCGGCCTTCCTGGGGGCGGTGCTCTTCTGTGGCGTGGTGGCCAGCGCCCTGGCGCTGAGCGTGCAGACGTGGGCGCAGGCGCGGACCTCGGCGGTGCGTGCGGGCGTCATCTACTCGCTGGAGCCGGTGTTCGCCGGAGCCTTCTCCGTGGTGCTGGGGTACGAGACGTTCGGCATGCGCGAGTGGGTGGGCGGGGCCTTCATCCTCCTGGGCGTGCTGGTGTCGGAAATGGGCTCGGCGCTCTGGGCGCGGCGGCCCTGGCGCCCATCTGCGGGGAGCTGAGGAGCACGGAATGCCTGTTTGCCTGGTTCCTCCCATGCTGGGGAGCCGGGCTGGCGGGCAGCTTCCGGCGGGCCCGCACATCGAGGACGCCACGGGGCAGGGGGCGCGCTATACCGGAACCCTCGCATGAGCGTGGAGCTGAGGCGAAATGGACTGCACCTGACGGGGACGCCGCTGTCGCTGGACGCGACGCGCAAGACGCCTCTGTCCTTCGTCAGCCATGGCCATGCGGACCATATTGCCCGGCACGAGCGGACCATCGCCACGGCGGCCACGTTGAAGTTCATGGCGCACCGGCTGGGCAAGGTGAACGCGCCGCTGGCGGTGCCGTACAACCAGCTGTTCGACTTAGGGCCGCTGATGCTCGAGCTGCTGCCGGCGGGCCACATTCTAGGCAGCGCGCAGCTTCGGGTCATCCGCTCGGACGGCAAGCGCATCGTGTACACGGGGGACCTGAACCTGGCGCCCTCGCTCACGGCGGAGGCCACGCAGGTGGCCGAGTGCGACACGCTCGTCATCGAGGCCACGTTCGGGCATCCGCGCTACCGCTTCCCGCCGAGGCCGGAGGTGCTGGACGCGGTGGAGGCGTGGGTGCGCCAGCAGCTGGAGCGGGACACGGTGCCGGTGCTGCTCGGCTACCCGCTGGGCAAGAGCCAGGAGGCGATGAAGGCGCTGGCGGCGCGGGGGTTCGACCTGGTGGCGCATGAGTCCATCTTCGAGATGGCGCAGCTCTACGCGGAGCTGGGAGTGCCGATCGAGCGGCTGCGGTGCTTCGACGGGAAGGTGAACCCGGGCGAGGTGCTGTTCTACCCGCCGCACCTGGCGCGCGGGGGAGGGTTGTCCGGGGTGTGGCCTCGGGCGACGGCGGTGCTGACGGGCTGGGCGTTGGATCCGGGGGCGGCGTACCGGTACGGGGCGCAGGTGGCGTTCCCGCTGTCGGACCACGCGGACTGTCCCTCGCTGGTGAAGTACGTGAAGGCGACGGGGGCGCGCGAGGTGCTGACGCACTACGGCTTCAAGGCGGAGCTGGCGCAGGTGCTGAGGGATGAAGGCATCGACGCGCGGCCGCTGGGAGGCAAGCCGCAACAACTCGCGCTGTTCTGAGAGGGGAGCGCGATGAGCACGACGCTGACGGGCCGCACGGTCCGAGTCCTCATTGGTCCGGAGCCGAAGCACGTCCTCACCCGGGACATGCCCGAGGTGAAGGTGACGCTGGAGGGCTTCGTGGGAGACCGGCACACGGGGCTGACGCGGAAGGCGGACGTGCGCATGCCGAGGTTTCCCAAGGGCGCGGTGGTGCGCAACACGCGTCAGGTGTCCCTGGTGTCCACGGAGGAACTGGCGCTCATCGCGGAGACGCTCGGGGTGCCGCAGGTGCTGGCGGCATGGCTGGGGGCGAACTTGGAACTGGCGGGAGTGCCGAGACTGACGCAGCTACCGCCAGGCACGCGGCTGTTGTTCCCCGAGGACGCGACGCTGGTGGTGGACAGCGAGAACGAGCCGTGCCGGAAGGCGGGGAGGGCGCTGGAGGACCACCACCCGGAGCGAACAGGGCTGGCGAGCCGGTTCGTGAAAGCGGCGCACCAGCGGCGCGGGCTCGTGGGTTGGGTCGAGCGTGCGGGGCTCATTCGCCCGGGAGACCGGGTGAAGGTGGAGCTGCCGCCCGTGGTGACGTACTCGCTGCCCGTCGTTTCGGAGTCCTGACCCGACGCGCGGCCCCGCCGGAACGTCAGGAAGGCGTAGAGCCCTGGCGAAGCAGCGGAACGCGAGTGGGCTTGAGGTGGCGCTCGTGGTCGTAGAAGCACTCGGGCCCCAGGTGGTCAATGATGCGGCGTTCCAGCGCGTCACCTTCGGGAGTGCCGGCCTGGGTGGGCAGCTCGTAGGGCTGCACCAGGACGATGCCTCCGCCGAGGTCTTGCTTGAACTGGGTGGGCAGCGAGGCCAGGCGTTCACCGAACATCTGAACGAAGGGTGGACCGAAGAAGTTGCGCCAGAACAGGCCCGCCAGCCCCTCGCTATAGTCGCGTACGGTGGACTCCTGGATCGAGCCAATGCCGTCGGGGCTGGGAACAAGCCGCTCCTTCTTACGCTCAAGGTCGCTGCCTTCGCCACTCTGAGCGAGTGGCGATCCGAAAAGCTGCATCACCTCCATGATCTGCGTCTGATGCGCCGCACGCCAAGCATGCCTGGAGGCTTCCTTGACGGAAGTGACCCAGGTGATGCCGCCCGCGTGGATCCGGTCCGTGTTCATTGCAGGGAAGATCAGCAGGTAGTCCCGATCCGTGCGGGCGGCGACCGTGATGTCTTGCAACTCTTCGTAGTAGGCGGCCAGCGCGTCGTAGTCGATATGCTCGGGATCCAGGGCTCTGTCGATGGAGGCCCGGCCGAACCGCGTGGGGCGAAACCACCGATACTCCTCGAAGGCTCTGCGAAGAAACTCTCGGACAACGGAACCGTCGAGGAGCCCTGGGGGCAACGAGATCCGGGTCTTCAGGTAGCGCACCGGCAAGGACACGCCTTTCAAGGAAAATGCCTTATCTCCGCTCTACCATTGTTCTTTAACTCAGCGATCCGGTCTCTAAGAG
>DASVVJ010000070.1:0-8630 GCA_036389955.1 Myxococcaceae bacterium
AGGCCTGGCGGACCACCATCAGCAACCGGCTGGTGCCGGCGTACCGGCGGCTGCACGACTTCCTGCGGGACGAGTACCTGCCGCGCGCGCGCCCCACGGTGAGCCTGTCCGCGCTGCCCGGAGGCGCCGAGTGGTACGCCCACCTGGTCCGCACGACGACCACCACGGACATGAAGCCCGATGAGCTGCACGAGCTGGGCCTGCGCGAGGTGAAGCGCATCCACGCGGAGATGGACGCGGTCATCCGGCAGCTCGGCTTCCAGGGAGACCGCGATGCCTTCGAGAAGCACCTGGGGACGCTGCCCGAGCTGCGCTTCAAGAGCCGCGAGGACATGCTGCAGCGCTACCGGGAAGTGAAGGCCCGGGTGGATCAGGCCACCCCGCGGCTCTTCGATGTCATCCCCAAGCAGGACTACGAGGTGCGCCCGGTGGAGGCCTTCCGCGAGAAGTCCGCCGCGGGCGGCTCGTACATGTCCGCCAGCCCGGATGGTTCGCGGCCGGGAGTCTTCTATCTGAACACCCGGGGCTACGCGGACGCTCCCGCCATTGGCGTGGAGGCACTCACGCTGCACGAGGGAGCGCCGGGCCACCACTTCCAGATCTCCATCCAGCAGACGCTGGAGCAGCTGCCGCGCTTCCGCCGCTTCGGAGGCTACACGGCGTACGCGGAAGGCTGGGCGCTGTACGCCGAGACGCTGGGGCCCGAGCTGGGGATGTACCAGGATCCGTACCAGCGCTATGGGGCGCTGGGCTCGGAGCTGTGGCGGGCCATCCGGCTGGTGCTGGACACGGGGCTGCACGCCAAGGGGTGGACGCGCGAGCAGGCCATTGCGTGGGCGCTGGAGAACTCGCCGCTGGACGAGCCCAAGGTGACGGCGGAGGTGGAGCGCTTCATCGCCATTCCCTCCCAGGCGCTGGCCTACAAAGTCGGGCAGCTGAAGATCTCCGAGCTGCGCGCGCGGGCGGAGAAGGCGCAGGGAGCGGCCTTTGACATCAAGGCGTTCCACCGGCAGATCCTGGAGGACGGCGCGCTGCCGCTGCAGGTGCTGGAAGAGAAGATCCATCGCTGGCTGGAGGTGCGTCGATGAGTTCCCGGCTGCTGCTTGCATTGCTCTGCATCGTCTCGGTCTCGACGGGCTGCGTCGTCAAAGACGGTCCCTCGGATCCCCGGCCTGGGAACGTGACGTTCCTGTGGACCTTCAGCGGGTTTCGCTGCGACCAGGTGCGTGACGTGGCCGGGGTGGACATCCTCATCCCCGGCGAGCCGCTGGCCAACGATGGCCGGTTCGCGTGCAGCACCGCGGGCGTGGATGGCATCACCCTGCATGACTTCGCGCCGGGCTCCTACGCCTTCACTCTGCGGGCGGTGAACTTCCAGAACCAGATCCTCTTCGAGGCCAACGGCACCTTCTTCATCAACGGCAACCAGACGGTGTCGGTCGATCTGGCGCCCACGGGAAGTCCGGGCTCGTACGCCTACCTGAATTGGACGTTCCCGGGCAACGTGAGCTGCGCTCAGGCCGGGGTGGCCTCGGTGGATGTGCTGCTGGACAACCTGGCTCCGCACAACGTGCCGTGCATTCAGGGGCAGGACACGCCGGGCCTGCAGACGCCGTTCCTCGCGCCGGGCACGCACTCCATCGAGTTCATCGCCCGGGCCCCGTCAGGTCAGCCGCTCTACTTCTACCGGGGCACGCTCACCACCCGGGCGTATGAGCCGGTCTACGCCAGCTTCCGCCTGGTTCCGCCGCCCGCCCAGCCCGGAGACGTGACGTTCCTGTGGACGTTCGGCGGCCGGCGCTGCGATCAGGCGCGTGACGTGTACGGGGTCAACATCAGCATTCCTGGCGAGCCGCTGGCCAACAACGGCCGGTTCGCGTGCAACACCGCGGGAGTGGATGGCATCACCCTGCACGACTTCGCCCCCGGCTCGTACAACTTCACCCTGGAGGCGGTGAACTTCCAGAACCAGGTCCTCTTCGGGGCCAACGGCACCTTCACTGTCAACGGGGACCGGACGGTGGCGGTGGATCTGGCTCCGGTGGGCAATCCCTCCTCGTACGCCTATTTGAACTGGACCTTCCCGGGTAACCAGGGCTGCGCCCAGGCCGGCGTGGCCTCGGTGGACATCAAGCTGGATACCCGGGCCACGGCGAACTTCTCCTGCAGCGAGGGCCAGACGAGCCCGGGCCTGCAGACGCCAGCCCTGGACCCGGGCGAGCACTTCATCGAGTTCATCGCACGGGACGCCTCGGGCCGGCCGCTCTACTACTTCAACGGCACCCTGGTGACGCAGGCGTACAACCCGGTGGCGGCCAGCTACAGCCTCTACGCGGTGGGCGGGGCGGCCATCTCCTGGAAGTTCTCGGGCGGCTCGACACCGTTCGACTGCAACACGGCGGATCCGACGGGCACCCTGCGGGTCGGCATCAACTTCCAGGACACCAACACGGGCGAGTGGGTCTACGGGTCGGCGGGCGACTGGCACGGCTGTACCGACAAGCCCATCGTCTACAGCTTCCTGCGGCCGGGGACCTATAAAGTGTCGCTGTACGCCAAGACGAGCAACAACGTGGAGTACCGGTCCAACCCCTCCCTCCCTCCCATCCAGGTGCAGGCCCATGTCTTCCCGGGCCCGAGTGGCGCCCTGGAAGTGACGATGTTCCGCCAATAGGAGAAAGAAAATGCCGATGAAGCTCTATTTCAACCCGGTCTCGTCGTACTCCCAGAAGGCGCTCCTGGCCCTCTACGAGAAGGGCTGTCCCTTCGAGCCAGAGATCGTCAACCTGTTCGATCCCAAGGCTCGCGAGGCGTACCAGAAGGTCTATCCGATCGGGAAAGTCCCCTTCCTCCAGGTGGCTGAGAAGAAGCTGGGCCTGTCCGAGGCCAGCGTCATCGTCGAGTACCTGGATCGGACCTTTTCCAGTGGCCCGAAGCTCATCCCAGAGGAGGTGGAGCAGGCGCTCCAGGTGCGCATGCTGGATCGCTTTTTCGACCTCTACATCACCGAGTCCGTGACGAAGATCTTCTTCGACGGCATGCGGCCCGAGGGGCAGAAAGACCCGTTCGGCGTGCAGCAAGCGCGGGACCGGCTCGACTCGACGTACGCGTTCTTCGAGTCCCACCTGGCGGGCAAGACGTGGGCGGCGGGAGACGCGTTCTCGCTGGCCGACTGCGCGGCGGCACCGGCCCTCTTCTACGCGCGCATGATTCAGCCGTTCGAGGCGCACAAGAACGTCAGCGCGTACTTCGACCGCCTCATGCAGCGGCCCGCCTACCAGCGGGTGGTGAAAGAGGCCGAGCCGTTCCTGGCGATGTTCAAGTAGTAGCGGGTGGCTCAGCGTGCCGGGCGTTTCCAGGAGAAGACGGCACGCACCACCAGGCCGGCGACGAGCCCCCAGAACGCCGCCCCCACGCCCCACAGGGTGAGCCCCGAGGCCGTGACGAGGAAGGTCACGATCGCGGCCTCGCGCTCGCTCTCCTCCCGGGCGGCGGCCGCCAGCCCGTTGGCAATCGTCCCCACGAGCGCCAGCCCCGCGATGGCCACGACGAGCTCCCGGGGGAAGGCCGCGAGCAGCGCGCCCACCGTGGCGCCGAAGAGCCCCAGCAACACGTAGAACGCTCCGGCGGCGACCGAGGCCATGTAGCGCCGGCGGGGATCCTCATGCGCCTCGCGGCCCATGCAGATGGCGGCGGTGATTGCCGCGAGGTTCAGCCCATACGCTCCGAAGGGCGCCAGCAGCGTCGTCGCCACGCCGGTCCACGCAATCACGGGAGAGATGGGGGTGGCATAGCCATGCGCCCGCATCGTCGCGACGCCCGGGATGTTCTGCGAGGCCATCGTCACCACGAACAGCGGCAGGGTGACGCTGATAAGCGCCGGCCAGGAGAACACGGGTGTTACGAAGACAGGGGTGGCGAGCGCCAGGGGAACCCCGGTGAACCGCAGGGTCCCGGCTCCGGCGCAGAGGGCAATGCCCACCCCGAGCGCCCCCACCACGGAGTAACGCGGCCAGAAGCGGCGGCCCATGAGCCAGACCGCGAACATGGCGATGACCAGCACGGGCTCGGTGCGGACCGCGCCAAACGCATCGAGCCCGAAGCGCAACAGGACGCCCGCGAGCATGCCCGAGGCGAGCGACACGGGAACGCGTGACATCACCCGCTCGAACCCACCGGTCACCCCTGCCACGAGGATGAGGAGCCCGGTGGCGACAAAGGCCCCAGAGAGCACCGGCAGCGGCAAGCCCGGAGCGCTCGTGACGAGCAGCGCCGCCCCGGGCGTGGACCAGGCGGTGACGACGGGGGTGCGATACCGCAGCGACAACCCGATGCACGTCAACCCCGTGCCCAGGCCGAGCGCCCACATCCACGAGGCCACCGTGGCGGCGTCCGCCCCTGCCGCGCGGGCCGCCTCGAACACGATGACCGCGGAACTCGTGTAGCCGACCAGCACGGTCACGAACCCCGCAACGACGGCGGAGAGCGAGAGATCCGCGAGGAACCCGCGTCGGGCCCCCGGTGAGGAAGCGTCTTCAGTCGGCGGCAAGGTAGGGCTCATTCGCCGCGAGCGACGGAGTTCCAGGGTTGTACCCGCAGCGGCACCGGCTGGGAGACATACTGACCCGCCGTGACACCACTGGCCTTGCGAACGATCTGGCGGGTGCCATTGGCCACGGGCTCGACGTGGTCGGCCTCCGCACGGGTAAGCGAGGGAACCTGGGTGTCCCGCAGATCCCTTGCGATCAACTGGGCCAGCGTCTGGACCCCCTCGTTGATGGCTCGCTTCAATTCGGCGCCGTCCCGGGCGAGCCAGAGCTCGGCACGCAGCGCGGTCAAAGCCTCCGGATCCTGACTTGGATGAGCCAGGGGGACCTCGGCGCTGGTGAAGACCAGGACGTTTCGGTACAGCTGATCACGCGCTTCCACTGGAGTCTCCTTCGGTGGGGGCTTGCCCTCTCGCTTGGCCTTGCGCACGGCGCGTTCGCGCTCTTCCCGGGCACTCTCCCAGACTTCGGCTTCCCTCGGTAGGACTCCTGCATGGGACGCTTATAGGGAAGCGTCGGAAGCTGGGCCACGCAGCCGCTCAGCAGGGCAACCACCGCCTATCCAGAAACACCTGTTCATGCGCTTCTCACTCCAGGGGCTTCGTTGAGAGCGTGATGGGACGCCCACCGGTAGCTAGTACACCAAAGAGCGGTAAGTTGAGTCTCGCGATGGAACGCCTCCGCCCTTCCCGCTCGGACGCAGACTCCGCTCCCGAGACAATCGGGAGCCTGCCAGGCACCACCTCCCTGGCCGCGCTCTTGGAGGCGGTGCGCTCGCCCGGAGTGACCACGGCGGACGTGGACGCGCTGCTGCGCGGACTGGGCCTCCCCCTGGCGGAGGGCGAGAATCCCCGGGCCCGCGCGGACTTCCTACTCTCCGTCCTCGACGATGGGGGAATCGGCGACCTGCAGGGCAGCGATGGGCGCTCGGTGCGCGCCGTCGCGGCACGGGCGCTGGTGGACCTGGGTTACCCGTACGCGCTCGAGCTTCCGCCCGAGGCGCTGCCCGAGCCTCACCGCTCTCGCTGGAACCTCAAGGGCCGGGAGGTCCCCACCGCGGGCCTCCTCGCAACGCTCGTCGCGCTGACCGGGCAGGGCCTCGAGGGACTGCCCGGGACCTTCGAGCTGCTGAGCAGCGGCGAAGAGGTGAGCTTCGGCATTGGCCTGCTCTTTCTCGTGGGGCTCCTGGGCCCTGCGCTCGCGACGATCCTCGGAGGTTGGGGGCGCATCCGCTGGCTGCAGAGGTTCGGGCTGGTGCTGATGGCGCTCACCGCGGTCTTCTGGCTGCTGACGCTGGCGAACATGCTCGGCGCTCACCCGCTCTGGGCGCCGGACCTCTCCGAACTCCTCGTCTCCGGGTCAGCGGGCGTGGGTTTCCTGCTCGGAGCGTTCGGGCTGCGCCACCCGGAATGGCGTCCCCGCGACAAGCCGCCCCGGCAGGGTGAGCCCTCCTCCACGGAGTAGCCACGCGGCGCGTTGGCGCCACGAGCGCACCGTCCCGGAGGCGTCAGCGCTGGCCGTGGTACTTCGACAAGCAGCTGGGGGTGGCGGGGTGGCGCCAGATGGTGGACCACATCCACGCCGCCAGCCGTGGGCGAACGAGGAGGTCTATCAGAGCTGCGGGCTCGGAACGGGAGCCTCCTTCAGCCGGACGTCCGCGACGACGGGATAGTGGTCAGAGGCCTCCACGCGCAGCACCTGGCTGCGCAGTGGAGTGAAGGCGTCACAGGCCAGCACGTAGTCGATGCGCACCGAGGGACGGAAGGGCAACGGCAGCGGGAAGGTGCCCGGCGGTCCCGAGCCGCTGGCATCGAAGGTGTCCTTCATGCTGCGCCGCAACAGCCGCACCGCCGTGGAGTCTGGCCCGTCGTTGAGGTCTCCCATGAGGATCTTCGGCCGCGAGTCCCGCTCGAGCAGGCTGGCGATGAGCGCGCTCTGGCGGAGGCGGATCCGGTCCCGGAACGGGGGATGGACCAGGTGGGTGAGGTAGACACTCACTTCATGCCCGTCCACCCGGAGAAGCGCGTGGACCACCGTGCGAGGCTCGCCTCCCGGGGTCATGGGCAGAGGGTACTGCTCCAGGGCCTCCACCGGGAAGCGCGACAACAGCGCGATGCCATAAGCGCCGCCAAACATGTCCCGGGTGCGGAAGTGGGCGTGGTACGGCAGGCCGGTGCGCCGGGACAGCTCCGCCGCCTGGTCCAGCCCTCCGGCCCGCTGGCTGCCGCGATCCACCTCCTGGAGCGCGACGATGTCCGGGCTCGCCTCGCGGATGACCTCCACCACCCCATCCATGCCGCGGATGGCGGACTTGATGTTGTAGGTCATCAGACGCAGCTCGCCGGGCCCGCGGGAACTCAGCTGTCCTGACGTCGCACATGCGCTCGAGAGGGCCATCACGCCGAGCAGCAGCAGCAGTCGAAGGCTCATGCCCACACTTTACCCTCCTGGCGCCTGGTACGGCACCGGCCCCCAGTATGCGTAGAACGGGTCATCGAGCTTCCGCCAGCCGGCCGCGACCTCCGGCTCGTTGTCCTGCAACCAACGGACGAAGTGCGGCCGTGTCCCATCCGCATCAGTCACGCCGTACTCGACACCGAGATCCCACGAGGCGACGACGCGCCCATTCTTCTTCGCCACGTTCGGGTCCGCGGCCAGCGCGGCGATGCCCCGGCCCACGAAGAGCGGCGTCTCCGAGGCAATGAACGACTTCATCTTCTCCGCGGCGTCGCGCCAGTTCGCCTCGGTCACGCCGAAGTTGTCGAGCATCCACTCCGAGCGCAGAAACCCGGGTGTCACCGCGAGCGCGGTGATGCCTCGGTCCTTCAGTTCCTGGGACAGCGCGAAGGCCATGCGGATGACGGTGGTCTTCACGAGGTCATAGAAGAAGTGTCCCCGGTAGAAGTACGCATCGCCGTCGGTGATCTCGACGACCAGCCCGCCCTTTCGCACCTTCGGAAGGCCGTAGTAGCTGGTGATGATGTGGGTCTTGATCGCCCGTGGCACCGGCAACGACGGCGACTTTTCCTTTCAGCGGCTTCATGTCGGGCTCCTTTGGCGACCCGTGGCTATCGCGCGGGAGCTCCTCACGTCACAGCGTCTTCAGATATTCCACCAGTGCCCAGCGGTCCGAGTCGGGCAGCGTCACGCCGTACTCGTGGCCCCGGTTGGAGTTGCCCTTCACCCGGGTGTCGAACACGAAGGGCACCTGGCCGTCGCTGACGTAGCCCACCTTCCGGGGGTCGTACTCCCAGCGGCCCACGGCGAACGTGCTGGGGCGCTCGGCGGGGGGCAGGAGCAGATCGTACAGCGTGGGCACCGAGCCGCGGTGTGGTTACCCTGTTTGGCGGTCTCCTCCTGTCCGTTGAGCTTGGCGTTCGCAATCGCCTTGAGCGCCGCGGCCGGGCTGGCGGCCACGATGCGGGTGGCCAGGTCCCCCACCATGCTCAGCGCCGCCATCTGCGCGCCATACTTCTCACCGCTGGGGGAGATGGCCCCTTCGAGGATTCCCGAGGGCACCCGCGCCTCGGCAATGTTCCGGGCGCTGGTGTCGTCGGTGCCCACGAGGTCGATGCCCGTGATCATCGCCACGACGCTGCGCCGGGGGTCATCCCGGTCGATGGCCGCGTGGCACGACACGCAGTGCGCCTGGTAGAGCTGCTCGCCACGCGCCGCCAGCTTGCGGTCAATCGGCGGCAGGACCTGCTCCGGCCACTGGGGCGACTGCAGGCAAAACCAAAGTGGGGTAACACGCCGTCCGCGCGTGAAGACATGACCATGATCGGCGCAAGGGGTGCCCACAATCCGACCACGGCACGACCTACATGCCGGCGCGGGGCGTTGCCGTTCCCTGAAGCGCTGCGTTCAAACCGGCGATTCACGGGCGGCTTGTGCCGTGATCTGATGGCAAACTCGGCTCTCCTCACCCGGAAAGGCGGAGACATGGCGTTCCCCACTGCTGTCAATGACCAGATCACCGATGCCGTGACGCAGGCCAACGTGAAGGTGCTCGGAGATGCGCCCGGCATCGCGCTGGGCAACCTGTATCAGGCGACCTCGCAGGCGCTTTCCATCGCGGCCCAC
>DASVVJ010000071.1:0-18586 GCA_036389955.1 Myxococcaceae bacterium
CCACCGCTGAGCAACTTCGCGCGGTGTGCCGCGCTCAGGCCGCCGATCCCCGGAACGCCTGGGCGCTGGCGCATGGCATCACCCTGGAGGGCAAGGGCTTCAAGGCGCGGGACGGTCGGCTGGCGGCGGACGTCCTCATCGCGGACTTCCTGCGGCGGGACGGGGCTCCTACGGGCCGGGGGCTGTACTTCGAGCCCTTCACCGCGGGCGGCGTCCCGGTGGAGCCTCACCCGGCGCTGCAGGTGAAGACGTTGGTGCTGGCGGGGTTTCCGCTGGGCCGGAAGTTCCAGGCGTCCTGGGGGCCGGTGACGCTGGCTGCCCTCGTGGAGGACCTGCAGCGCGACTTCCGCACGGACATGGCTACCTCAGCGCAGGGAGCGTGGGCGCTGGATGCGCTGGGCCAGGTGCTGAAACCGGGGGCCACGTTCCGCAATGGCGCGGGAGAGACGGTGCGGATCGACGCGGTGATGGAGGAAGCGCTCGCCACGCTGGAGCGGGCGCATGCGGACCTGGCCGCCGGCATGAAGGCGGGGCTGCCGCTGGTGCCCAAGCAGAAGCAGGGCATCTACACGCATCCGTGTGGCGGGCTGCACTTCTTCCAGGCCGTGGCGAGCTGGGCGCGTCACCCCTCGGTGCGCAAGGCCTGGGGCGAGCGGATGGATGCGCAGGTGGCGGTGCTCCTCTACCGGCTGGGCTCGGAGGCCCGGCAGTACGAGGCCGCACTGGCGGAGGCGCCGCAGCACCGGCTGGCACTGCTCTCCCAGTCGCTCAAGTTCTACGGCCACTTCCTGGAGACGCTGGGCCGGTACAAGCAGGAGACCGGATGGACACCGACGCCCGCACAGCGGCAGGCGGTGACCCGGGCGAACCAGCTCCTCGAAGCCACGGTGCGGCGGCTGGGTGAAGCGGGCGCCTTCCAGAACCTGGAAGAGCTGTCGAAGCGCCAACCTCAGCTCTATCTGGATCTGGTCGGTGACGCGTGCCACGCGGCCCATGGGCTGGCCGTCCCCTGGTAGGGTGCGCCCCCGAACGGAGGGAACGATGGTCAACTGGCAATCGCTGTTGGATGGAAGCGTGGCGGCCTCCGGCATCGCCGTGAAGGGAGTGTGCCTTGGCGACGGCCTCAACACGCTGCCGCTCAAGGAGATCACCGAGGTCACCCCCAGGCTCGCGCAGGACAGTGAGCCCCGGGGAATGGTGACCCGGGAGTCCCCGCTCGAGGAGGTCCGCAAGCACGGTGGAGACATCCACGCCGGGCCGGTGACCTATGAGGTGAGTCAGGGACGGGTCCGCAGAATCCTGGTGCGCGGCAACCTGCTGAGCCCCCTGCCCTTCAAAACGGAGGGCGACATCGAGCGCCTGTTGGGGCCTCCGAGTGGCGTGGAGCGCAAGCCTGACTCGGTCGTCTACCACTACCCCGAGCGCGGCTTCTCAGTGGGTTGGCATCCCAAAGAGGGACGCCTCGAGCACTTCGCCATCGGCGTCACCGCGTAGGCTCAGCCCTTCAGCCTGCCGATCTCCTCGGCGGTGAAGCCCGCCTCCTGGAGGATCTCCCGCGTGTGCTGCCCCAGCGCGGGAGGCGGTCGCAGCGGCGTCTCTCCCATGCGCAGCGGCGTGAGCAGGTGCGTCACCTTGCGGCCACGCTGCGCATCCTCCGCCTCCACGAACAGCCCCCGCGCCCGGTGCTGCGCGTCCGCCAGCACCTCGTCTCCCTCCAGCACCGGCTCGATGCACAGATCCGTGCCCGCGAAGACCGTCTGCCAGTGCGCCAACGGGTGCTCGGCGAAGATCCGCGACAGCTCCGCCTTCACCCGCTCCGCTCCTCCGCCCGTGTCGTAGCCGGCCTCGAACAGGTCCATCCGCCCCAGCCGCTCGCACAACCCCGAGAAGAACTTCGGCTCCAGCGAGCCCACCGCCAGCCACCGATCATCCTTCGTCCGGTACAGCCCGTAGCACGCGTACCCGCCGTTGAGCGCCTCGCGCCCGCGCTGCAACGCCTGCCCCTGCTCCCCCATCGCCAGCCGCGCCGCCAGGTGCATGTGCAGGAACGCCATCGACCCTTCCGTCATCGAGATGTCCACCAGCCGCCCCCGCCCCGTGCGCTCGCGCTCGTGCAGCGCCGCCAGGATGCCCACCAGCGCGAACAGGCTCCCGCCTCCAATGTCGCCCACCTGCACGCCCGGAAAGGCCGGCGCGCCACCCGCCGCGCCCCCGTACCCCAGCACTCCCGCCCGGGCCACGTAGTTGATGTCGTGCCCCGCCTTCAGCCGGTCCGGCCCCGTCTGCCCGTACCCTGAAATGGCGCAGTAGATGAGCCGCGGGTTCTCCGCCCGCAGGGCCGCCTCGCCTACCCCCAGCTTGTCCATCACCCCGGGCCGGAAGCTCTCCACCAGCACGTCGTACCCGCGCACCATCCGCTTGAGCGCCTCACGTCCCTCGGGCGTCTTGAGGTTCAACGTCACCGAGCGCTTGTTGCGGTTGAGCCCGTAAAACAGCGCGCTCTCGTCCTCACGCAGCGGAGGCATCTGCCGGATGTAGTCCCCGCCCTCGGGCTCCTCCAGCTTGTCCACGGTGGCGCCCAGGTCCGCCAGCACCAGCGTGGCGTACGGACCCGGCAACAGCCGGGAGAGATCCAACACCTTCAGTCCGGTCAACGGCAGCGTGTTCATGGGCACCACGGGGTGAAGACGACAACGGCGCGGCCTCCAGAGGAGGTCGCGCCGCGGTGAGAGGCCCCACAGACGGGGGCCTCAGGAAAAGCGCTCGGCTGATTACGACAGCAGCTTGGCCAGCTTCATCGCCAGGCCCATGTCCATGGGCTTGAACTTGAGCTTGCCCTGCATCGCCGCCATCTGCGGGTTGAGCTGCTTCTGACGGATCTTCACGAAGTCATCGTTGCTCACCGAGATCGTCATCTTCGACGTGCCCGAGTGGCCCTGCGAGACCCAGTCCGAGCCCTTCGTCAGGTCCAGCGTCCACTTGCCCCCGTTGTCCCCGGTGATGTCGAAGTGGATGACCGAGTTGATCTCCTTGGCCAGCTCCGGCTTCTGCTTCAGCACGCCGGGAATCTCCGTCTCGAGGATGTCCTTCGCCGTCATGGCTCCCTCCTGGGTTCAGATTGATTGGTGAATCAACGCCGGGGCGGACCGTAATGTCCGCCCCCCCGTGGGTCAAGCACGAGGCGCCTACTTCTCCGACCGATTCAGAGCCTTTTTCACCATCTCGAGCAGATCATTGAGCTCGAAGGGCTTGGCCAGGTGGCCCACGGCGCCAATGTCCAGCGCCTTGCTGCCCACGTTGCGATCCGCGCTCAGCACGATGATGGGGATGTGGGCCAGGTGCGGCCGCTGCCGCAGGCGCTGAGCGAACTCCCACCCGTCCATCACCGGCATCATCAGGTCCAGCAGGATCAACTTCGGAGGGTCTGGCTCCAGACGGTCCAGAGCTTCCTTGCCATTGCGTGCACGCCGGATCTCGAATCCCTCGGCCTCCAGGATCTCCGAGAGGGCCTCCAGGATGTCCGGATCGTCATCCACCACTAGGATCACGGTTGAACCACTGGGTTGCGTGTTGGTTGGAACCAGAAATTTCTCCTGAGGATGCGCCGTCAGGATTCTCCATCAATCCAGCGACTCGGGGCTCAAGAAAATAAGGCGGGTTGGAACCACTGGGGAGCCCGTTGCAAAGCGGACAGTCAATCCCCACCCTTGCACAGGATTCGTTGTCCAGGAGGCAGGGGGCCCATGGCGCACGGGGAGCACGTATCGGCCGGTACCATGGATGCGCCTGGCCTCGTTCTGCTGCCGCGCCAGGGGCCTCCTCGCCTGGTGAGCCGGCAGTTGCTCGAACACCTGGGGCTGGACGAGCTGCCCCCGTTCATCGAGTCCGCCCGCGAGCTGCTGATCTCGGCGGGCTTCCGGCCCCGGCCTCACATGAAGGACGTGTGGGAGCGGGAGGGGCAGGTGCTGAGCGCCGGCGAGAGCGTGATGGAGGACGGGGCGCGGGTAATCTGGACCTGGCCCCTGCCGGGCACGGGGGAGGCGATGCGCCACCGCGTGCGCTACCTGGGCCTGGCCTCGCATGATCTCCGGGGGGCACTGGCCAACATCCGCTCGTATGCCGCCCTGCTCCTCAACGGCCGCATCCAACTGGAGCCCAAGGCCCAGCGCGGCCTGGAGACCATTCTGCGCAACGCGGACCGGGCCCTGTCCTTCTCCCAGGACTTCTTCGACTCGAGCCGGGCCGATCTGGGCTCGCTCGCCTTCGAGCGCGAGCGGCAACCGCTCGATCCCCTGCTTGCCGCGGCCGTGGAGCGGCAACAGACGGCGGCACGGAACGCGGGCGTGGCGGTGATGTTCGACGGCCACCCGCCCCTGCCCGAGCTGAACATCGACGGGGGCCGCATCCAGCACGCCGTGGAGGCCTTCGTGCAGCACCTGCTGGCGCGCTCCCAGTCCGGCGAAGTCATCCACGTCCGGGCACTGCCGAGCCCCTCCGGAGTCCGGGTGGAGGTGCGGCGGGAGGGCTCTCCCCTGAGTGACGAGGAGGCGGGGCTGGTCTTCTCCCACCAGGAGCGCGCCTTCCGGGAGAAGAAGCTGGAGGATGCGCTGCGCGTGCACCTGGCCCGCCAGGAGGTGGAGGTGCATGGCGGCAGTGTGGGCGTGGAGACCGACCGGGAGGGAACCACCCTGTTCTTTACGCTCCCAGTAGAGCTTTCAACGGAGCTTGGCCCCCCGGCTTCCTTGCAGTCTTGAAAGGGTGTAGCGAGTCACTGGCAACCCGCGTCCTTGGCCGGTATGCTCGGCGGCGCTGATTTCCAGGAGCCGTGTAATGGGTCTGAAGCCATTTGAAATTCTGCTGATTCTGGCGGTGCTCCTCCTGTTGTTCGGAGCGTCGCGGCTGCCCCAGCTCGGCTCTTCGCTGGGAAGCGCCATCCGTAACTTCAAGCGCGGCTTCAGCGGCGGCGAGGACGAGGCGGAGGAGAAGAAGACTCAGCAGGGCACGCTGGCCAGCACCAGCACGGTGGACCAGAACGCGCAGGCCAAGTCGCCCAGCCACCAGGGCTGAGACAGCGCGCGGTACCTGCTGAAGCACCAACGCCCGACCAGCCTCTTGCGAGGTTGGCCGGGCGTCGCCGTTTGGGCGCAACTCAGTCGGCGCTCTTGCCCTCGTAGAGCTTGTTGATGATGGCCCCGTACTTCTGGCTGCAGAACTTGCGCTTCACCTTGAGGGTGGGCGTCAGCTCGCCGCTCTCCTGGGTGAAGTCCGCGTCCATGATCTCGAACTTCTTGAGCGTGCTGTAGGGCGGCTGCTCGGCGTTCACCTTGTTGATGACGTCCTGCACGGCGGCGCGGATCTCCGGGCGCTTGCCCAGCTCCGCGTACGCGCTCACCGTGACGCCCTTCTCGGCCAGCATCTTCTTGGCGGCCTCCTCGGCCACGGTGACGAGCACCACCAAGAACGGCCGCTGATCGCCGTACACCATCGACTGGCTGATGATGGGGAAGGTCTTCAGCGTGTTCTCGATGTTCTGCGGCGCCACGTTCTTACCGCCCGCGGTGACGATGATGTCCTTCTTGCGGTCGGTGATGCGCAGGTACCCCTCGGAGTCGATCTCGCCGATGTCACCGGTGTGGAACCAGCCATCCGGCTCCAGGGCCTCGGCGGTGGCGGTGGGGTTCTTGTAGTACCCCTTCATCACGCACGGGCCACGCACCAGGATCTCGCCGTCAGCGGCGATCTTCACCTCGGTGCCGGGCAACGCCGGGCCCACGGTGCCGATCTTGATCTTGTTGGGCAGGTTGGCGTTGCACGGCGCGGACGTCTCGGTGAGGCCGTAGCCCTCGAGCACCTGGAAGCCGAGCAGATCGAAGAAGTAGGCAATCTTGCGCGACAGCGGCGCGCCGCCCGAGATGAACAGGCGCATGTTGCCGCCCAGCTTCTCGTCCAGCGTGGCACGCACCTTCTTGAACACCAGCGCCTTGGCCAGCGTGAAGCCCAGCGAGTCGTACTCGCGGCCCTGCATCTTCGCGTCCGTGTACTCGTCGAAGAGCTTGAAGGCCCAGCGGAACAGCTTGCCCTTCATTCCAGGGGCCGCCGAGCCGTTGGCCACCACGTTGTTGTAGACCTTCTCGAACACGCGCGGCACCGCCGGCAGCACCGACGGCTTGGTCTCGACGAGGTTGGGCAGCAGCTTGTCCACCGACTCGGCGAAGATCAGCCGGAAGCCCATGCCCAGCCACGCCGCCTTCACCACCTGCGCGAACGAGTGCGCCAGCGGCAGGAACAGCATCACCGAGTCAGTGGGCTCCATCAGGCCCGTCTTGCGCGCGCACTCGGCCTGGTAGGCCCAGTTGCCGTGCGTGAGGATCACGCCCTTGGGATCACCCGTGGTGCCCGAGGTGTAGATGAAGCCCCAGACGTCGTCCGGCTTCACCGCCCGCGCGCGCTCCTCGAAGGCCTGCGGCTGCGCCTTCTCCTGAGCCTGGCCCTGGTCGAGCAGGTCCTTGAGCGTCATCTCCCGGTCCCCGGAGGTGGGGCCCTCGAAGACGACGATCTTCTTCACGGTGGGACAGTCGCCAATCTTCTGGCGGACGCGGGAAAGGCGCCCGGCCTGCTTGGCGTCCACCACGTCGTTGTCCACGAACAGCAGCGTGGTCTCCGAGTGGTTGAGGATGTAGCGGCACTCCTCGGGGGTGTTGGACGAGTAGATGGGCACCGTCAGGGCGTGCGCGGCCGAGATGGCCAGATCGCAGATCACCCACTGCATGGTGGTGTTGGCGAAGATGGCCACCCGGTCGCCGGGCTTCACGCCCTGCGCCACGAGGGCCGCCGACAGCACCTTCACCTCCTGGAGCACTTCGCCCCAACTGGCATTCACCCACTGACCGTTCTTCTTGTGGGTGATGGAGGCGACCGAGGCATTCCGGGACCGCTCCAGCAACAGCTCCACCAGGTTCTTCGCACCCGCTACGGCCGCAGGAGCCGCAGCCGCCATCTGATTCTCTGCCCTCATTTCAGCTCCTCCTCGATATCGGCTTCGACCTTCTTGGCCCACTCCTGGACACGCCGAGCCTCCGGCGGGTCATACGCCACACTGCCCTGCTTCACCTTCACAATGGCTTCCTGCGCTTTCTTCGCCTCGTCATCCGCCAGCAGCGTCTCCGCCAGGTAGTAGTGCGCGCGAAGGTTCCCAGGGAACTTGGCGATGACCTGCTCGTAGAGCTTGGCGCTCTGCTTCAGGTCCCGCTTGGGCCAGGGCAGCTCGTAGTGGTAGCGGCCCTTGGACAACAGCGGAGCGCCATACTCGTAGAAGGCGTCGATCTTGATGGCCGCGTCCAGCCGCTCGTTGAACTTGCCCTCCAGGCCATCCTTCAGGGCTTTCATGATGCCCACCCCCTGGGAATACGTGCCGATGCCGCCCGCGCCGAAGAAGTGGCACTCGACGCGCTGGGGGGCGAGCTTCACGCCCTTCTCACACGCGTCCCAGGCCTGCTTGCCGTACACCTTCTTCATGCGCCCATCCGAGGCGCCATCGGCCTGCCACACCAGCAACCGCGCGTTCCGCCAGATGAGCTCGTAGTCGTCGGCGGCAGCCGCCAGCTCCTTCTTCAACCCCTCTTCCAGCTCCTTCACGGCAGCAGCTTCGTTGCGGCGGGCGAACAACGCATCCAGCGATGCCAACACCTCGGGCGTCGCAGCGGAGGCGGGCCAAGCCAACGCCAACGAAAGGGCGAATAAAATCAGGCGCATGGCGGACGGTGTTAACACGTGCCCTTGCCTGCCAGCAACCCAACCAGCCTCACCAGGTAGGCCCCAGTTGCGGAAAACCTCAAGCAACCCCGGAAAAACGAGAAGGGCGGCGCGGGAGGCTTTCGCCCCGTCGCACCGCCCTTTTCACTGCGTGGACTCGGAGGAGGTACCGCTACGGGCCTCAGGCCGCGTCAGCCGCGAGGCTGTCCGCGCCCTCGAGGTTCTCCTGCTCCTCGTCCTGGTTGAACGCGGAGAGGTAGCGCTCGAGGAAGCTCTTCGTCTTGAGCTCCACCTGGCGCACGCGCTCACGCGACACGCCCCAGCGCTGCCCCAGCTCCTCCAGCGTCAGCGGCTTGTCCTGAGTGAGCCGCTCCGTGAGGATGTCCCACCCCAGGTCGCCAATGCGCTTGCGCACCTTGGCCAGGGCCTCCTGCACCTCCTGGTCCTGCTCGCGGGCGAGGAACACCGCCTGAGGCGACGGGCCACCGTCCTCCAGCCGGTCCAGGAACGTCGTCTCTCCCTCCTCGTCGATCGAGGCGTCCAGAGAGAAGTCCACCATGCTGCCGCGCTCGGCCTCACCTCCACGTACCTGGCTGCGGTTGTCCTTCAGGTAGCGGGTGATGTAGGCGCGAATCCACCAGACTGCATAGGTGGCGAAGCGCACGTTCTTCTTGGGATCGAAGTGCTCGATCGCCTTCATCAGGCCGACGTTGCCCTCCTGGATGAGGTCATCCAGCCGGGCGCCGCGGTTGGCGAACTTCTTGGCCACCGCGACCACGAAGGCCAGGTTGCTCGTTGCCAGCGTCTGGCGCGCGGACTCGTCGCCCTTACGGGCCCGCTTTGCCAGATCGTATTCCTGCTCGCGCGTCAGCTGCTGGTGTCCGCCCAGGTGACGCAGGTAGTGCGAGAGGCCCTCTCCCGCATACTTAGCCGTGTTAGCCATCTTCCCGACCTCCGTTCCGAGATGATCCCGACGCGCTCGTTTGCGGCCACCGCGTCGACTCGTTACTAAGACGCGCAACGAGCGAAAGGGTTTCTCATTCCAAACCAGGGAATTATTTGCCTGCGTTCGGATGTGACAGGCTCGTCACGTCCGAGGGGGTTCTCGCCGTTCGAGAGTTCCCCGGAGCGTCAGGCCCGAGCGCGTTTCGATGGGCTGCGTCTTTAGAAACGCTTGGGATCGGGAAACATTTTCGCGGGATTGAGCAGTCCTGCTGGGTCGAAGAAGCTCTTCAAGCGCCGCTGAAGCTCCAGCACCTCGGGGGACTGCTCCATCGCCAGGTAGTCGCGTTTGGCGTGTCCTACCCCGTGCTCACCGGTGATTGTGCCACCCATCTGCACCGTCATTTCGAGCATGCGTCGGATGGCGGTCTCCACGAGCGCACGTTGGTGCGGCCCCTCGTAGAGGATGTTGGCGTGCAGGTTGCCGTCGCCCGCATGGCCATAAGTGGCCACCACGAGGCCCAGCTCGGTTCCCATCGCTTTGAGTTTTTCGATGATCTCGGGAATACGCGAGCGGGGTACGGCGATATCTTCGGAGATTTTGTAGGGCTTGAGCGCCCGCAGGGCGGTGGAGACGACGCGCCGGGCGGCCCAGAGCTTCTCGCGCTGCTCCTCGTTCTGGGCCACGAGCGTCTGCGTGGCCCCCAGGCGCTCGCAGATCTCTCCGGCCTGGCCCAGCTCGGCGAGCAGGCCCTCCTCCACGTTGCCGTCCACCTCGAGGATGACGGCCGAGCCGGCGCCGGGCGGGAAGTGAAAGCCCCGGCCGTCCACGGCGCGCAGGGCCACGTCGTCAATGAGTTCCAGGGTGCGCGGCAGCACGCCCGAGGCGAGCACGGCGGACACCGCGCGCGCAGCGGTGAGCACCGAGTCGAAGATGACGAGCGCCGTCATGACATGCTTCGGCTTGGGGATGAGCTGCAGGGTGATCTCGGTGGCCACACCGAGCGTGCCCTCGGAGCCCACGAAGAGGCCCACGAGATCGTAGCCCGCCACGCCTTTAATGGTGCGCCGACCTACCTGGAGGATCTCTCCGGTGGGCGTCACCCACTCCAGGCCGATGACGTAGTCCCGGGTGACGCCGTACTTGAGGGCCCGGGGGCCGCCCGCGTTCTCCGCGACGTTGCCGCCCATGGTGCAGAACTGCCAGGAGTTGGGATCCGGCGGGTAGAACAGGCCCACCTCTTCCACCGCCTTCATCAGGTCCCCGGTGATGACGCCGGGCTCGACCACGGCGGTCAGGTCCTCCACGGAGACGGAGCGGATGCGGTTCATCCGCTCGAGGCTCACCGCCACGCCGCCCAGCAGAGGCAGCGAGCCGCCGCTCTTGCCGCTGCGCGCGCCGCACGGGGTGAAGGGCACGCCCAGCGACTGGCACGTCTTGAAGACGGCGGACACCTGCTGGGTGTTCTCGGGAAAGACGATGAGGTCGGGCGGATACTCGCCGGTGTCGGACTCGTCTCGGGAATATTGCGCGCGGGTGTCCTCGTCGCGGCGCACCTGGGCCGGAGAGAGCACCTCGGTGAGCGCGGTGAAGGCGCGCTCCAAGAGCTCGGGCGCCACGCGCGGGAAGGTCTTCTCGAAAGGCAGAGCCGTTGTCATCGCCGCATCCCCAGCCGCGTCCACAGCTCGCGGCGCAAGGCCCCGTCACGCCGCAGCTGGCCCTCATAAGCCTCCGCGTGCGTGACAGCGTCCCGCTGCTTGTCCCCCCTTAGACGCAGACACGCCTGTTTCGCTTCGATGATGCACGCGGTGGCGGGGCTGCCCAACACGCGGGCAAGCGAGCTGGCGACCTCGCGGGCCAGGTCCTCCTGAAGAATGAGCCGGTGGGCGAAGCAGTCCACCAACGTGGACAGGCGGCCGAAGCCCACCACCTGCTGGCGCGGAACGTAGGCCACGTGCGCGATGCCCTCGTAGGGCAGCAGGTGGTGCGGGCACATGGAGTTGAAGCGCAGGTCCGTCACCACCACCAGCTCACCCGAGGAGTCCGGCGGCGCGGGAAACGCTTCGCCCAGCGCCTCCTCGGGCGTGAGGGCATAGCCGTCGAGAAACTCGTTCACCCACGCCTCGGCAACGCGCTCCGGCGTCTGCTGGAGGTTCGGATCCGAGAGCGGCAGTCCGGCGGCGCGCAGGAAGTCCTGGATGGCGGTGGCCATGGCGGCCGGGTCGGGGGCCATGGGGCGGGTGCCTGGACGTGCGCGGCGGGGGGCTCGGGGGTTTGCCACGGCGATGCTCCTTCGGGCTGGCCGACTTCAGGACGTCGAGACGCTAGCCGAGAACGGCGCCACCTGAATCTCCTCGCCGACCACGCGGACGGCATAGGTGCGAATTCGTGCACCGCGGAAGACGGGGCAGCGGCCTGTGCGCACATCGAAGGGCCAGGCGTGCACCGGGCAGTGCAGCAGAAACCCCTCCACGTCTCCTTCGGAGAGCGGGCCTCCCTGGTGAGGACAGGTTTGCTGAACGGCGTACAGCTCGCCCTCCACCCGGACAATGGCCACCGGGGTGCCTTCCACGTTCACCACGGCGCGGCCCCGGTCATCCAGGTCCGAGAGCCGGGCCACGGGAATGAAGGGCTGGGGGGTGTGTCTGTCCACCTGGGCCTCCCCTCGGCGCGCTAACTCCGCGGGAATACGGCTGGAAATCCTTTAGAATGACGGGGGCAGTCCGTCCGTCCGCTGCCTTGACACCTTTAGAGCACGTCAGTAGAGCAACCTCCTACCCCCGACCCGATGCTCTCCCCCGCCTCCACCCTCCGACGCTATACCGCGACGCTGCTCGTCGCGCTGTGGGTCATGCCGTGGGTGATGGCGCTGACGCACTCGCAAGAGCACGCACACCGCTACTGCCTGGAGCACCAGACCTTCGAGGACGCCGCACGGGGCACGGGGCAGCCGACTGCCCGGGCTGTGGGTGAGCTTCCTCAGGTGGTGTCCGTTCCGTCTCCGGTGGGCGCGCCGCACCTGGCGCATGAGTCCTGCCCCCTGCCCTCCGCGGGCCTCAGGGACGAGGCCTCCAACCCCGAGCCCCTGGCCATCGTCACCGCATGTCTGGCCGTGAGCCGGCCGGCCACCGCGCCGCCTCGGGCCCTGTCCTCTCTTCCGATCCTCGCGACCGCTCCCAAGTCCTCGCCACCCGTGCGCGCCTAGCGCCCGAAGCGAGTGGCTGTGAGTCGACGTCCGTGCCACGGGCGTCCGGTTCCGAGGAGTTCCCAGCGTGTCAGCACCCCTTCGCCGGTCCGCCGGCATCCCTGTTGTCCTGATAGCTATTCTTTCGCTCTCCGCCCTGCCCGCTCTGGGCCAGGAGACCCCTGACGCCGCGCCTGCTTCCGAGGCGGCGCCCCCGGCCACCGAGGAGGCCGCTGGGGCGGAGCTGAGCCCCGAGGAGATGGCGGAGATCGAAGCCGCCATCGGCAAGCAGCAAGCCCCCTCCCAGACGCCGGCCGGCCCGTCTTCGCCCGGGGCGGCCGCGCCGCTGCCCGTGCCTCAGGGGTTGGCGCCCTCGTGGCTCGACCTGAGCTTCGTGCTCGATGTCGCGCTGGCGGCCTTCACCGCCGAGGAGCCACTGCAGGGCGGCGCGCATGACCCGATCGATAACGGCTTCACCCTGCAGCAGTTGGAGCTGGCCATCAGCTCCGTGGTGGATCCGTACTTTCGCTTCACCGGCAACATCGTCTTCAGCCAGTTCGGCGTGGAGATCGAAGAGGCCTTTGTCACCACGCTGAGTCTGCCCGCCAGCCTGCAGATGCGCGGCGGCCAGTTCCTCACACGCTTCGGCCGCATGAACAACACCCACCCTCACTCGTGGGACTTCGCCGACCAGCCCTTTGTCTTCAGCCGCCTCTTCGGCGGTGAGGGCAACCGGGGCCTGGGCGTGGAGGTCTCCTGGCTGTCTCCGCTGCCCTGGTACCTGGAGGTGGTGGGCTCGGCCACGGACGCCCGGGGCGCGGCCACCGCGCGCAGCTTCTTTGGCGCTGACAACAACCGGGTGGTCACTCCGCTGGACTTCCAGTTCACCGGCGCGGTGAAGCAGTTCTTCCCCGTCTCCGATGATCTGTCGCTGATGTGGGGGCTGTCCGCCGCGACGGGCCCCAACGCCTCGGGCTACCGCAATCACACCGACGTGCTCGGCACGGACCTCTATGTGAAGTACCGGCCGACCACGGGGGCTTTCCCCACCGTGCTCAGCCTGCAGGCGGAGCTGCTCTACCGCCGCCGGCAGGTGCCCGGCGACCTGCTCACCGATCTCGGAGGTTATGCCCAGGTGCACTGGCGCTTCGACAGGCGGTGGGCCGCCAACGTGCGCTACGAGTTCGGCACCCCCGCCCATGGCCGCAACGGCCAGGTCGCCCCGGATCCGCTGGATCCCGAGTGGACCGCCACGCGCCAGCGCATCTCCACCAACGTCACCTTCTGGCCCACCGAGTTCTCCCGGCTTCGCCTTCAGGCGGCCAACGACCGCGTCGGCTGGCGCGACGAACCGGACTACTCCGTCTTCCTCACTCTCGAAGCGGTGATGGGTGCCCACGGCGCCCACGCCTTCTGATCCCTCTTCTGCGGAGACCTCCGATGAGAACCTCACGATTCGCGGCCCTGAGCACTGCCCTCCTCTGCCTTCTGTCCCTGCCGGCGTTCGCCGACCTGAATGTCGTCACCACCGTGCCGGACCTGGCCGCGCTGGCCAAGGCCGTGGCGGGTGACAAGGCCACCATTACCTCGCTGTCCCTGCCCACGCAGGATCCGCACTTCGTCGACGCCAGGCCCAGCCTGGCCCTGCAGCTCAACCGCGCGGATCTGCTGATCGCCGTGGGCCTGGAGCTGGAGATTGGATGGCTGCCCACGCTCCAGAACGGTGCGCGCAACGGCCGCATCCTGGTGGGCAACCCCGGCTTCCTGGATGCCTCGACGCTGGTGAGGGTGCTCGATGCGCCCGTGGGCCAGGTGGACCGGAGCATGGGCGATGTGCACCCGCGGGGCAACCCGCACTTCCTCTATGATCCGCGCGCGGCCCTGGTCTTGGCCAAAGGCATCGCGGCGCGCATGGAGCAGCTCGATCCGAAGAACGCCGCCACCTACCGCGCCAACGTGGAGAAGTTCTCCGCCGAGTTGGAGAAGGCCCGCGCCGGCTGGGAGCAGCGGCTGGCGGGGCTGAAGGGTGTCCCCGCCCTCGCGTACCACAGGACGACGATGTACCTGGCGGACTGGCTGGGCTTCTCCCACATCGCGTTCATCGAGCCCAAGCCGGGCGTTCCGCCCACTCCCGGCCACGTGGCCAAGGTGCTGACGCAGGCGCGGACGCAGAAAGCACGGTTCATCCTCCAGGAGGAATTCTACCCGGACGCCATCTCGCGGCTGCTGGCGGAGAAGATCCCCGCGCCGCTGATCATCATCCCGGGTGGCACGGATTTCCGGGGCGGGGAGACGTACCTGGAGAACATGGAGCAGTTGGTGAAGGCGCTCGAGAAGGGCCTCACGGGAAAGGGAAGCTGACCATGCGCGCGCGTCTGCTCTTGCCACTGCTGCTGCTGGCCGGGTGTGCCTGGAATGAGGGCGAGGGCTTCGCCGTGATCGAGCCCACCGTGCGCGCCATCTATGCGCCCGAGGAAGGACGCGAGGTGTTCCCGGGCTATCAGGCGCTGGCCTCCAACTACCAGGTGCTGGTGACCTCCGCGGCGATCCACCTGGAGCGCGTCGAGCTGATCCCCCGCCGCGTCGCGGCGGGCCCCTCGCGGTTCGATCCGGCCAACCCGCCGGCCGGCTACACGCTGTGTCACAACGGCCACTGCCACCGGGATGATGGCGCACTCATTTCCTATGAGGACATCGAGGCGGAGCTGGGCGGAGGCGGCGGCGTGACGCAGCCTCTGGTCACCCTGCCCGTGGGCGAAGTGAACCTGCTCAACTACACGCCCGTGGACGTGACCTGCCAGCCGGACTGCGAGCTGCCACAGACCGAGCTGTCCACCGGGCGCTGGGCCATCACGGCGCTGCGGCTGGGGGGCCTGGTGCGCGATGGGCTCACCACGCCTCGCATCCCGGGCGAACAGCGGTTCCTGCTGGACCTGACCTCTCCCGCTGGCGGCTCGCCCGTGGCGGTGCTCGAGGGCGAGCTCGATGTGCCCTCCGACCGGGTGCATAAGCCGCGCGTGGAGCTGCAGCTCAGGCTCGACATCCCGTCCCGCATCTTCGACCAGGTGAACTGGGCCGCGGTGCAGCCGGCAGCGGATGGCACGCTGGACCTGAGCACCCCGGCCAACGCCACGGCCCGCTCGGCCATTCTCGAGGGCCTGGAGGCCGTGCAACCCACGGCGGAGGTGACGCGTGCGGAGCGATGAGCCGTCCTCCACCGTGAGCCAGCCCGCGCCCTTGCCTCAGGCCTCGGGGGCGGAGTTGCTGCTGTCGTGCGAGGAGCTCGTCATCGGCTTTGGCGGCAAGCCCCTGCTGCCTCCCATTGGACTCCAGGTGCGGCGCGGAGACTTCGTGGCCGTCATCGGCCGCAACGGCTCGGGCAAGAGCACCTGGTTCAAGACGCTGCTGGGGCTGCAGCCCCCCGTGTCCGGCCGCATCGTGAAGGGCGCGGTGGGGATAAAGAGCGCGTACGTGCCGCAGACCACGGGCATCGACGGCATTCTGCCGGTGCGCCCCCGCGAGATGGTGCTCTGGGGACGGCTATCGGGCTGGAACTTCCTGCGACCCTTCCCGAGGAAAGAGGATCGCCAGGTGGCCGAGGCGGCGCTCGACACGGCGGGCGCGCGTGAGTTCGCCCTGCGCCCCTACCGCGAGCTGTCCGAGGGCCAGAAGCAGCGCACGCTGCTGGCCCGGGTCATCGCCAGCCAGGCGGATCTGGTGCTGCTGGACGAGCCCACCGCCGCCATGGACGCGGTGGCCGAGCGCGAGACGATGCGGCGCCTGTCCGAGCTCGCGCGCCAGCGGCGCATCGCGGTGGTGGTGGTGAGCCACGATCTGACGATGGCCGCCGAGTACGCGGGCACCCTGCTCTTCCTGGACCGGGAGAGCCCCGCTGTCGTCATCGGTGACGCGCGGACCGTCTTCTGCCACCCTGCCTTCCGTCACCAGTATGGTGACGAGTACGCCGCGCGCGTCTCGCCTGGAAACCGCCTTGGACCCGACCCTCGCTGAGCCCTCGAAGTGGGAGCAGTTCCAGGCCAGCTTCGACCTGTTCCGGGATCCCGTCTTGTGCGCGCTGATCGCCGGGGGCGTGCTCGGCTTCCTGAGCGTCTACGTGGTGCTGCGGCGCATGGTGTTCGTCAGCGCCGCCGTGACGCACTCGGCGGGTCTGGGTGTGGCGCTGGCCTTCTACGCGGAGATCCACCTGGGCACGCACGTGGATCCGATGGTGGGCGCGGTGGGACTGTCCCTGCTGGCCACCCTGGTGCTGATGCTGGACCCGGCCCGGCTGAAGATCTCCCGCGAGAGCATGCTCGGTCTGGCCTTTGCGTTCTCCGGGGGCGCGGCCGTGCTGGTGGGCGATCGCATCGCGCAGGAGGCCCATGACATTCAGGGCATCCTCTTCGGCACCGCGGTGCTGGTGACCGAGGAGCAATTGTCCGCCGTGGCCGCTGCCGGGGCCGCCGTGCTGCTCATTCAGCTGTGGTGGTTCCGCGGCCTCACCTTCGCCAGCTTCGACCGGGTGGGCGCGATGGTGCAGGGCCTGCCGGTGCGCCTGCTGGACGCGGTGCTGATGATCTCCATCGGCATCATGGTGGGCGTGTCGGCCCGGGCGCTGGGCGCGCTGCCCGTGTTCGCCTTCTCCACCCTGTCCGCCATCGCCGCGCTGGTGCTGGACCTGCGGCTGGGCTGGACGTTCCTGCTGGCCACCCTGGCCGGGTGCATCTCGGGCGTAGGTGGCTACCTCTTCGCCTTCTTCTATGACTTCCCGGTCGGAGGCTCGCAGACGGTGATGGCCAGCGCGCTGGTGCTGCTGGCCATGCTCGCGCGGGCTATCGCACCGCGGCCGAAACGACCTTGAACTCGGGGGTGCCCGCGCGCCCCATCATGTCGAAGAGCGCGGACTCCACCGTCGTCACCCGGGCGCCAGCCTCCTTGCACAGATCGAGGCCCACGCGCCGATCCTCCGCCGAGCGGGACAGGACGGCGTCCGCGCACAGCCAGACCTCGAAGCCCCTCTCCACCAGATCGCGTGCCGTCTGGAAGACGCAGATGTGCGTCTCCATTCCGACCAGGAGCACCTGCTTGCGAATCTCGAGCGCGGCGATCACTTCCGGGATGGCGGCGCTGAACGCGAGCTTCTCGAAGGGCTTGCGACCCCCGAGCCGCTCGCGCACCTGGGCATGCGTGGGCCCCAGTCCCCTGGGGTACTGCTCGGTGACGAAGATGGGGAACTGAAGCACCTTGGCGCCCTCGATGGCGGCGCCCGTCCGATTGAGCACCCGCTCGAGCGCTTGTGGCTCCATGGCCGAGCAGAGGCGCTCCTGAATATCCACGACGAGCAGTGCGGCCTGAGCCGCGAGGAGACGAGGGGTGGGCATGAGTAGCTCCTGACAGGTGAAATGCGTGGTTCCCGCATTCCTGAACCGGCCCCGGCCGTCAAGGGCTCGCGCCGGAGCTTTTCGAGCGTATCTCCGGGGCGTGCACGGCCGACCTGATGGCTCAGCTGTATGACTGGGATTATCAGCTTGGGCTTCAGTAAGGGGTGGGGCATCGCCCATGTCCTGCTCTACCCCTGACGTTCTGTTTCGCTACACCTCACGCATGGGACGCTTCCCGGCAAAGGGGGAAGCTCGCTCATGCTGAAGCTTGGAAAAGCGGTGTCGCGCACGAGGGTACACCAGTGTGCGCTGGGCTTCGTGGTGCTGGTGCTGCTGACAGGCTGCGCCAAGGGGATGCCCATGGGCGGCCGGGTAATGTTCGAGGCGATGCGCTACCGGCTGGCCACCCCGCAGGAGTCTCCGGACACAGTGGCGGCCAGGAAACGGGCGGAGCGGGAGCGAGCGGTGCTTGAGCGCGCCGTGGCTCAAGGGTGCCCTCCCTGGAATGGGGGATCAGCATCCGCTGGCCCAAAGACCACTTTCTCGGCGGCACCGCGCATCGTGTTGGCGCTCAGCAGTGGTCCCAATGAGGGGGGCGATCTCTTTGGCCAGGCCACGCACGGCTACAACGTCCCCGGGCGGAGCCCGGACTCGAAAATGCCTTGGGAGTTCTTCCTTGGCAACGCCGCGCACCGGCTCATTGCCTACATGTATGGTGTGAGGAACCCAGGCAACCTGGTCTTTTACAACAAAGAGTCAATTCTCACGATCACCCGGGCTTCCAATCTCGGGAACATATCCAAGCTTCTCCCAAACGAGCGTGAATTGCGTCCGGATATCGCTGATGGCACCAAACGCGACGTCTTCGAAGTAAAGCCTTGGAATGAAAACGGTCTCCAGACAGGCCGTTTGAAGTTGCAGCTTTACCTCGCCGCGCTGAACCGACCTGTGATGTCGGGAAAACCTTTCACGGGAGGTTTAGATTTCCATGGTGAGATTCTGATTCGTTTCGCGCAAGGGCAGTACATCTGGCGTTTAGAGTGGCAGACGACTGAGCCAGGCATTGTCCAATACCGCTGGACCAGAAGCCAGCAGCGCTTCGAGTCAGAACGAGCGGCGCACGAGGCGAGACAATGGGTGGACATCACCGAGCAGGAAATGCAGCACTATGGCGGATGGGTAAGTCAAGCGGTCGAGGGAATGGTGAGCCGCCGGGAACAGCTCGCCACCTTCAGTGGGGCGGTTGGCGTCTGCGTTGACGTCATCGGTAATCTGGCGGTGGGTGTCTTCTCGGGTTCACTCGGCGGTAAAGCGGGAACCAAGCCG
>DASVVJ010000072.1:0-4558 GCA_036389955.1 Myxococcaceae bacterium
AGGCGTGTCCAGCACCCACCAGGCGCTCAGCACCAGGCACACGCAGGTCAGGCCAATCCCCACGCCGAGCACCCACGCGACGCCGCTGGAGCGCCGCTGCTCGACCCTGACGACTCCATCGCTGTCGACGCGCCGCCCGTGGGCCGGTGGCTGCTCCGGCATACTCGCTCGTGACCTCCAGGCTGCGTATAGTACTGGCCCCTCTGGCCCAGGCCAACCGCCCCTCCGAGAGCCATGCACGCCGCAGCCGAGCCCGTGCCGCCCCCCAGCGCCGGCGATGACGCCGCAGCCCCCTTCCCCGTCTACGCCTGGAGCCCCGCGCTCCGGCTCCTGGCAGCCGCGGCCCAGGTGCTCAGCGCGGGGAACCTGCTCCACCTGGTCACCCTCTCCCTGCTGGGCATCCTCGAAGGCTACGACGTCCTGTCCCCGCTGGACATGCTGCTCCGCCTGGGGGCCTTCTCGCTCCTGCCCATGGTGCTTGCCTGGCTGCTGCGGCTCTTCAATGCCTCCACGCTCCACATAGAGCCCGCCCGGCTCGTGCTGGAGCGGCGCGGCGTGCGCTTCGAGATCCCTCGCGAGTCCGTCACCGGCGTCGAGCCCTGGCGCTTCCCCCTGCCCGGCGCCGGCGTGGCGCTGCGGATGAAGTCGGGGAGGCGCTTCCAGTACCGCCTCCAGGTGCCCAACCCCACCCCGCTGCTCACCGCGCTGGGCAGCACGCTGCCCTCGGCCAACGCAGCGGCCGCGCACCCCGCCTCCCGCTTCGGCCAGGCCCGCCATGACTGGCGGCCCCGCTTCTGGGACAAGCCCGCCTTCAAGTTCGGCCTGTTCCCGCTCTTCCCCACTGGCGTCATGTTCCGGGCGCACCAGATCATCACCTACGGTGGGGCCTTCGGCGAGTACGACGCGCTGGGCCTCGGGGCCTATCTGAAGACCTTCGCGGGCTACTGGATCGGCTTCACCACCGGCCTGCTGCTGTTCGCCTGCTTCTGGCGCCTGCTCGCCGAGGCGCTCGCGTTCCCCCTCACCTGGCTGCTGCCCACGCGCGCCCGGGGCGTCCGGCTCGCCGCCGAGTGGCTGTGCCGCCTCGTCTACTACGCCGGCTTCCCCGCGCTCATGGCGCAGCGATTCCTCGGCTGAGCGCTTCGAGCCCATGAAACTCGAGCGCCACGTCGGCGGGCTCTCGTTGGCCCGCAAGGCCAACTACCTTCGCGCTCGCGGCTGGCACGAGGCCGAGCACGGCTGGCACAGCGCCATTTTCGGCACGCTGCCGCTGGCCAAGGCCCTGCACCACCAGCTCACCGATGATCTCAGCCAGGCGCTCCGCAAGCGTGGGTGGCAGGTGGTCGGCTTCTCCGAGCGAGGGTACGTGCAGCTGCGCGATGGAGAGCGCGGCAAGCCCTGCTCACTGCCCAAAGCCCTGCGCACTCAGGCACGGCGAGACAAACGGCCCGTGGCCGAGTTGACCTATGAGCTGTTCCTCGCGGCGCTGCTCGGGCCCGAGGGCTCGTAGACTGGACTTCGGAATCGCGAAGGTGGCGGAGGTCCCGCATCCCCGCCCGTTGACCGCCGAGGGCTCCCCTCGGAGCGCTCCCGCGTCCCGACCGGTGAACCCGTACGTGACACGGCCCTGGATCGTCTGTTTCCAGACAGTCCAGGGCCGTGGGAACCCTCACCCTGTCCCTCTCCCGAAGGGAGAGGGCTCAGTGCAGAGAACTACGGGGCGGCCGGGTTGTACGTGGACAGCGACCAGCCGGTGCGCTCATGGCCCCACTTGTTCCACTCGGGGTTCTTGCCACCGACGATCTGCGCGGAGGTGAAGTCCGGCGCCGCCGAGCCCGAGCCCGTGCCGATCGTGGACTTGTAGTACGTCTGGTGCGTGTCGTCCGACTGCAGGTAGTCGAAGCTCAGCCCGGAGCTGACCAGCTTCGTGTTCGAGTCACGCAGCGTGCCCTTCAGCGCCAGGATGCGGTTGACGTAGTCCGCCTCGGTCTCGCCAGCGCGGTAACGGATCGCGTCGGAGTCCACCTGGCCATCGCCGTTGGTGTCGTAGTCGGCCGCCATGCTCTCGGCGAACGCGTCGGCACACTGGAAGCCGTACTGGGCCGCCAGGTTACAGGTGCGCCAGTTGCTCTTGAGCAGGTAGGGCAGGAACTTGTCGCGGCGGTTGATCTTCACGCCCGTGGCCGGATCCGTGCACGCGGTCAGCACGTTGTCCGCGTTGAAGCCCGGGTAGTAGATGTTCATCACGATCTTCGACTTGGCCGCCGTCGCGTACGTGTTGATGGCCTGCATGGCCCGCTGCGTGTAGTTGGCGCAGTTGGCCAGCGCCGTGTCCAGCCCGGCGTAGCTGCACGTGCCCGTCTGATCCTTGAACGCGCTGCGCGCCTGCAGGTAGTCGTTGCCGCACATCTCGAACACCACCACGCGGGTGTTCGCCGTCTGCATGTACGAGCGCTCGGCGACGATCTTGTTGTTGTAGATGTCGTCCGCCTTGGCGCCCGACTTGGTGCGGCGTACCACCTCGATGTTGGCGTTCCACTGGTTACCCAGGTACTCGCCGCTGGTGTACGGGGCCGCACGGCGGGCCACGCTGAACAGGCTGCCGTTGTAGCCGGCGAAGATCGAATCGCCGTAGGCCACCACGCGGTAAGTGCCCGTGGCACCGCTGCGGTTGATGGTCCAGGAAGTGTTCTGGTTGATGGTGCTGGCGAACGCAGATCCGCTCACCACAGTGGCGGCGACCGCGCACGCGGCGGACGCATTGCGAAGGTTACGAAGGGACATGGACTGCCTCCTAGGCTCCCGGGGGATTGGGAGGCGTGCAAGGTACAGACAGTCCAAGATTTATTTCCAGGAAAAACAGAAGAATTGCTAACAAGCCGCAACTGACGCATTGCGCAAATTAATTACTCCTTCGGTAAGGGCAGCTTTACCCGAGGAGCCCATCCAGCGCGCTGACCCGGTGCGTCTTCACGTTGAGCACCTTGCCGGAGCGCTCCAGCACGCCCTCGCCCACGATGAACAGAGCGCCGTGGATGTCGCGTCGGCACCGCTCGTACACGTCGGGTGGCACCACCAGGTTGGCGATACCCGTCTCGTCCTCCAGGGAGATGAAGCAGATGCCCTTGGCGGTAGGAGGGCGTTGCCGGGTAATGAGCATTCCACCCACGGCCACGCGCCGGCCCGAGGACACCTGCTTGAGCCCCTCGGCGGACACGGCGCCCATTTTGCGCAGCGCCGGGCGCAAGAGTTCCAGCGGGTGCTTCTCCAGCGAGACGCCCACCGTCTCGAAGTCCGCCGTCACCCGCTCGGCCGTGCTCATGGGCGGCAGCTCCACCTTCGTGCCGTCCATGGACATGCCGAAGAACAGATCGTCCGAGTCCAGCGGTCCCAGTGCCTGGATCTCCCAGAGCGCCTGGCGCCGCGAGCCGCCGCACAGCGAGGCCATGGCCCCGGCCAGCGCCAGCCGCGTCAGCTCGTGCCGGGCAATGCGGGCCCGCCGCGCCAGCTCGCCTACGCTCGGGTAGCCCTCGCCCCGGGCCGCCGCCACGCGTTTGCCGGCCGGCTCGCCCAGGCCGCGCACCATGCGCAGGCCCAGCCGCAGCGCTCCGCCCTCCTCCAGCGTGCAGTCCCAGTCCGAGTGGCGCACGTCCACTGGCCGCACCTCCACGCCGTGGCGCTTGGCGTCCGCCACCAGCGTGTGGGGCGCGTAGAAGCCCATGGGCTGCGAGTTGAGCAGCGCGCAGGTGAAGGCCTGCGGGTAGTGGCACTTGAGCCACGAGGACGCGTAGGCGATCAGCGCGAACGAAGCCGAGTGGGACTCGGGGAAGCCGTAGTGCGCGAAGCCGCGGAACTGGTCGAACAGCTCCTCCATATAAGCCTGCGAGTAGCCACGCTTGGTGCCACCCTCCACGAAGCGCAGGCGGTACGGCTCCAGAAGCTGCTCGGCGCGCTTGTGGCCCAGCGCCCGCCGCAGCCCGTCCGCCTCGCCCGCCGTGAACCCCGCTGCCACCATGGCCAGCTTCATCGCCTGCTCCTGGAAGAGCGGCACGCCCAGCGTCTTCTCGAGGATGTCACGCACCTCGGGCGTCGGGTACGTGGGCACCTCGCGCCCGTCCCTGCGCCGCAGGTACGGGTGCACCATGTTGCCGACGATGGGCCCCGGGCGGATGAGGGCGATTTCAATCACCAGGTCATAGAAGGTGCGAGGCTTGAGCCGGGGCAGCATGTTCATCTGCGCCCGGCTCTCGATCTGGAACACGCCTACCGTGTCCGCCTCGCACAGCATGTCGTAGACCTTGGGATCCTCCGGGGGAATGGTGGCCAGCGACAGCTCGCGCCCGAAGTGCTTCTGGATGAGCGCCAGGCACTTGGCCACCGCGGTGAGCATGCCCAGGGCCAGCAAGTCCACCTTGAGCACGCCCAGCGCGTTGGTGTCGTCCTTCTCCCACTGGATGACGGTGCGGCCCTTCATCGCCGCGTTCTCCACCGGGATGATGTCCACCAGCGGCTCGCGGGTGATGACGAAGCCGCCCACGTGGATGGACACGTGGCGCGG
>DASVVJ010000073.1:0-5496 GCA_036389955.1 Myxococcaceae bacterium
CCAGGGCTGGGCGGAGCTGATCGTCGATCTCACCTGGAGCCTGCCCAACACCCTGTTCGGCTTCGTCGTGGGCAACCTCGTCTATGTGTGGTTCGGCGGGCTCTCGCAGGCCGAGTCCGAGGGCAAGGGGTGGATCGTCTACCGGCCCCACCCGGGCGGCTCCTTTGGCCACGACGTGTTGCAGACGCTGGGCACCGTGAACATCGGCGGCGCGGGCCAGCACGAGAAGATGCACCTGCTGCAGGCCCGCATCTTCGGGCCCGTCTACCTGCCCATGGTGGCCGCCTCGTACATCATCACCTTCACCCTGCAGGTGCTGTGGACCCTCACCCTGGGCGGGCTGCTGAAGCTGGTGGGCGTGCGCCAGAAGGCCTACTTCCGCCCTCCCGCGCACTCGGCCGTGGGCGGCTTCTTCGGCTGGATCTACTACGCCACTCCCATCGAGCTGTGGGCCTACGCCAGCGGTAACCCGTGAGCCGCCGCTGGCGGTCCGGTGAGCAGGCAGTCAGCCACCCGCTGGCGTGGGGGCTCTGCGTGAGCACCGTTAGCGGCGCAACGAGGGAGGGGGAACATGGCGACGCTGAACGTGACACGCAGCCCCGGCTTTGGGCGGCTGCCCGATGTACGCACGGTGGCGCGCGGCGGCTGGGTGGAGCGCTGCGCACGGATTGGCTACGGCGCCAAGGGCGTGGTGTACGCCATCATCGGTGCGTTGGCGCTGCGGCTGGCCCTGGGTGAAGGTGGACGTACCACCGACAGCCACGGTGCCCTGGAGAGCATTGCCCGTCAGCCCTTTGGCAAGTTCCTTCTCGGATTGCTGGCCGTGGGACTGGCCGGCTTCGTCGTGTGGCGCTGGGTTCAGGCCTTCGTGGATCCCGAGCGTGTGGGCGCTCGGGGAAAGGCGCTCGCCAAGCGCCTGCTCTATTTCGGCAGCGGCGCCATCTACGCCGGCCTCGCGGTGACCGCCGTGCAGCTGGCCCTCGGCAACCCTCAGCGAGGAGGCCACGACACCCGCCACTGGACGGCCAAGCTGCTCGAGCAGCCCCTGGGCCAGGTGCTCGTGGCGCTCGTGGGCGTGGGCATCATCGTCTACGCGGTGAAGGAGTTCGTCAGCGCGTACACCACACGCTTCCGCCAGAAGCTCGATCTCCGGAGCCTCAACCCGCGCCGCTCCCACCAGGCCGTGCAACTGTGCCGCTTCGGCCTGGTCGCCCGGGGCGGGGTGTTCCTCATCATGGGGGGCTTCTTCCTGCGCGCCGCGCTCCAGTCCGATCCGGGCGAGGCCAAGGGTGTGGGAGAGGCGCTGGCCCTGCTGGCGCGCCAGCCCCACGGCGCTCTGCTGCTGGGGCTCACCTCGGCCGGGCTGCTCGCCTACGCGCTCTATCTCTTCATCGAGGCGCGCTACCGGCGCATCGCCCGCGCTGCGTAAGTCCACCAGCCAACGGCGGTGGATTGACAACATGGTGCCACCGGCCCTTTGGTTCGCTCCACGTCGGCCTGAGCCCCTCCCTCAGGCCGATGGGGGGGTCGTTCACCATGCTTTCGTCTCACGCCCTGGGCGGCGGACACGAAGTCAATGAAGAGCAGCGCCTTCGGGCTCTGTACCGGTACGGGCTGCTCGATGGGCCGCCCGATCCCGAGTACGACACCCTTGTCCAGCTCACCGCGGAGCTCTGCCAGGTGCCCATCGCGCTCATGGCCCTGGTGGACCGGGAGCACCTGTGGATCAAGGCCCAGGTGGGGGACACGCTCATGGCGCGGCTCGAGCGCGCCAGCTCCTTCTGCACCCACGTCATCAAGCAGGAGGGCGTCTTCTGCGTCGAGGACCTGCGGCAGGACACGCGCTTCCGCGACAACCCCTCCGTGACGGGAGAGCCATTCGCCCGTTTCTACGCCGGTGTGCCGGTGCACAGCGAGGACGGCTTCCGGATTGGCACCCTGTGCGTGCTCGATCACACCCCGCGCCGCTTGAGCGCGTCCCAGCAACGCGCCCTGGAGCACCTGGCGCGGCAGCTCGAGACCCGGCTGCACCTGCGGCTCCAGCTTCAGCAGGCCCAGGAGCGCAACGCCGAGCTCGAGGAGGCCCGGGGGCGCCTGCACGCGCTCAACCAGAGCCTGCAGACCGAGATCCACGAGCGGCGGCGCATCGAGCGCGAGCTGCGCGCCCAGCGCGAGCTGTTCAAGAGCGTGCTGACCCACATCCCCTACTCCATCTTCTGGAAGGATCGTCAGGGCGTCTTCCAGGGCTGCAACGAGGCCTTCGCCCGGATGGTGGGCCGGGCCAGCCCCGAGGAGATCATCGGTGGCACGGACCATGACCTGGGCTTCCCCGCCAAGCAGATCGAGGCCTACCGCCGCGATGATCTGCAGGTGCTGGACAGCGGCGAGCCCAAGCTCAGCATCGAGGAGCCCATCCGCGGCTCGGGCGGAGTCGAGCGCTGGCTGCTGACGAGCAAGGTGCCTCTGAGGGATCCAGAAGGCCAGCTGTGGGCCGTGCTGGGCATCTTCGCGGACATCACCGAGCGCAAGCAGCAGGAGGCCGCGCTCGAGCAGGCCCTGCGCCAGGTGGAGCAGTACGCCACGCGCCTGGAGACCCAGGTGTATACCGCCCGCGAGCGCATCCGCCGGCTGATGGAGACCTCGCTGGACGCGGTGTTCGTCCTCGACGAGCAGGGCCGCATCCTCGAACTCAACCCGGTGGCACAGCAGCTGGTCGGGCAGCCAGGCACGCAGCTGCTGGGCACCGCGTTCGCTTCGCTTGCCCCCGAGCCCGAGCAGCCTCCGCTGCGCGCCGCGCTGGAGGAGCTGCTCAACCGGGGGCCCTTGCGGCTGGAGGATCAGGGCTTGCGTTCCGCCTCGGGCAAGCGCGTGGCGCTGCAGATCGTCGGTTCGCTGCAAGCCGCCGGAGACTCGCGGCGCCTGCTGCTCGTGGCCCACGATCTCACGGAGAAGCGCCGGCTGGAGCAGCAGAGCATCCAGAACGATCGGCTGATGGCCATGGGTGTGCTGGCGGCGGGCATCGCCCACGAGATCAACAACCCCAGCGCGTATGTCCTCGCCAATCTCGACTACCTGCGCATGCGGTGGGCCGAGCTGGAGGCGCACTGGGCCACCCAGTCCCCGCTACCACCCGCCCTGGCCAAGGCGCTGGCTCCCGTCCGTGAGCTGATCGCTGACTGCATCGATGGGTGCACGCGCATTCAGGACATCGTCCGCGGCATGCGCTACCTGTCGTACCAGGGGGAGGACGACAGCCTGTGCCTGCTGGACATCCACGCCACGCTGGACTCGGTGCTGCACATCGCCCAGGGAGAGCTGAAGCAGACGGCCCGCCTGGAGAAGGACTACGCCGCGGCGCTGCCGCAGGTGCTGGGCAACGAAGGCCGGCTGGGCCAGGTGTTTCTCAACCTCGTCATCAACGCGGTGCATGCCATGCAGCCCGGCCCTCCCAGCGAGCACCTGCTGCGCGTGAGCACGCGGCGGGAGGGCGATCGGGTGCGCATCTCCATCAGCGACACGGGCCACGGCATTTCCCCGGAGGTGCTGCCGCGCATCTTCGATCCGTTCTTCACCACCAAGCCCGCGGGCGTCGGCACGGGGCTGGGCCTGTCCATCAGCCACGCCATCGTCCAGAAGATGGACGGAGAGCTGCAGGTGGAGAGCCGGGTGGGCCAGGGCACCACTTTCTCGCTGCTGTTGCCGGCCCACAGGTAGCCTGCCCCAGGCCGGCGGAGCCGCTATCGCTCCTTGTCCTGGGGCTCCGAGGGGCCCGAGACAGGCAGCTCCACGATGAAGCTGGCGCCCTCGCCGGGGGCGCTGCGCACCCGGATCGTCCCGCCGTGCGCCTCGGCGATGTGCTTGGCGATGTGGAGGCCCAGGCCCAGGCCGCTGACCTGGTTGGCGGCCACCAGCCGCTCGAAGCGCTCGAAGACCCGGGGCTGGTCCTCCGGCGCGATGCCCGGCCCCCGGTCCTCGACCTCGAGAATGGCGGAGTTGCCCACCTCTCGCGTGCTCACCTTCACCGGAGTTCCCGGCGCGTACTTGAGAACGTTGGTGAGCAGGTTGGCCAGCACCTGCTCGATCCGATCATGGTCCCACCGGCCCACGATGCCGGGTGCCAGGTGCAGCTCCAGCGTGTTGCCGGCCTCGGTGAGCTGCTGGCTGAAGCGCTCGAGCACGTCGCGCGTGAGCGTGCTGAGCTCCACCGGCTCCAGCTGCATGTTCAACCGTCCGGTGGCGATGCGCGAGATGTCCAGCATGTCCTCGACGAGCCGGCTGAGCTTGCCGATGGAGCGCTCGGTCTGGTCCACCAGCCGGGCCACGCTCTCGGGGGTGAAGGCGGCCGGCGCGTTGGTGGCAAGACGCTTGCGCATGTGCTGCGCGTGCATCTTCATCGAGGTGAGGGGCGTGCGCAGCTCGTGCGAGGCGATCGACAGGAACGTGTCTCGCGAGGTGATGGCCTCCTGCGCGCGCTGGAACAGCCGGGCGTTGTCCATCGCCACCGCCACCTGGGCCGCCAGCCCCACCACCAGCTTCTCTTCCCGCTCGGAGAAGACGCCCGGCGTGGGGTGGCCGAAGAACAGCCCGCCGATCACCTCTCCCGAGCGGGACACCACCGGCACCGCCAGGTAGCTGCGCACGGGCAGGTGGCCGCCGGGCATGCCCTGATAGGGAGGGTTGTGTCCGTACCGCGGGTCCTTCGTGATGTCCTCGCTCCGGATAATGCCCTCGCCCTTGAACGTGGGCTCGAAGACCCGGGTCGCCCGGGGCATCGGGAACTTCTCGAAGGACTCTCTCGGCACCCCCGAGAGCGTGTACAGCATGTAGCTCTGCCCCCGCTCGTTGAGCACGTTGTAGAAGAACGCGCCGAACGAGGCCTTGGAGAGCTGGGTCGCGGCATCGGTCACGCCCTGCACCAGCTTCTCGAGCTTCAGCTCCGCAGCCAGGGCCTGGCCCGTCGTGTTGACGAGCTCCAGGGTGTGCAGCGACTCGTTCTTCTCGATCAGCGTCTTGCGCAGGGACTCCTCGAGCTGCCGCTCGGCGGTGATGTCCAGGGTGATGCCGTCGAACCGCTGCGGCCGGCCCCGTGCGTCGGGGAAGACCCGGCCGATGGAGCGAATCCACCGGAGCTGGGCTGCCTCGCCCTGGCCGAGCAGCACCCGGTACGCGAGATCATACGGAGCCCCATCCTCGATCGCGAGCCGGACCGCCTGGTCCACTCGGGACTGATCGTCCGGATGAATCCCCCGGTTCAGCTCCTCCAGGGTCACCGGGCCTTCCACGGCAAGCCCATGCTGAGCCCGGTAGATGGCGTTGCAGTTGATCGTCCGCTGCGGCAGATCGCGGTACCAGAGCCCCAGGCCGGCCGACGCGACGGCGAGTTCGAAGCGGGCCTCCTGGGTCTTGCTCTCGTCGATGTTGGCGACCGTGCCCGCCATGCGCGTGGCCTGGCCCGTCTTCTCGTCGTAGTACGCGCGCCCGCTCGCCTGCACCCAG
>DASVVJ010000074.1:0-7680 GCA_036389955.1 Myxococcaceae bacterium
CGTGAAGACGTGCTGCGGGGCTCTCGCGAGGCGCTGGCCCGTGGGGCGTGGCCCTCGGCGTGGGAGGACGTGGGCGCGTTGGTGCTGCACGGCGTGTATGACGTGCGCCCCTCGAGCCTGGAGCTGCTGCTGACGCTGTCCACGGTATGCGAGGCGCGGCGCGTCTCCCTGCGGGTGGAGACGCCGGTGGGCGGTTCGCAGGTGGCGGACGCGGCGCTGGCGTCCCTGTTCCGGGCCTTCGAGAGCCGGGGCGAAGTGGTGGGCCACGTGGACCTCTTCAAAGCGGACCTCACCTTCGAGGCCCGTCCGCTGGCGGAGCTGGGACGGCGGCTGTTCTCTCCGCAGGTGCCGCGCGGGGCGCTGGCGGCCACGGCGGCGGGCACGTTGTCGATGTGGAGCATGGGCACGGCGCGGGACGAGGCCCGGCAGATTGCCCGGGACGTGCGGCGGCTGGTGTCCGACGGCGTGCCGCCGGACCGGATCGCCGTGGCCTGGCGTGAGCTGGGGCCGGAGGCGCGGTGGCTGGCCGAGGCGCTGGAGGAGCTGGGCGTTGCGGTGCGTCTGCCGCGCGCCGAGCCGCTCGCGCTCACCGGCCCGGTGCGGCTGGCGTTGGATCTGCCGCTGCTCGTGGAGGACGGCTTCCCGGCCCGGCGCGTGGCGGAGTTGGTGTCGAGCCGCTATGCCCCGACGCTCTCGCGAGGCGCCCCCGAGGCGCCCTCGGTGCTCTTCACGCTGGCGGCGGTGCGGGATGACCGGCTGGGAGCCCAGCGCGGCCGCGGGGCCTACGAGGTGCGCCTGGACGGGCTGGCCAAGCGCATGATGGCCTCGAAGGACCCCCGTGCCCACGCCGCGCGCGCGCTGCGCGAGCGGTGCACGCGGCTGATGGAAGAGTGCCGGCGCATTCCTCAGGAAGGCAGCGCGCTGGAGCTGCTCGGGGCGTGGTGGAAGGTGGTGAGGCAGTTGGGGCTGCTGGACTCGGAGGGCGAGCTGGAGCCGCGCGCCGAGGGCCTGTTGGGAGAGTACGCGCTGGAGGCCCGGGCCCGGGACGATGCCGCGCGCAACGCGCTGCAGTCGCGGGTGAGCGAGCTGGAGCGGGCGCTGCGCCGGGTGGGCGGAGGCCCCCGGTTTTCTCGGCGCACCTTCGGGCGGTGGATCGCGGACGCGATGCGCGAGGCGTACCTGCCGGCGCGCGGGCCCAGCTCGGGCGCGGTGGAGGTGCTGGACGTTCGCGAGCTGCCGGGCCGCACGTTCGGCTACCTCTTCCTGGCAGGGATGACCGAGGGCCGCTTCCCGGGCCGCCAGGAGCCGCACCCGCTGTTTGGCGACGCGGACCGGGTCGAGTGCAACAAGCGGCTGGGGCGCGAGGTGTTCCGGCTCACGGGCGGCGAGTTCGAGGAGCGCGCGCCCTGGCGGCTCACGGAGGACCGGCTGCTGTTCGCCAGCGTGCTGCTGGCGGCCGAGGAGCGGGTGAGCCTGTCGTTCTCGGTGGCGGCGACGGGCGGGCAGGAGCAGGTGGCCTCGGCGTTCCTGGAGGAGGTGCGGCGGCTTACGGGCATGACGTGGGAGACGCGCTCGCTGATGCCGGTGCCTGCGCTGGACGAGGTGCTCACGGAGGCGGAGCTTCGCCAGCGCGTGGCGCTGGAGACGATGGCCTCGCCGAAGCTGCGCGTCACCGAGCCGGACGTGGCGGGGCCGCTGTTGCGGCGGCGCTTCGAGGACGAGCCGTGGTTCACCGCGGCGTACGAGCTGGCCCGGGTGGAAGTGGAGCGCCTGCACTTCTTCACCCACGCGGACAGCCGCGTCGGTCCGTACTCGGGCGCGGTGGACGGCCCGGGGGTTCGCGAGGCGCTGCGCGAGACGTTCCGCTTCGACCCCGACAAGCCGCTGTCGGCCTCGGCGCTGGCGCGCTTCGGTAACTGCGGCTTCCAGGGCTTCTTGACGTACGGGCTGAAGGTGGCCGAGCCGGAGGAGCCGGGCGAGGAGTTCGACGCGCGCGGGCGCGGCACGTTCTGGCACCGGGTGGTGGAGGAGGTGTTCCAGCAGCTTCAGCAGAAGGGGCTGTTGGGCAAGGGGCTGGAGGAGATTCCGGCGGACGTGCTGGACGAGGCGCTGGCCGTGGCGGTGCGCCACTTCGAAGAGCGCAACCACGTGGGGCACCCGGTGTTGTGGCAGCTCGCGAAGGAGCGGGCGAAGGCCATGGTGCGGCGCATCCTGGCGGACGAGCTTCGGGGCCTGCCCTTCGAGCGCTACCTGCCCGAGGGCTTCGAGCTGAAGTTCGGTCCCAAAGCGGAGCAGGACACGTGGAAGGACGTGGTCCTCTTCGCGGGCAAGGATCCCATCTACTTCGAGGGGAAGATCGACCGGCTGGACAAGGGCAGCGAGGACGTTGGCGTCATCGACTACAAGTCCGGCCACCTGGACGAGCGGCGGCTGCGCAACAAGCTGCTGTCCTCGGACTTCCAGCTGCCGCTGTACCTCTACGCGGCGCGCGCCAGTGGGCACCTGAAGGCGCGCAACGCGGCGTGGTTCTCGCTGCGCACGGGCCGCACGGTGCGGCTGGACAAGGTGCTGTCGCCCGAGGAGATCGAGGCGATGCTGTCCACCGATCCGACGGTGCGCGCGAAGCTGGCGGAGGAGGGCGGGCTCAACCTGGCCAACGCGGTGGAGAACCTGGTGAGCGCGACGCGAGAGGGCCGGTTCGCGATGCGCCCGAAGGATTGCGGAGGTTGCGGCTACCGGTCGGTGTGCCGGATTACCGAGCGGCGGGTGGTGGAGGAAGGGGCATGAGTGAGGCGGCACCTCTGGCGCTGGAGCGCAACCTGGCGCTCATGGCGGGCGCCGGAGCGGGGAAGACGTACAGCCTGGTGACGATGGTGCTGCACCTGTTCGCCGGAGCGCGTGAGGCGGGCCCGGCGATCAGGCCGTCGCGGTTGTGCATGCTGACGTTCACGGACAAGGCGGCGGCGGAGATGCGCGCGCGCACGCGGGCCCGTCTGGACGCGCTGGCCCAGGGCGAGGCGCGGGAGCCGGAGCTGCGCGCCTCGTTGGAGCGGCTGGGGCGCCGTTTTCCCACGCAGGACACGTGGCGCGCGCTGCGAGAGGATCTGGGCTCGGCCACGGTGGGCACGTTCCACTCGCTCTGTGGACAGCTTCTGCGCCGGGCCCCGCCGGGCCTGGGGATCGATCCGGCCTTCGAGGTGCTCGACGAGCTGGAGGCGATGGGGTTGCTGCAGGACGTGTGCGAGCGCGTGGTGCTGGACGCGCTGGAGGCGGGCGACGCGCTGACGCGCGAGCTGTGCCAGGAGCTGACGTTCTCGGGCCAGGGGTTCTCCGACGGCCTGGTGTCCTCGCTGCGCCAGGTCTACGTCAAGCTGCGCGAGGAAGGCCTGCGCGCGGCCACGGCGGCCGTGGCCAACCCGGCCGACTCGCGCGCGGAGCTGGAGGCGCTCATCCGGGAGGCCCAGGGCTTCTGCGCGCAGGCCCGGGCGCTGGACGCCAAGCTCGAGTGGCGAACCCTCATCAGTGCGTGCGAGCGCGCCCTGACGGGGATGACGCCGGAGAACTTCTTCGAGGCGGACCGGCTGCCCTCGCTCAAGGCCGCGTTCCTGGCGGACGGCCGCAACTTCGCGCGGCAGAGCAAGGGCGCGGCGGGGCCTGTCCGGTCGGTGTACTGGCTGACCTTCGGCAAGAGCGATGGCTCGGTGATGCGGCTGGAGGATGCGTTCGCCGCGTGGCGCACCGCGCCTTTCGAGGCCACCTTCCGGACGCTGCTGACCCAGGTGGAAGAGCGGCACGAGCTCGAGTTCACCCGGCGCAACGTCTTCGACTTCAACGCCCTGCTGGTGAAGGCGCGCGATCTGCTGAGAGACCACCCCGCCTTCCGCCGCCAGGTGCAGGCGGGAATCGGTGCGCTGCTGGTGGACGAGTTCCAGGACACCAACCGCCTGCAGCTCGAGCTGGTGCTGCTCCTGGCGGAGCGGCGCGAGGGGGGCGCGAGGCCCGTGCCTCCCGAGCAGGACCTGCGGGCCGTGCTGCCCATGGAGCCCGCGTTCCTGTGCGCGGTGGGTGACCGCAAGCAGTCCATCTACGAGTTCCGTGGCGCGGACGTCTCGGTCTTCACGATGCTGGCGGACAAGATCGTCTCGGAAGGCGGAGCGCGGGACTTCCTGCGCGACAACCGCCGCTCGGTGCCGGCGCTGTTGGACTTCTTCAACAAGGCCTTCGCCGGCGTGTTGGTGGCCAGCGATCCGCCCCGTCCTTATGAAGTGGTGTACGTGCCCGCGGAGGACGATCTGTCCCCGGTGCGCCGGGAGCTCGCGGAAGGGCCCGCGGTGGAGCGGCTGCTCATCGGCGAGGCCGAGACCACGGCGGAGGCGCGGGAGAACGACGCCGAGGCGGTGGCCCGGCGCCTGCGGGTGATGCTGGCACCCGGCGCGGTGCCGTGCGTGGCGCACGAGGATGGGCAAAAGCTGCGCCCCGCTCGCGGCGGAGAGGTCGCCATCCTGCTGCGGACCTTCACGCACCTGGAGGTGTACCGCCAGGCCCTCATCCGTCACGGTGTGCCGCACCGGGTGCTGCGCGGACGTGGCTTCTACGGGGCTCAGGAGGTGCTGGACCTGGCCTCGCTGCTGGCGCTGCTCTCGGACACGGATGACTCGCTCGCGCTGGCGGCGGTGCTGCGCTCGCCGCTGGTGGGCCTGTCGGACGCGTCCCTGTTCCGGCTGGTGGGCGAGCGGGGACTCTCGCTGGCGGAGGTTCAGAAGAAGGACCTGTCCGCGTGCGAGCTGCCCGTGAAGGAGCGGGTCCGGCTGGAGCGCTTCCTGGCGGCGTTGCCATCCCTGCGGCGCGAGAGGGACAGGCTCGGCGTGAGAGCCCTGCTGCAGGTGGCGCTGGACGTGACGGGCTACCGCGAGGCGATGGCCGGCACTCCATACGCGGAGCAGGCCAGCGCCAACATCGACAAGCTGCTGACGTTGGCGGGCCGGCGGGACGAGCGGGGCACGGGCGGCTGCGTGGCCTTCGCCCGCGAGCTGCGGATGCTGGCCGACTCGGATCCCACCGAGGCCCAGGCGGACCTGCTGGATGCGGGAGATCCCCGCGCGGTGCAGATCCTCACCATCCACCGCGCCAAGGGGCTCGAGTGGCCGGTGGTGGTGGTGCCGGCGCTCGGAGGCAAGCGCCGCTCCACGACCGCCCGCGCCTACTTCGAGCGGACGCACGGGTTGGCCCTGCGCCCGTGGCTGCCGGACACGCTGGAGGACTTCAGCTCCAGCCGCTTCGAGCAGGTGAAGAAGGAGCTGAAGTCCCGCGAGCTGGCCGAGTACCGGCGCCTGCTCTACGTGGCGCTGACCCGCGCCCGGGACATGCTCATCCTCTCCGGCTCGGAGGAGCGCGGGGCCGGCGAATCCTGGTGGCTCATGCTCGACGGGCGCCTGGAGGTGGACGCCGGCCTGCGAGAGCGGGTGCTGGATGTGGACGTGAGCAAGCTGCCCCCGCCCGCGGATCCGGTGCCACCGAGCGCGGACGAACTCCAGGACGCGGCGGAGCGCGTCGAAGCCGCCGTGCAGCGTGTCCGCGAGGGAGGCACCTTGCCGGAGCCCCAGGTGGCCATCGCCTCGGCCTCGGCCCTGCAGGACTTCATGGCCTGCCCCCGGCGCTACCGCTACGTGCACCAGATCGGCATGCGCGGCGCTCGGCCGTGGGAGCTGCCTTCGCGGAGCATGCCGCCCTGGGTGGAGCTCGAGTCCTGGCTGGAGACGCGGGGGCCTGCGCAGCTCGTGCCGCTGCTGCTCCGTGAGCTGGACACGCGCATGGCCAGCGCTTCCGCCTCGGAGCGGCGCGCGCACCTGGAGGCAAAGCTGCGCCACATGGGCCGGCTTCCCGATGATGAAGGCATGGAGGAGATGCTCAAGATGGTGGAGCGCTTCCTCGACACCGGCTTTGCCCAGCGGCTGGCCAAAGGCCCCGCCTCGAGCATCCACCGGGGGCTGCCCTTCGTGCTGGAACTGTCCTCAGCGGGCACCGGGCACCGGGTTGGCGTGGAAGGGGAGCTGGATCTGCTGTGGGAGACCCCGGAAGGTGAGGCCTGGGTCGTGGCATACCGGCCTGGTAACCGCCACCCGCTGGGCGCGGCGGCCTCGGCCCACGAACTGGTGGCCCAGGGGCTGGCCGCGAAGCGGCTGGTGCGTGAAGGGGTGCCTGTTCGGGTAGGTGTGGCCTTTCTGGGAGAGCCCACACCGGAGCCAGAATGGCTCACCGTTCCAGGGGGACTGGAAGAAGCGGGAGCCCGGCTGGAGCAGGCCGTGCAAGCCCTGGCACGCAGCGATGTCCGCAGGGACTGGCCCGGGCGCGAGAGGGCGACCTGCCAGGCACTGCATTGTGGCTTCTCGGAACACTGTCACCCTTCCCCCGGTGCGTGCTAAGGCGACGGCACCATGCCGAACGTCGTCGTCGTTGGAGCGCAGTGGGGAGATGAGGGGAAGGGCAAGGTCGTTGACCTGCTCACCGAGCACGCCCAGGTGGTGGTGCGGTTTCAGGGCGGCAATAACGCGGGCCACACCCTTGTGGTGGGCGGCCAGAAGACGGTGTTGCACCTGATTCCCTCGGGCATCCTCCACCCGGGGAAAACGTGCGTCATTGGCAACGGGGTGGTGGTGGATCCGGCGGTGCTCGTCGGGGAGATCGACGCGCTCAAGACGCGCGGATTCCTGAAGGATGACTCGCACCTCATCATCTCGGACAACGCGCACGTCATTTTCCCCTGGCACAAGCTGCTGGACACTTTCCGCGAGAAGGCCCGGGGCGGCAGCGCCATCGGCACGACGGGGCGCGGCATTGGCCCCGCGTACGAGGACAAGGTGGCCCGCCGGGGCATCCGCATGAGGGATCTGCTCCAGTCGGCGCGCCTGCAGAAGCGCATCGAGGAGCGGCTGCCCGAGGCGCTGGAGGAGCTGCGCGAGCTGTGCCGGCTGGCCAACGAGCCGGTGCCGGAGCTGGACTCGGCGAAGCTCGTCGCGGACTTCTCCGCGCTGGGCGAGCGGCTGCGCCCGCACGTGGGAGATGCCTCACTGTTCCTGGCGGCGCAGGTGGCCCGCGGAGCGCGCATCCTCTTCGAGGGCGCCCAGGGCACGCTGCTGGACGTGGACCACGGCACCTACCCGTACGTCACCAGCTCCAACTGCGTGGCGGGCAACGCGGCGGTGGGCTCGGGGCTGGGGCCCACGGCCATCGACAAGGTCATGGGCATCAGCAAGGCCTACACCACGCGCGTGGGCGGAGGCCCGTTCCCCACTGAGCTGACCGACGCGCTGGGTGAGCAGCTTCGCAAGGTGGGCGACGAGTTCGGCGCCACCACCGGGCGCCCGCGGCGCTGCGGCTGGCTGGACGGCGTGGTGCTGCGCTACGCGGTGCGCGTCAACGGCCTGAGCAGCCTGGCGCTGACCAAGATGGACGTGCTGTCCGGCATCAAGAGCCTGCAACTGTGCAACGCGTACGAGCTGGACGGCCAGCGTGTCACCGAACTGCCCGGCGACTACGAGGACCTGGCGCGCGTGAAGCCCATCTACGAGACGATGCCGGGCTGGGACGAGAAGCTGGCCGGGGTGCGCACCTTCGACGAGCTGCCCGAGAACGCCAAGCGCTACGTGCGGCGCGTGGAGGAGATCTCCGGCGTGCCCGTTA
>DASVVJ010000075.1:0-25280 GCA_036389955.1 Myxococcaceae bacterium
CATGGCCTTCGCGGGAATCAGCACGGGCTACCCGGCGTGGCAGCAGGCGGTGGTGAACCTGGGCACCACGTACCAGGGGCAGTTGGTGCAGGTCCGCTTCCGCATTGGCACGGACGTGTCGGCGGGCTCGATTGGCTGGGACGTGGATGACGTGCGCTTCGAGGGCATCACCAACCTGCCGTTCCCGGTGCTGCAGGTAGAGCAGAACGAGTGCCCGGGCAACAACCTGCCGGTGGCCAACGCGGGCCCGGACCAGACGGTGGACGAGGCCACGGCGGTGACGCTGAACGGCTCGGCGACGGACCCGGATAACGAGGCGCTCGCGCTCTCGTGGGTGCAGACGGCGGGCCCGTCGGTGCGCCTGAGCGACGCCAACATCGGCTCGCCGAGCTTCGTGGCGCCCAACGTGGGCACCAACACGGTGCTCACCTTCCAGCTCACCGCGAACGACGGCAAGGGCTTCGCCACGGACACGGTGAACATCACCGTGCGCAACACCGTGAACGTCGCACCGGTGGCCAACGCGGGCCTGGACCAGACGGTGAATGAGGGCACGGCGGTGACGCTGGATGGCCGGGGCTCGTCGGATCCCGATGGGGACACGCTGACGTACGCGTGGGCGCAGATTGCCGGCACGCCGCAGGTGACGCTGGCGGGCGCGAACACTGCTCAGCCCACCTTCACGGCTCCCAACGTGACGGCGGACGCGGCGCTCACCTTCAGGCTGACGGTGAGCGATGGGACGCTGAGCCACACCGACACGGTGGTCATCAACGTGCGCGACCTGTCGCAGAACCGCGCACCGGTGGCCAACGCGGGCCCGGACCAGGCGGTGGACGAGGGCCTGAGTGTGACGCTGGATGGCCGGGGCTCGTCGGATCCGGACGGGAACACGCTGACGTACTCGTGGGCGCAGACGGCCGGCCCGCCGGCGAACCTGGTGGGCGCGAACACCGCTCAGCCGACCTTCATCGCTCCGAACGTGACGTCGGACGTCACGCTCTACTTCACGCTGACGGTGAGCGACGGCCGGATGAGCAGCTCCGATACGGTGGGCGTCACCGTGCGCAACGTGGCGCAGAACCGCGCGCCGGTGGCCAACGCGGGCCCGGACCAGATGGTGAACGAGGGCACGACGGTGACGCTGACCGGCAGCGGCTCGGATCCGGATGGGGACACGCTGACGTACGAGTGGGTGGTGACGTCCGGCATTCCGGTGACGCTGACGGGGGGGAACACCGCTCAGCCGACCTTCACGGCACCGGGCGTGACGGCCACGACGGTCCTCACCTTCACGCTGACGGTGAGCGATGGAACGCTGAGCCACACCGACGCAGTGGCCATCACCGTACTCGACGCGGCCCAGAACCGTGCGCCGGTGGCCAACGCGGGACCGGACCAGATGGTGGACGAGGGCCTGAGCGTGACGCTGAACGGTACCGGCTCGTCGGACCCGGACAACAACACGCTGACGTACACGTGGAGCCAGACTGGCGGTACGCCCACGGTGACGCTGACGGGGGCGAATACGGCACAGCCCACCTTCACAGCGCCGAACGTGACGGCGAACACGGTGCTCACCTTCACGCTGACGGTGAGCGACGGCCTGCAGAGCCACACGGACACGGTGGCCATCACCGTGCGCAATGTGACGCAGAACCGCGCGCCGGTGGCCAACGCGGGCCCAGACCAGGCGGTGAATGAGGGCACGGCGGTGACGCTGGATGGGCGGGGTTCGTCGGATCCGGATGGCAACACGCTGAACTACGCGTGGACCCAGACGCAGGGGCCGGCGGCGACGCTGGCGGGTGGCAACACCGCGCAGCCGACCTTCACGGCGCCGAACGTGACGGTGGACACGGTGCTCCGGTTCTCGCTGACGGTGAACGACGGGACGCTGAGCAGCACGGACACGGTGAACATCACCGTGCGCAACGTGGGCCAGGGCCAGAACCGCGCGCCGGTGGCCAACGCGGGTGCGGACCAGACGGTGGACGAGCGCACGGTGGTGACGCTGAACGGCGGCGGCTCGTCCGATCCGGATGCGGGCACCACGCTGACGTACACGTGGGCTCAGTCGGCCGGGCCAACGGTGACGCTGACGGGTGGCAACACCGCGCAGCCGGGCTTCACGGCGCCGGAGGTGACGGCGGACACGGTGCTCACCTTCACGCTGTCGGTGAGTGACGGGACGCTGAGCAGCACCGACACAGTGAATGTCACGGTGCGCAACGTGGCAGCGCAGAACCGCCCGCCGGTGGTCAACGCGGGTGCGGACCAGACGGTGGAAGAAGGTGTCACCGTGACGCTGAGCGGCAGCGCGGTGGATCCGGATGGGGACACGCTGACGTACGCGTGGACTCAAACGGCCGGGCCGTCCGTGACGTTGAACAGTGCGAACACGGCGACGGCGAGCTTCGCGACGCCGGACGTGACGGCCAACACGGTGCTCACGTTCACGCTGAAGGTGACGGACCCGAGCGGTGTGGCGGTGGAGGACAGCGTGTCCGTGACGGTGACGGCGAAGACGGGCGGAGGCGGGGGCGGAGAGGGCGGGGACAAGGACGGCGGTGGCTGCGGCTGCTCGTCGGACAGCTCCGCCGCTGGCGCGCTGATGCCGCTGCTGATGATCGGCATGGCGCTGCTGAGCCGTCGCCGTCAGTGGCTGAACTGAGCACCTGAGAAAAGGGGAGCCCGGGACACCCGGGTTATCCCCTCTCCCGCCGGGAGAGGGCGAGGGTGAGGGTTCCCGCGCCCCCGTTCTCTTCCCAGTGGCTCAAGCCTGCGGAAGCGCGCAGGTACTCAGGTCGCGAATCACCTTCTTCGCCTCGACGACCAGGGCCTGGCCCTTGGTGCCCTCGGGAATCCGGGCGATGAGCTTCATGTCCGGGGTCAGCCGGTAGAGGCCCTTGGACCGCTGCACCAGCCCGGCAACCCGGGGCCCATCGAGCAGCGCGTCCGCGCCCAGGGTCACCACCAGGCGGCCAGCGCCGGCCTCCAGGGCGCGCAGCCGCAGGTCGCGCATGTCGATCTTCAGCAGCGTCAGCTCCGAGAGGTTGTCCACCTCGTCGGGTGCCTCGCCATAGCGGTCCACCAACTCGGCGCGCAGATCCGTCACCTCGTCCGGGTGGCTGGACTGGCTGAAGCGCTTGTAGAAGACGAGCCGCTGGTGCACGTCCGGCACGTAGTCATCCGGAATGAGCGCCGGCAGCGGCAGCGTAATCTCCGGCTCGATCTGCACGCGCGGAGGCTGGCCCTGCAGCTCGGCCACGGCCTCTTCCATCAGCTGGGCGTACAGGTCGAAGCCGATCTCCGCGATGGCGCCGGACTGCTTCTCGCCCAGCAGGTTGCCCGCGCCGCGGATCTCCAGGTCATGGCTGGCGATCGAGAAGCCCGCCCCCAGCTCGGTGAAGTTCTGCAGCACCTCCAGGCGCCGCTGAGCGTCCCGGGTCACCGTGCGCCGCGCGGGCACCAGCAGGTACGCATACGCGCGCTCGCGCGAGCGGCCCACGCGTCCACGCAGCTGATAGAGCTGTGCCAGGCCGAAGGCATCCGCGCGGTTGATGATCATCGTGTTGGCGCTGGAGATGTCGATGCCGCTCTCGATGATCGAGGTGCACAGCAGCACCTGGAACTTCTTCTCGGTGAACGCGAGCATCACCTTCTCGAGCTGGCCCTCGCCCATCTGCCCGTGGGCCACGCCGATGGACACCTGGGGCACCAGCTCGCGCAGCAGCTTTTCCATCGATGCGATGGACTGCACGCGGTTGTGGACGAAGAACACCTGTCCCCCGCGGCCCACCTCGCGCTCGATGGCCTCCTTGATGACGGGCGGGTCGAACTTCATCACGAAGGTGCGGATGGCGCGCCGGTCCTGCGGCGGGGTGGCGATGATGCTCATGTCGCGCACTCCGGACATGGACATGTGCAGCGTGCGCGGAATGGGCGTGGCGGTGAGCGTGAGCACGTCCACCTGGGTGCGCAGCTTCTTGAGCGCCTCCTTCTGCTTCACACCGAAGCGCTGCTCCTCGTCGACGATGAGCAGCCCCAGGTCTTTGAAGGCCACATCCCCGGCCAGCAGCTTGTGCGTGCCCACGAGGATGTCCACCTTGCCCTCCTTGGCGCGCTTGAGCACCTCGCGCACCTCGGCGGGCTTCTTCATGCCGGAAATGACCTCCACGGTGACAGGGTAGTCCTTGAAGCGCTTCTTGAAGGACAGGTAGTGCTGCTGCGCCAGCACCGTGGTGGGCACCAGCACCGCCACCTGCTTGTGGTCCAGCGTGGCCTTGAAGGCGGCGCGCATGGCCACCTCCGTCTTGCCGTAGCCCACGTCGCCGCAGACCAGCCGGTCCATGGGCACCGGCTTCTGCATGTCCGACAGCACGTCCTCGATGGCCTTGGCCTGATCCGGCGTCTCCTCGAACTCGAAGTCCGCCTCGAACTGGGAGAAGTACCGGTCCGGCGCGGAGAAGGCGTGGCCCGGGTGCGCCTTGCGCGCGGCGGCGATCTGCAGCAGCTCCGCCGCCATCTTGAGCAGCTGCTCCTTGACGCGCTTCTTCGTCTTCTCCCAGCTCGTGGTGCCCAGCTTGTCCAGCTGGACCGTGTCCGGGTTGCCTCCGGTGAACTTCTGGATGAGCCGCATGCGGCTCACCGGCAGGTAGATCTTGTCCCTGCCCGCGTACTCCAGGACGAGGAAGTCACCCGGTATCCCGGCCACCTGCATCTTCGTCAGGCCCGCGTAGCGGCCAATGCCGAAGTCGGTGTGGACGATGAGGTCGCCTTCCTTGAGGTCCTTGAAGCCCGCGCCGAAGGCCTCGGTCTTCTTCGAGCGGCGCACCCGGCGCCGGGCACGCACGCCGAAGATCTCCTCATCGGAGAGCACCGCCAGCCCGCCCGCGCCATCCACGAAGCCCTGGCTCACCTCGCCTGTGAAGAGGTGGGCGTAGACGGAGGGCTCGTACAGCTTGCTCGCATCCTCGATCGGCTCGTGGTGGACGCGGACCATGAGGTTGCGGTCCAGCAGCAGGCGCTTGAGCCGGTCCGCCTGGCTCAGGGTGCCGCAGGCCACCGCGCAGGCCACCCGCATGTCGCGCCAGCGCTGCAGCCGCTCCGCCAGCGGAGTGAGCGCGCCCTCCTCACCGTGGTGAGCGAGGATCGCGTCCCGCAGGTCCTGCGTGGTGCCAAACGAGAACAGCACCGGAGGCTGCTCGCTCGGGGTGAGTGCCAGGCCTCCGCCCTCCATCAGGCGCCAGGAGGCGAGCTGCGCGTCGGCCTGCTCACGGGTGAGGAAGTGCTCCTGGGGCGGCAAGACGAGCTCCTGCCGCTCTTCCGCCTCCTTCGACGAGCGCTCCAGCTCCTCCCACAGGTCTCCCGCGGCGCGGTCCAGGCCCACCGGATCATCGAAATAGAACAGTGCCTCCTTCGACCACGGACGCAGGTAGTCGAAGACGGTGCCCAGCCCGCCCTCGAAGAAGCCGGGCAGCAGGCCCTCGAGGCCGAAGCTGGGCAGGCCCTCGCGCAGTGCCTCCAGCCGCTCGCGCAGCTTGATGGTGGGCAGGTTGATGCGGTCCGCCACGGCGCGGGCGGCGGCCTCGGCGCGCGGCCGCGTCTGCTCGGAGAGAATCACCTCGCGCGCGGGCACCAGGTACACTTCCTTCAGCGAGTCCACCGTGCGCTGGGTCTCCGGATCGAAGGCCCGGATGGACTCGATGGTGTCTCCGAAGAACTCGAACCGGACCGGCCGCTCGTACAGCGGGCTGAACACGTCCAGGATGCCGCCGCGCACCGAGAACGTTCCGGGGTCCTCGACCAGCGGGCTGGACTGGTAGCCCATGGTGGTGAGCTTCCGGGCCAGCGAGTCCCGATCGAAGTCCTGGCCCACGACGATGCGCTCGGACAGCGCCTTCATCACCGGCGGCGGCAGCACCTTGCGCAGCAGCGCTCGCAGGGACAGCACCAGCGCCGGGAAATGCGTGCCCTGCGCCAGGTGGAACAGCGCGCCCAGCCGCTCGCTGACGGCGTTGGGCTCCGGGGAGAGCTCGTCGTACGGCAGCACCTCGTCGGCCGGTAGCCGCAGCACCCACGGCTCCAGGGGCGAGCCGGTGCCTCCCAGGAAGAAGGCCAGGTCATGGGCCAGGGAGTCGGCTGCTTCCTCGTCCACCGCCACACAGACGAGCGGCGCCTTCAGCTCGCGGGACAGGCGGGCGAGCGCGTGCCCCCTGGCGGCTCCGTGCAGCCCCTGGGTCCGCACGCGGCGCCCGGGCCGAAGCTGCTCGAGCAGCTGCACGAAGGGGTCTCCAGCCCGGGGCGGCGCACCCAGCAGCGCCTCTGCGCCGAGTCTCTGACTGAAGGGTGTGTCCATCTGTGTACCGAAGTTTCGCGTCATATGGAGGCCAGCCCGAGTGGGTCAACGACAGACCAGCGGCGCAGGTGCCATCCGCATAACTTCGGCTCACCGGTTCTGTCCGCCAGCCACCATCGCTTGGCTCCTCGGGGAGCAGGGCGATTTCCGGGGAATAGGTTGTTGGCGGTATTGTCTTGAATCGCAGTCAGGCGGCGCTCGGGGGCGAATGCATGCGATTCTGGGTAGAGAGCGAACGGCCAGCAGCAGCTGAGCCCGTCCGGTCAGAGGTGTGGGTGCGGCTTCGGGCCGTCCGCTCGCCCGAAGGGCGGATCATCGACTTCCACTGCCTGGATGCTTCACCGGAAGCGCCGCGCAGCGGCGTGCTGAGCCTGCTGCCCACCGCAGGCAAGACGTTGCTGGACGAGGCCCCGTGGGTGGCCGAGTGCAGCCTGTTCGACACGTGTGTGCGCGTCGTCGAGCGCCAGACGCCCGTGCTGGAGCGGTTTGGCCGCACCACACCCACCGGGCCTGTGTGGCTGCTGGCACGGCTGGCTCCCAGCGACGACGGCCTCACGCTCTTTCTGGAGGACTCCACCTGGCCCGTCGAGGCCGAGGAGTCGCTGCGCCGGGATCGCGATCTGCTCCACGCCGTCATCCAGAGCACCACGGACGCGGTCTTCGTGAAGGACCTCGCTGGCCGCTACGTGCTGCTCAACCCCGCGGCGGCGAAGGCCTTCGGGCGCCCGGCGCAGGAGGTTCTGGGGCGCACCGATGCGGAGCTGCTGGGCTCCGAGGCGGCCGCGGCCACCGTGGCGCATGATCACTCGGTGTGGGCCTCCGGGCAGACGGCCACGTATGAAGATGCGGACGGTGGCCCGGGCTTCGGCAGCGTCTGGCAGTCCATCAAGGGGGTGCTCCGCCACCCGGATGGCGCCATGTACGGGCTGTTCGGCATCAGCCGGGACGTCACCACGCGCCGCCGCCAGGAGGAGGAGCGCGAGCAGGAGGGCCGCTTCCGCGAGCGCTTCATCGGGGTGCTGGGGCATGACCTGGGCAACCCCCTGGCCGCCATCCGCCTGTCCTCGGCGGCGCTGCTGGCGCGCGAGACGCTGCCGCCGGACGTGCGGCGGGTGATGGTGCGCATCGACAGCAGCGCCGAGCGGATGGCGCGCATGGTGAAGCAGCTGCTGGACTTCACCCGGGCGCGCATGGCGGGAGGCATTCCGCTGCGCCCGCGCGACATCTCTTTGGAGGAGCTGTCCCGCCGCATCATCGATGAGCTGGAGCTGGCCCATCCCAACCGCGACGTGCACCTGGAGGTGCGCGGCAACTGCATGGGCTTCTGGGACGAGGAGCGCATGGCGCAGGTGCTCTCCAACCTGGTGGCCAATGCGCTCCAACACAGCCCGCAGGGCACCCCGGTGAGCGTGCGTCTGGAGGGCGTGGAGTCCCTGCAGCGCATCGAGGTCCACAACGCCGGGGTCCCCATCCCCGAGTCGCTGCGCGCTCGCCTCTTCGAGCCCTTCCACCGCTCCGAGAACGGGCCCTCGCGCGTGGCCCGCGGTGGACTGGGACTGGGGCTCTACATCGTCTCGCAGATCGTCCAGGCCCACGGCGGCCGCATCGAGGTGGACTCCTCGGTGGATCAGGGCACCAGCTTCGTGGTCCTGCTGCCGCGCTCGGTGCCCGCGCCGGGCGGCACGGTGGAGGACGACCGCGCCAAGCAGTCGCTCGAGCAGGGCACCGCGGCGGTGGGCTGAGGCGGCTTACCAGGGCGCCGCGTCACGCCACTCCAGCCGGTACAGCGGCAGGGGCTCCTGCTTGCCCTTGACGTGAACCGGCCCCAGTTGGGTGATGGGCCAGGGGCGCTCCAGGGTGCGCTGGAACGTCGCCTCCGACATGCGGATCTCCCCCGGCGGCGTGGCGTCGCAGATGCGGCTGGCCACGTTGGTGGCGTCTCCAATGGTTGCGTACTGGAGGTACTGCTCCGAACCGATGTTGCCCGCCGCCACGCGGCCCGTGTTCAGGCCCACGTGAATCTGCAGCTCGGGCCGGCCCTGGCCCCGCCAGCGCGTGTTCAGCTCCGCCAGCGCGCGCTGCATCTCCACCGCCGCGCGCACCGCCCGGTCCGCGTCCTCCGGCTGGGAGAAGGGCGCGCCCCACACCGCCATCAGCGCGTCGCCGATGTACTTCTCCAACGTGCCCTCGTGGCGGAAGACGATCTCCGCCATGACGGGGAAGTACTCGTTGAGCAGGTCCACCACCTGCCGCGGGTGCAGCGTGGAGGACAGCGAGGTGAAGCCGCTGATGTCCGAGAAGAGGATGGTCACCTCCGTCTCGACGATGCCCAGATGGGCCTGCTTCTCGCTCTGCAGCTTCTTGAGCACCGTGGGCGGGAAGAAGCGCAGGTAGGCGTTCTTGAGCACCGCCTCCTCGGCCAGCCGCTGGGACAAAAGCGAGTTCTCCAAGGCAATCGCCGCCTGGTTGGCGAACGCGGTGAGGAACTCCAGGTCCTCCTCGGTGAAGCTGCTGGCCCGGGCCTGGTTGTCCACGTACAGCACCCCCAGCACCTTGTCCTGGGGCTTGAGCGGCACGCACATGGCCGAGCGGATGGATTGCAACATGACGGAGTCCGCGCCCTGGAGCCGTGCGTCCTCGCGCGCGTCGGCGAACAGCGCCGCCACGCTGTGCTTGCGCACGTAGCCCACCACGTGCTGGCTGTAGAACGAGCCCTGGGGAATCTCTCCCGTGGCCAGCCGCGCCACCCGCGGCAGCATCTCACCCGTGTTCGGGTCCGCCAGGAGCACCGCCGCCCGGTCCACCTCGAGAATCTGGAAGACGAGCTGTGCCACCCGCTCCAGCAGCCCGTCGATGGGGCCCGGCGAGGAGAGCATCTGGCTTACCTTGAGCAGCACCCGCAGCTTCTCGCTGGAGCGGACGTCCGCCTCGTTCGCCTGCCGGACTTTCAGGGCCGAGGCACTGCCCGGGGCCCGGCCCTGCTCCAGCAGCTCCTCCATGGAGGAGGGCGAGAAGCGCGTCGTCAGCAGCTGAATGTGGGTGGGCTCTACCGCATCGGGCGTGGCGACGAGCTTGAAGTGCACGTCACCGCACTGGAACGAGTCCCCTTCACGCAGCGCGAAACGCTCCACGCGCACGCCGTTGACGAGGGTGCCGTTTTTGCTGCCCAGGTCCACCAGGACGACCGAGTCCCCATGGCGCTCCAGCCGCGCGTGCTTGCGCGACAGGCTCATGTGGAGCACACGGATGGAGTTCTCCTCCGTGCGGCCGATCGTCGAAGGGCCTTCGGGTAGCGGGTGTTCCTTCTCGTCGAGGAGACCTGGGTTGACGATGAGCCACATCCGCCACGTATGGTAGCAGCGTTCGGCCGGATGTGTGGAAGCTCAGCGACCGTACGCGGCGGCCAGGCGCAGTTTCAGCAGGTCATCCAGTGCGCCCGGATCCACCAGCTCGAGGGCGGCCTGCTGACTGAGGCCGCTGTACTCCTCTTCGTCCTCTTCGTCGTCCTTCTTGTCGTCGTCCTTGTCGTCGCCCTCCACCAGCGGCATGGGCTGAGCCATGCGCGGGATGATGTGGGGCTGACTCATGGCGTCGGCGCGGGCCGCGGAGAACAGGGTGACCAGGGACAGGACGAAGAGCAGGGCGACGGCGAGGGTCTTCATGGCAGCGGCTCCGGGCGGGCTTCGAGTCATTGAACGGCCCGGAGCCGGGGGTATTCACCCGCAGTTTACTTCATGGCCCGGATGTACTTCACCAGGGCGTCGATCTGCTCCGGGGTGAGCTTGTCCTTGAACGCCTTCATCTTGGTGTTGTCCTTGGAGCCATTGGCGATGTAGTCGCGGATCTTCTCGTCCGAGTGGTTCTTCTGCCAGTCGGCGTTCGACATGTCGGGGATCTTCTCCTTCTGCCCCATCTTCGTGTCGGCCTTGCCTGTCTCGCCGTGGCAGGACTTGCACTTAGCATTCCACACATCCTTGGTCTCCTCGGCGTAGGCGGTTGCGGCCAGGGAGAGGGTCAGCACCAGGGCGTAGCGCGTCTTCATTGTCACTGCCTCCACGGTTCTGCGGTTGAGTCGCTTGGCTGGCTCGGACGGGGCCAACTAGTGAAACTTCAAGGGCTGCGCCGCCTGAGTATGGAGCCAGTGGGTGACAACCCTTAGTTCATCTTCGGACAGGCGCGAGTGGTCAAACGCCTCCATCTCATTGAGCTCACCGAAGAAACGCTCGGCGCCCGGGGTGCGGATGAAGGCCGCCGTCCACTCGGGTGAGGCCCAGCCCTTCAGGTCCGGCGCCACGCCGCTGCCCACCCCGTCCACCGTGTGGCAGCTCCCGCAGCCCTCGGACTCGAAGAGCTCCTCGCCCTTCTTCGCCAGCGCCTCCGTCACGTTGGGCCGCTTGCCCTGCGAGTAGAGGTACTCGGTGAGCGCATCCAGCGACTCCTGGGGGCCGGTGTAGGGGTCCATCTCGTCAATCTTCGTGTTGCCGAAGAAGTGCGGAGCACGCGGGTTGCGCAGGAAGCGGGCGATCCAGGCGCGCGAGGCATACCCCTCCAGGCACGGGCTGCCGGTGTAGGGCTGGGTGTCACACGTCTGATGGCACGTCTGGCACTTGGCGGTGATGACGCGGTGGCCCCAGACGACGGGGTCATTGCGGTACAGCTCCAGCGGACCGCTGGTGGGCACGCCCAGGGCGGCCAGGCGGCGGGCCTCGGCGGCCTCCTGCTGGGCGCGGGCGGCCATGGTGGTGAAGGCGGGGTTGTTCGAGTCCTCGTACATGGCGAGCGCGCCCAGGCCGGCCACGCTCACCAGGCCCACGGTGAGGGCGAGCGCCAGCGCCTGGTGAACGCGAGGGCCGCGGCGGGTGAGGGCGGCATGCAGGAAGGGCAGGCCGGCCAGGAAGCCCATGGCGATGCCGGGGAGGATGACGGTGCCCACCAGCTCGGCGCTGCCCTCGAAGTACTTCAGCAGCTGGAACAGGGGCAGGAAGTACCACTCGGGCCGGGCGAGGTACTGCGAGGACGGGTCGGCCGGGGCCTCCAGCGGCGCGCCCAGGCGCCAGGCAAGGACGAAGAGCACGGCCACCGCCGCTCCGGCGAAGGCGGTGTCATAGAAGAGCTGGCGGGGGAAGAAGGGCTCGGCTTTGCGCTCCAGCTCCTCCTTGGACAGGCTGTCCGGCGGGGTGACGCCGTGCTTGCGGAACAGGGCCAGGTGGACGCCGAGGATGAGGAACAGCGCCGCGGGCAGCAGCACCACGTGCAGCGTGTGGAACCGGGTGAGGGTGAGGTTGCCGTAGGAGGCGCCCCCCTGGAGGAACGTCTGCAGCTGAGGGCCGATGAGCGGCAGCGTGCCGGCGATGGAGGTGGCCACCTGCGTGGCCCAGTAGCCCTTCTGGTCCCACGGCAGCAGGTAGCCGGTGAGGGCCAGGGCGAGGATGATCTGGAAGAGTCCGAAGCCCGCCAGCCAGTTCATCTCGCGCGGGGCGCGGAAGGCGCCGGCCCAGGCGGTCTGCAGCAGGTGCAGCACCATGAGGACGACGATGGCGGAGGCACCAAAGTGGTGGATGCCGCGCACCAGCGCACCCATCTGCACCTGCGTCTGGATGTAGTTGACCGAGGCCCACGCGTCCGTGGTGGACGGGCTGTAGTACAGCTCCAGCGCGATGCCGGTGACCGCCTGCAGCAGGATGAGGACCAGCAGCGCGGAGCCGAAGACGTAGCGCCAGCGGGCGCCGCCGAGCACGCGCTCGTACAGCGCTTCATGGAGGAGCGCACGGTAGCCGGTGCGCGAGTCAAACCAGTCACCGAGGCGTTTGAGCATGGGAGTTCTCACACCTCGACGCGCTCGGGGACGCCCACCTTGAAGCGGCGGTAGTGGACGAGCACGGCCTGGCCACGCACCTCGACGGTGAGCTTGTCCATGTCACGGGGAGAGGGGCCCTCCAGCCGCTTGCCCTCCAGCGAGAAGGCCGAGGTGTGGCAGGGGCAGGCGAAGAGGCCGCGCGGCTTGTCCATGTTCACCCCGCAGCCCAGGTGGGGGCAGATGGTGGAGAACGCGGTGAAGGAGCCGTCGGGGTTGCGGGTGAGCCACGCGGCGCCAATGGTGGAGGCCTCGGAGCGGCTCCACGCATCGGTGACGGAGCGGACCAGCTCCACGCGGCGGGGAACGCCCACGGCGAAGTCATTGATGTTCCCCACGGGGATGGGGGGCTCGACGGCGGCGGGGGCCTGCGAGGAACGCAGCGGCGACAGGAGGCTGCCCAGCACGGGCACGGAGGCAATCGCCGCGATGGCGCCGCCGAGCAGCACGGTGAGGGTTCCGAGGAAGCCTCGACGGGTGGTGGGGGGCGCGGAATGGGACTCGGACATATGTGGCCCGAGTATAGGGCGACTGTTCGCCCATGAACCAAGCCATTGTCCGAGGGGCCAGGCCCCACCGCCGGTGAAAACGTGGCGGACAGGCCTGGCAAGTGCCCTGCTGCCTCGTGCTCGCCAGATGATTACTCCTTCAGGTGGGGAGTTGTTCGGGCGGGACGGGGTGGGGGATGGTGGACAGAGCGAGGACGTTCAGGGCAGTGCTGTTGTTGGCCGTGGGGGTGCTGGCGGTGCAGTGCGGCCCTTCGGCACCAGAAGAGCCAGCGGCGGAGCCAGAGAAGAAGGAGATTCCGCTTCCGCCGATTCCCATACCGCCGATTCCCATGCCGGCTCCCACGCCGGGCCCTTCGCCGGAGGACGGCGGTACGCCGCCTGCCCCCGACGTGGGCACTCCGCCACAGGAGCCGGGTACGCCCGAGCCACCCAGGCCCAGCCGCTGTGCTCCCGAGGCCGCGGGCGGACCGTACTCGCTGCTCGAAGGCGAGACGCTGACGGTAACCTTGCGCTGCTCGAAGGGGCTCACGGGGCCAGAGCTGCGCTTCTCGGTGCAGCCGCTGCCCGAGGGGGCCGTGGTGGACGAGGCGGCCGGCACACTGCGCTGGACGCCTGGAAAGGCTCACGCCGCCGTCTGGACGTTCACCATCACCGAGCGCTCCACGGGCGAGACGGGTGTCCTCAAGGTCGGCGTGGTGGACCACTGGCAGGCCCCGGGCAATGCGCCCCTGGCGGATCCGGCCACGTACACCGAGGAGTACGGGCTGCCCGTCTTCCACTTCTTCTATCCGGACAAGCTCACGGCCGGTGGCTACCGCCCGGTGGAGCTCGTCTACCGGGGCCGCCGCTACACCATGGAGGCCAAGTACCGGGGCGCCACCTCCAGCGTCTTTCCCAAGCGCAGCCTCACCCTCAAGTTCCCGGAGAACGCGCCCTTCTCCGAGCCGGAACTGAGCGGCGGTGAGTTCAAGAACCGGCGCAAGCTGGTGCTCATCACCCACTTCAACGACAACTCGTACCTCCGGCCGAGGCTCGCCTTCGACGTGTGGAACCGGATGTCGCCGGACCACATTCAGATCAAGACGTTCAGCGCCGTGGTCTACATGAACGGGCGCTACTGGGGCCTGTTCACCGTGGCGGACCACGTGGACGACGACCTGATGGTGCGCCACGGCGTGTCCAAGACGGGGGACCTCTTCAAGGCGGTGGACGCGGACGCGAACTTCTCGCGGTTGGACTCCCACGGCGCGCCGAAGACGAACCTGTACCAGGGCTATGAGAAGAAGGAAGGCAAGCCGCCCGAGGGCTGGCCCGGCGCCTTTGATGGCCTGGATGCGCTCACTACGTTCGTCGCTGACTCGGACAACGACACGTTCCGCGCGGAGCGGAGCACGCACATGAACGTGCGCGACTACGAGGACTGGTGGATCTTCAATACGCTCATTCTCGGCACTGACTCGAGCGCGAAGAACGCGTACCACTACCAGGCCCGGGAGCCGCGCGTTCCGTTCCGCTTCATCCCGTGGGACCTGGACGCCAGCTTTGGCCAGGGCTGGGACACCCGGCGGCACGCGGCCACCGATCGGCCCACCTTCGCGGAGGACAACCTCCTCTTCTCCCGCATGCTGAAGGATCCGGCCATCGCCGGGCCCCTGCGCGGGCGCTACGGGGAGCTGCTGCGCGGCTCGCTGCGCAAGGAGGACGTCCTCCAGCTCATCGACGGATATGTGAAGGAGATCGACGCCTCGGCCCGGCGCGACGAGGCGCGCTGGGGCAACCAGTACCGCACCTTCGAGCGCTGGGCCGACCGCACGGACTTCACCACCTGGTCACAAGAGGTGGACTACATCCGCCAGTGGGTCGACCAGCGCTGGAGCCTGTTCGAGCAGCGGCTGCCGTAGCCGCCGCCGCCGGGAGGGCTACTTGGCGTAGAGGACGACGTCCTCGCGCACCTTGCCGACGATGTTGGCCCAGTTGCCGTTGGCGCCGTGGCTCCAGGCCTCGCCGTCGTCGCGCAGCGACACGGTGTGGTAGCTCCACTTGGCCTTGCCGTCGCTGCACGCGGCGGTGCCGGTGTTCAGCGTGCCGCCGCAGAACCAGTCGCCCGGGTTGCACTGCGAGCTGCCCGAGCTGCCCGACACGCCACCGGTGGAGTGGTAGGCCACCGCCTCGTCATCCTGGCCAGGCAGGATTCCGGAGTAGGCCGTGCCCTTGGCGGCGGCGAACATGTAGAACCACTTCGCGCCCGTGGCGTTGTGGTTGTACATGGAGCGCGCGGTGGTGGTGACCAGGTCGCTCACGATGGCATCGCTCGTGGCCCACTCGCCGTTGTCGGCCAGCTCGCTGCCACCGGCCGCGCCCGAGGCCACGTCCACCCACTTGATGTTCCAGCCCGTCTGCGTGGTGCCGTCCGTGTTGCCGCATACGCCGCTGGAGTTGGGAACGGCGTTCTTCTTGTAGCGGGCGGAGCTGCCGTAGAGCGCCAGCGCGTAACCAATCTGCAGATTGCCGGCGCTGTGCACGGCGATGTAGCACCAGTTGTTGCCGGTGCAGAAACAGTCCAGCGCGTCGCGGATGCGGTAGTTCTGCCCGCCGATGCGCTGACGCCCATCCCAGTTGACGGCCTTCTTGTTCACGCCGGCCGGAGTGGAGGCGGGGCCCCAGTTGGAGAAGTCGTTATAGTTGCCGGCCTGGGTTCCGCCGCCGTTCTTGCCGTGGATCCACAGCGTGTAGTTGGTGGCCGAGGCCTGGGGAGCTGCGAGCAGAAGAGCGGCGACGCTGGTCGCCAGCAGCGCGCGATTCAGGGGGGACATGAGGACTCCAGGAACTACGGGGGATTACCCGCTGGGGGAACGGGTAACCGGGCGAGCTAGCAGAAGGCTGCCCCCTGGGCCAACGTGATAATCTTCGAACGTTTCGTTTCAGCCAGGAGCCGCGGCCGATGCCGATGATCCAGTTCACCCGCAACTACACGGACCGCTCGAACGACCAGGGCTTCCAGTTCGAGTTCTACTGCGACAAGTGCAACAACGGGCACATGTCCCCCTTCAAGGCGAGCACGCTGGGCATGGCGGCCAGCTTCCTGAAGGCAGCGGGCTCGTTCTTCGGCGGCGCTGTTTCTCGCGCGGCCTACGCGGGCGACCATGTGAAGGACGCGCTGCGCGGCAAGGCGTGGGACGACGCCTACGGCGAGTCGGTGCAGGAGGCCAAGGGCCACTTCAAGAAGTGCACCCGCTGTGGCCACTGGGTGTGCCCGCAGTCGTGTTGGAACGAGTCGCGCAACATGTGCGAGGACTGCGCGCCCAACCTCCAGGAGGAGGCCGCGCACATTCAGTCCAAGGTGGCCGTGGAGCAGGCCTGGGACAAGGCGCGCAAGGTGGACCAGGTGGAGAAGCTGGACATGAAGGCGCAGCGCGTCGCCTCGTGCCCGCACTGCAACGCGAGCGTCGAGGGCGGGAAGTTCTGTCCCGAGTGCGGCAAGCCGTTGGCGGCCAAGAGCCAGTGCGGCAAGTGCGGCGCGGAGATGGCCGCCAAGGCGAAGTTCTGCGCGGACTGCGGAACCCCGCGAGGCTGAGCGGGGCTACGGCCGCGTGTAGCTGATGGTGAGCGTGTAGCTGGCGGTGCCCGAGCCCGCCCCTCGCACCATGATGTACGCGGTGCGCTGGCCCGCGGGCACCGTGAGCGCACACGTCTCGGTGGCGCCCGAGAGGGCGGGGCGGCAGTCATAGGTCCGGGTGGTGGGCGCCGCGCCGAAGCGCACGTAGAGGTCGGGGTTCCTCGTGCCCGTCATCTCCACCCGGAACGCAGTGCCCGGCACCACGTTGAACGTGCCGAGCTGCACCTGCGAGCCCTTGCTCACGGTGCCGGTGGCCGTCTCGGTGATGGGAGTGCCGCCGCCGCTACTGCCGCCGTGGGTGCCCTTGAGCGAGACGCCCGAGTACGACGTGTACCCGTACAGCATGACGTGCCAGGTGCCCGCCTGCGGGTTGGTGAAGGAGCACGTCTCCGTGTTGCCGGAGGCGTACGGGCGGCAGTCATAGGCATTGGTGGCCGGCTGCGAGCCATAGCGGACGTACAGGTCCACGTCGCCGGTGCCGCCGCTGGTCTCGAACCTCAGGCTGGTGGATCCGGCGGGGACCTCGAGGGTGAAGTACTTCTGCGTGCCCGTGCCGCCGAAGAGGCTGCTCAGCGCCACGCCGTTGGTGAGCGGGGACGTGGGGGACGTCTCGGATGGCACGCCCACGGCCCGCCACGCGTCCGAGACCGCCTGCACCGTGGCCGTGTCGTAGCCCAGCGCCTGCGCCGCCTGCACCGTGTACGCCCTGGCCTGATCAAAGGTGGTGCTCGCGGTGAACAGGTCCGTGCTGGCCTTGTAGAAGATGCGGCCGGCCTTCTCCGGGCCGATGGCCGCCACGCTCATGTTCGTCTTGCCACGCGGGTGCGTGCCGCCTCGGGAGAGCAGCGCGAACGCCAGGTTGCTGATGCCCGAGCTGTAGTGCACCTCCGTGCCCGAGAGGTAGTCCCCGTAGTAGTCCAGCGAGCTGCCGTCCTGCGCCGGGTCCGTCATGTAGCGCAGCGCGTCTCCCGCGGTGTTGGGCGTCCAGACGTCCTCGGCGACCTTGAAGACATCCGCGTCCGTGGCCCAGCCGCGCGTCCAGCTCTCGCACACGCTGGCGAAGATGTCGCTCAGGCTCTCGTTCAGGCCGCCGGACTCTCCCGAGTAGAGGAGCGCGGACTCGGAGTCCGTCACCGCGTGCGTCAGCTCGTGCGCCGTGATGTCCAGGTCCCGGCCCAGCTCGCCCGAGTCCACCCCGTTCCCGTCCCCGAACACCATCTGCGTGCCGTCCCAGAACGCGTTCACATACCCGCTGCCGAAGTGGACGGTGCTCACCAGCGGCGAGCCCGCGTTGTCATACGAGTCACGGCCGAACAGCGTCCGGTAGCAGTCGTAGGTGGTGCCGAGCCAGTCGTGGTTCAGGTCCACGTGGGCATCGCCGGTGGCGGCCTGGCCCTCGGTGCGCACGAGCGCGCCCGGGAGGGTGGTGCTGTTGCCGGCCGAGTACACCTGGCGGTTGAGCACCGGGTGGTGCTGGGGGTGCAGCGCCAGCACGCCGCCGTGCTCCGCATCCACATAGAGAAGGTCATCGGCGGGCATACCGCTGCGCTCGCCCTTCACCCGGACTTCCCAGGCCAGCCGCAGCGCCTCGGCGCCCTCGGGATGCAGGTAGACCAGCGTGGGGGAGCCCTCGGCGGTAGCGCGCAGGGCCGTGGAACCCTGCTCAGCGAGCCTTCGCGCGGCTTCGGCGGCCAGCTTCGCCTGAGCGGGCTCATTCGGGCCGCTCCACGCCGAACCGTTGGCCGCATAGACGAGGCCCTCGGTGTCCACGTGCAGCCGCAATTCTCCACCCACCACGCGCAAGCCATGCAGGGTCTGCTGGAAGCGCAGGTGCTGATGGCCCTGAGCATCCACGGTGGCGCGCTGGAACATCAGATCCTGGCTCTCGAGCCGGAACACCGGAGCAATGCTCCGCAGGGCCACGTGAATGGCCTCGAAGTCCTCGCCGGAGCGCCGCGTGGCGGACCGGGGCACGTGGCCGAGCTGGCCCTGGATGAAGTAGGGCATGCCGTTCGTGGTGCCCAGCACCTGGACCTCCGCGAACTGGCTCAGCGCGGCCTGAACGTCCGCGTGCTGGCTGGGAAGCGCGGGCAGCTCTTCCGTTTGTTGCAGGGAACCGCAGGCAGCCAGGCTCGTGCCGAGCCACGCCGCGCAGAACGACTTCCAGAACCGATTGCCCAACTGCACCCCCCATATATGGAGAAGGACCGCTCTTGGCACGCAGGACGGACGCGAAGCAAGGCAGGCCCTCGAGGCCGCGCAGCATCCGGGCGAGTGACTGAGGGTGCCAGAAGTTGGCTCTCGATTTCAGAGAACGGCGTGGGGTCTGAAACACCTCATGCCTGTCCGCCCGGACAGCAGACTGGGAGCAGTCGTTGGGAGTAAGCCTGCACGGCCTCAGCTGCGTGTGCCGCGCTCCCGCTCCACCAGCCACGAGGAGATGGCTCGCTCGCATTCCTGGTAGCGGTCAAGAAAGGCGAAGTGGCCGCTGTTCACCTCGAAGTAGGTAGCCTGCGGGCCCGCGCGCTCGGCGAAGGCGCGCATCCTCGACGTAGGCATCATGGAGTCGTGCCGGCCCTGGACGATCAACGTGGGTATGCGCGGCGCGGGCGCGCGTGAGGAAGCACCCGAGATGAGCACGAGCCCCCTGAGCTCGACTCCCGGGTGAGCGGCCCGGGAGGCAAGAACGCTGGCGCCCATGCCGCCATTGGACAGGCCCGCGAGATAGACCCGCCGGATGCCCCGGCGCTCGAGCCATGCCAGGGTGCGCTCCAGGGTCTCTTCTCCCTGTGCGGACCACCAGTCACCAACGGGACCCACCGAGGGGCAGACGGTGAGCGCGGAGATGGTCTGGGCGGCGCGAGAGAGCTGCCAGCAGTACACCGCGAAGTTGCCTGCGTAGCCGTGCAGCAGCACGACCGCGCTCTCGGGTGCCTTGCCTCCATCGGGAGAGATGATCACGGCATCGAAGTCATCTGGAGACTGGAGCCCGAGCCAGGTCGCGACGGCGGGCGTGGCGATGGGCCCCTCCGCGGCATCCATGCGCTCGAACGCCGAGTCCAGGGCTGGGAGAAAGTCACGTGAGTCCGAGCGCGGCAACTGGCCGGCGAGGAGCAGCAGCCTGGCGGTGAACAGGGTTCCATCCCGCTCGGCGACGAGGCGGTTGATGAGCCGGGGGCTCTCGCTGGGGAGGCGAAGGGTGGCCAGGTGGTCGCCGTTCGCGAGGAGCAGCCGGAGGCTGGCGATGAGGAGCAGCAGCCCAACGCCGGCCCGGGTCAGACCGCGGCGGCTGCGCCAGGGCATCGAGAGCAGCCCCGCGGCGATGGCTGCGGCACCGGCGGCATAGCCCCAACCGGATGGAGAAGCGCCAAGGTCAACCGCCGCGAGAAGCAGTACCGCGGCGACGGGGCCGGCGAGGAGACCCACGAGAAAGGCGCTCCAAGAGGCTGCTCGCGGATAGGGGCCTCGACGAAGTGAGAGGGTTGGCAGGGGAAGGTGGCCGGATAGGGCTCGTTCGCTCGTCATGTCTCCAGCATGCGATGCGCGGTGCGTCCGGCAGTCTTCATGAGGCCGAGCGGTTCAAAAGAAACAGCGAGCGGCCGCCACGAGGCACTGGCCGGCCCTGGCCTGGAGGCCGTTATTCGGTGCGAGCCTGTGCTTCTTCCAGTTCCTTCAAAGTACGGCCCTGAGCGTCTTTCCACGCCATGCGCCCGTTCACGGAGCTTCCGCTAATGGTGGCCGCAGCGGCAGTCGGGCTGGTGAACAGGACGTTCTCCTTGAACTGGAGCAAGTCGCCCTTCTCCAGGACTTTCCCAGTCGCCACCAGCTCCGTCTTGTAGGTGGTGTAGCTGCCCATGCTGGGATTGATCTGCGCCAGCGCTGTCGAGCCCTTGAAGACGACGAAGCCCTCGTCCGTGACCTGGCCGTGCGCGACTGCCTGCTTGATCGAGAAGGTCAGTCTTCCAAAAGAATCGCTCACCTTCTTGGACTCGGCGGGCTCGACAAGTGGCTTGAGCAGGCGGTGTCCCAGGGCTCCAAGCAGTAGCCGAAGATGGCCGAGGAACTCCTCCATGGCATCTTTGTCCGGCCGTGGCAGGCCCGAGAGTGTCGGGTGTGGCCCGTTCTGAACCTCGTATCTGCCAGCTTCCTTCGCGAGTTCGACGACTCGGGACTCTAGGTACTTGATGTGTGACTTGGTGAGGTTCTCGTCTTTGCTCGTGAAGGCGATGGCCTCCTGCCAGAACTCCTTGTCGATGTGCTGCTGGATCCGCTCGACGACGCTCTCGGACTCGCCGACGTAGACTTCCCGGGTCGTGTGCTTCTCGGCGCCGATGAGGAAGTACACCCCGGGCCTGCTGAGGTGACTGGCCCAGCCAGCGAGCTCGGCCAGACGGCTTCGAGGAAAGAGCAGTGCTTGCCCAGTCCAGTTGACGACCTCTGCGTAGCGGATGCCGGAGACATCTCCGCCGTCGAGATAGATGCGGATGCTCTTCCCTAATGCCATGCGGTCACTCTACCGCTCGGCACCGCTGGACGCAGGAGGATGGCTGCGGATTCCAACGCCGCTCTTTTTGAAGACTGGGACTATGGGTGCGCAGGCTCATCAATCAGCGCGAACCTGGCAGGCGGCGGCAAGTGTTTCCCGGTGACCTCACCTATCCCACCGTGGAGTCTTGCCGAGCCCTCGGCTCGAAATTTCGCGGTCGCGGCGGAATGTCGCGCTCGGCGCAGCGGCAAAATCGCGGCGTCAACGGAACACTGCGGGCTCACATTGCAGCGCGAACCCAGCAGCGTATTTTCGGGCCCAGCGCATGCGCGAGAGGGTCGGGCTCTTGCGCATGACCTCGCTTCCTGGAGGACCCCCCTCGATGAAAATGAAGAGACTGCTTCACGCTGCGCTCCTTGCATCCCTATTGGCCACCGCGGCCGCCTGTGGTGGTGGTGGTGATGATCCGCCTCCGGGTGGAACTCCGGACGCTGGCCCCACGCCGCTTCCCACCGACCCCGGTGATCCGAACAACGCTTCCAAGGACACCGACTGTGATGGCCTGAGCGACAAGATCGAGTTCGACACGGACCGGGGCAACGGCCAGAAGACTCACCCGGGTCTGGCGGACACGGATCAGGACGGGCTCCAGGACGGCCTCGAGCTGGGCATCACCACCCCGGTTGCTGGCACCAGCTGTACCCTGCCGCCGGACGCCAGCGCCGTGCTGAAGACCAACCCCGTCAACCCTGACTCGGATGACGATGGCCTGCGTGACGGCACGGAGGACGCGAACAAGAACGGCAAGGCGGATGACAATGAGACCCACCCGCTGCTCAAGGACTCTGACTGTGACGGCCTGCGTGATGGGCCCACCGCGGGCGGAGTGAAGGGCGAGGACCAGAACGCCGACGGCACCAAGCAGGCCAGTGAGACCGACCCGCGCGCAAAGGACTCGGACGGCGACGGCATCTCCGACGGCGTGGAGCTGGGCGTCACCACCAACCTGGATGCGACCAACTGCCCCAACTTCGTCGCGGACGCGGATCCGGGGACGACCACCGACCCGGTGAAGTCGGACTCGGATGGTGACGGAGTCAGCGACGGCGCCGAGGACACCAACCAGAACGGCAAGAACGACCCCGGTGAGCTGAACCCCCAGGCGGGAGATGTGTCCGGGCCGGCCGGCCAGGTGTGCACCGCCAATAACCTGCGCCCGGTGAGCTTCCAGAGCGAGGGCGATCCGGACATCAAGCTGGCCCTGCCGCCCACCTTCACCGAGGTGGTGCAGATCAGGCGGGCCGGCACCGAGGTGGGCGAGGTGGCGGGCCTGGTGGGCTACGACAGCACCACGAAGACGGCGTTCCTCGTCTACCGCCGCGCCGCGCCCCCGAATGCCACCGACCCGCTCGGCGACGAGGAGGGAATCCGCCCCGCCATCGAAGGCAGGGGCGCCCTGCGCAACCGCACCGCCCAGCTCTTCAAGACGTGGGATGGGCACAACGCCGTGCAGGCCTTCTATGACCAGACCGGCACGGGCGTGGACCTCAAGCGCCGCACCGATGCGTTGGTGGACGCGCTGGTGCCGGGCAGCACGGGCCGCCTGAGCGCGGCGGCCGCCGGGGTGACGGGTGACTTCCGGCTGCAGGCGCTGTTTGTCCACCGCTCCAACCAGAGCGTCATCGTGCTCATCGCCTTGACGGAGCTGGCCGGAGTGACGGGGGCCAACCGCAGCTCGCCCGCGGTCTTCTCCGCCAAGGACCTCTCGGACGGCTCGGCGCTGGCTCAGTTCGGCGAGCCCACCGCGGTGCAGTGCGAGCGCTTCGCGATTCCTCCCGCCAAGGTGGACTTCCTGTTCGTGGTGGATGACAGCGGCTCGATGAGGAGCTCTCAGGCATCTCTGGCCGCCGCGGCGGACTCCGCGGTGGAGGCGCTCAACGCCTCGTCGCTGGACTGGCGCATGGCGATGGTGACGTCCAACTACCACTTCGGCTCCCAGGACAACGCGAACCGGCGGCGGCACTTCACCCGGAACGTGAACAAGCTGAAGGCGTGGCTCACCACGAACAGCGCCTGCTCCGCCAGCAACGTCTGCTCCGGTGTCACTCCGACCCAGGAGGCTCCCGAGCCCCCGGCCTGCCCGGGTGGCCTCACCGAGGGTGCCAACGGCGGTTGCTGGGTCGGCATCTCTGGCGGCGGCGCCGAGGGTGTGCTCGGCGCGGCGCGCAAGGCCATCGATGACATCACCCCGGGCGCGGCTCCGGGCGTCGACTCGGCCACCCAGGCGCGTCAGGACGCCACGCTCGTGGTGGTGCTCCTGGGCGACGCGGATGATCAGACCTCGGGTTACACCGCGACCACGGGTAACTGCGGTGGCAGCGACCTCGACAAGGCGGGCACCAGCTGCGAGAACGTGCAGACCTTCGTCAACTTCTTCGGCAACGTGACGGCGAACACGGCACCCACCAACAAGACGGGCAAGCTCATCACCGTGCACGGCATCGTCTGCCCGTCTGGCAGCGCCTGCGGCTGCACCGAGACCAACCCGCCCACTCCCTGCACGCTCAGCACTGGCAGCCGCGAGTTCAACCCGCAGCCGATCAACGGAGTGCCCCAGCAGCGTCACGCCCGGGTGGTCAGCGCCACGGGCGGCGTGCTCGGCTCCATCATCGACACCAACTCGATCGATGCCTCGATGAAGGCGATCATCGCCGACGCCATCGGCAACGCCGGCTACCGCACCCTCAAGCCGCCGATTGGCGCGTCGATCAAGGTGGCGGTGAGCGCGGTGCGTAACGCGGCCGCGTGCAACGCGAACAACATCCCGCGCAGCACCATCAACGGCTTCGACTTCGATGGCAGCGCACGCACGCTCTCGCTCTTCGGCGCCTGCCGCCCGCTGAACGAGAGCGCCCAGGCGGCCGTGTCCTACCAGTACTGGGTGGACTCGGTGAGCGATCCGGATGGCGGCACGCCGTGCGAGGACGACCCGAACTACACCCCGACCGAGCCGGACTACTGCGCCGGCCCCACGCTGGGCTGCAACGCCGCTGGCACGCAGTGCGTCTGCAAGCCCAACTGCGGCGGCACGTGCGGCACCGGCCTGCAGTGTGACATGGCCACTTGCTCGTGCGAGGTGATCATCGGTTAGCACGAAGCCTCAGCCCCTCGCCCTCTCTCTGGAGGGTGAGGGGCCGGGGCTTGGGCCTCGCGGTCCTCAGAGCGGAGAAGGGTCCTTCCAGTCCGCGAAGCACTTCACGAAGAGCCGGGCAACGCGCAGCGCCTCCGCCTCGTCCTTCGGGTAGTCGAGCTGCTGGTAAAAGCCCTTCATCCGCTCTACGCGATGCAGTTCGAGCTCCGCCTGGCGCAGGGCCTGCCAGTGTGAGAGCAGCACCAGGCTGTAGCCCCGCTTCACGCTCTCGATGCGCTCGGCGCCGAACTTCCAGGCCTCGGTGGTGAAGCGGAAGTAGCGCTCGGCGAACGCCAGCATCCTCGGGCTGAACGACTCCAGGCTCTGGAGAATGGGAGCGGGGCGGCCCAGCTGCACCGTGCGCAGCATGCGCGTGACGTACTCCGGATAGAACAGCGTCGGCTCCACGGGCTTGCCCAGCCGGGTGGCCAGGGCCACGTCCAGCTCGGACACGGGGCTCGCCTCCGCCAGGGACTGCAGCGACACGGTGTCCAGCTCCACGGTGTCGCGCACGAGCTGGCCCGGCTGCCGCATGTCCCTCACGTAGGCCTGCATGGAGTTGCGCAGCTCGAGAAACTCGTTGTCGGCGATCTCCAGCAAGCCCGCCAGGCGCGAGAAGCGCCGCTGGATGTGTGGAGGCACGGACTCCGGGGACTTGTAGCCCAGGTCATGCTCAATCTCGGCCCAGGCGTGCTGGAGGATGGTGCGAATCTGAATCTCGAAGGGCCAGTCCCAGCCGGGGTTGCCCTCCAGCAGCTCGCGGGGCGGATGGCAGATGTAGTGCAGCGAGCGGTAGCCGAAGCTGTGCAGGCCCTGGCGCAGCTTTTTGTCCTCCGAGCGGTCCGAGTCGAAGCGGAAGTGCTCTTCGATCAGCCGGGCCACCTGCTCGGTGGAGTCCTCGAAGAAGGTGATGACGCGCAGCCCCACCAGGTCGGTGATGTCCTCCAGACCCTGGTAGATCTTGTCGGGGCGAGCCAGCTTCCCGGCCAGGCTGCCGGGCGTTTTGACCCGGTAGCTGACTTCCGCCTTCACTCCGCCCGCCTCGAGAACGGCCTGGAGCCGGGCATGCAGCGCCCGGCCCAGGGCCTCGAACGTGGGGTGACGGCTAACGTAAGCGTCCAGCAGTTCCTGCTTGAGCATGCCGGCCCATGTTACTGGCCCGCCTGCTTGAAGATGAACGGGTAGCTGACCACCACCGTGCCTCCCCCCTTGGGCTTGGGGAACTGCCACAGGCGCACCCGGCTGGACACGCACTGCTCCAGCT
>DASVVJ010000076.1:0-32228 GCA_036389955.1 Myxococcaceae bacterium
AGCTTTCCATTTCCGTCCACATCGAGGAACTCGAAGCGCCCGCCCTGGTCGAAGCGCAGGCCATCGCACTGGGCGCCGGCGACCGTCACATCGGGCTGGGAGAAGCGCCACACGCCCTGGATCGCCGCCAGCAGCTCGGCTCTCGACCTGGGAGCGAAGGGCGACGCGGGAATGGGCGTGCTCACCGCGGCGCTCGAGCGCTTGAGGTGGTACTCCCAGGGCTGCATGTTGGTGCTCCAGCTCATCCGCTGGCCATCGGTGCTCAGGGTGACCTCGAGGGGAATGCCGCCGCTGGTGTCCAGGTGGAGGTTCGTCTGCACCAGCGTGCCGTTCACCGTGATGGAGGTGGAGCCGGTCACCACGTTCTGAGAGGGCTTCACGCTGCCGTTCTCGAGCACGTCGAGCGTCTGCCAGCGGCCCACCGCATCGAACCGGATGCCGTCGAAGCGCCCGCCAGCGAAGAGCATGTCGCGTTGGGAAAAAAGCCACACGCCTTCCATCGCGTTGAGGGCCTGTCCGTCATCGGCCGGCTGGAGCGTGTCTTCTTCGGAGATGGGTTCCTCCGTCTCCGGCTGCGGCTGCGGCTCCTCGCTGCACGCCGTGAAGCACAGCAACGCCAGGAGAGTGAAAAGCGCCCGCTTCATGCCTTACCTCGGTAACAGGTTGGTTCCGGCCCTCACCTACCCGGCCTGATTCCCACGCTGCGGGAGCGACGTCAATCCGCAGGAGCGCCGCCTATCCCCACCCTGGACGCATGAGTTCTCCACCGGATCGCCACGAAGGCTAGCTCGCGCCGGTCCGATGTCACTTGCGGTAGGCTGCCCGCCGCATCGCGTCTCAAGGAGCGCCGGGTTGAAAAAAGAGCCACGCCAGAACGAACCGGCCAGTGGGCTGCAGCTGAACCGCCGTCACTTCCTTGTGGAGAGCGCGATGGGCGTGGGGGCTCTGGGCCTCGTCAATTGCTCGTCGGATGACGACTCGCCTGAAGAGACACCGGTCACCCCGTTCGAGCTGGAGGAGAGCTCGCTCTCTGAGCTGCAGGAGGGCATGGGCTCGCTCACGGATCAAGCGTACCTGGATGCCCGCGCCAAGGTGCTGCGCGCCACCCGCGACGAGGGCCTCGACAAGATAATGGCCGACAACGATCTGGACGCCATCGTGGCCGCGTCCGGCGGCCCTGCGTGGCCCACCAACCTGGTCGTAGGCGACCACTTTCAGATTGGCAGCTCGTCGGCTGCCGCCGGGGCCGGGGATCCCATCATCTCGGTGCCGGCGGGCGACATCCGGGGGCTGCCGGTGGGGATCAACTTCATTGGCACGGCCTGGAGCGAGCCCACGCTCCTCAAGCTCGCCTACGCCTTCGAGCAGGCCACCAAGCACCGGAAGGCGCCGCGCTACCTGCCCACGCTCGAGCTTCCCTGAGCGCGCTCGGCCGTCGGAGAATTCCCCACGGCCGAGGTGCCCGCTGCGCGCACGCAACAGGACTTTCTACGAGGCTTCAGTATATGGGGAGATGCTGTCCGGCCAGTTCACCAGCCAGTTAACGGAGCAGCGAGCCAGCGGATGATCAACCGTATCGGCATCTACAACTTCCGAAGTCTAGGAGAGGGCGTCTATCTAGACCTCGGTCCGCTCACGGCGTTGGTGGGGATCAACGGCTCGGGAAAGAGCAACGTGGGCGACGCGCTGCGGTTCATGTCGGAGTGCCTACGCGAGGGGCTGGACACGGCCGTCTCCAGGCGCAACGGCATCAACTCGCTCATCCGCTGGAGTAGTGGAGCACCCTTGTTGCTAGGAGTTGGGGCCAACGTATCGAATGCCAGAGGGGAGGGCAGCTGGGCTTTTACGTTGATTCAGAAGCCCGATGGAACATTCGAGGTGTTCGGAGAACAAGGGTGGTGGCAGGCCACTACCCCTGATGCGACTCGACACGAGTTCCATGTGGAACAAGGAAAGTGGCTCAAGCGTCCAGAGTCACTGGATCCGGCCCTGGAGCGTACAACGCTCGTACTGCCGCTCATCTCCGGCGATTCCCGCTTCCACGAGCTGGCGGCGGAGCTGAAGAGCGTCGCCATTTATCAGATCTTCCCGGACAGGCTGCGGGAGCCACAGAAGCCCAATCCTGCGCGTCCCATGCTGGAGCATGGAGAGAACTGGACCTCCATCCTCAAGGCCATGGAAGCGTCTACGTGGAAGCCGGACCTGCTCGCGGCGCTTTCGCGCATCGTGGGAGATATCGATGACCTGAAGGTCGCGCAGCTCGGGAGCTACCAGACCGTGACTTTCCGCCACGGAGTCCAGGAGGGCCGCGAGCGCTGGTTCGATGCCTCATTGGAGTCCGACGGAACCCTGCGGTGCGCGGGCATCCTCACCGCTCTGCTCCAGTCGCCGCCGCTCACGCTCATCGGCATCGAGGAGCCCGAACTGACCGTTCATCCCGGCGCAATCCCCGTGCTCTACGACTTCTTCCGCCAGGCCTCCCAGACGAGTCAGGTGCTGCTGACCACCCACAGCCCGGAACTCTTGGATCTGCTCGATGTGGAAGAGGTGCGGGTGGTGGAGCGCAGGGACGGAGTCACCCACATCTCTCCTCTTGCAGAGGAGCAGAGGGATGCCATCAAGCGCTCGCTCCTCACGCCCGGGGAGCTGATGCGCGCCGAGGGACTCCGGCCCGAGGAGGAATGACCATGGGGAAGGCGATCTGTGCCCCAAGGAGCGAGGCCCTCAGACCGCCGCCTGGGTCAAGGCGCTCGGGCTTCGCTTCCCAGTTGCCGTGGTTCTCCCCTATCGCGAATTCGAGACCTGGTTTCTGCCCTGTGTCGCGCAGATAGCGGGCAAACCGATCCCGGGACCTGGAGGCATTGAGCGTCCAGGCCTGAAGGAGGGAGCCGCTTACACGGGCAACTTCGAGGCCATTCGTGGGGTGAAGGAGTGGCTCTCGAAGCACTTCGCGCCAGGCAAGGCGTACAAGCCCACGCTCGATCAGCTTCCGCTGACTCAGATGCTGGACCTGGCCACGTTGAGGGCCGCGAACGTTCCTTCCTTCGGCACGTTCGAGCGTGCACTCCACTTCCTGGCTCAGGCGAACCCAGGCGAGGTCTATCCTCCGCCTGCGACGCACTCGTCCTGAGCGCTCATCTCCCCTGCACGCGGCGCAGCGCCTGGCGCAAGAAGGCACCGCCCACCGTCACCGGGTGGTTGAGCGCGGTGGCCAGCCGCCCCTTGAGGCTCAACGGGTTGTGGGCGATGCCGAGCTGCCGGAGGATCGTCCCCGCGTCGAAGTAGATGCGCTCACACACGAGCTTCTCGCCCTCGAACAGGAAGAAGGCGCTCATCCTCGCGGAGAACGCCCGGCCCGTGGGAGGCAGCCCCCGGTAGTTGCCCAGGTGCGTGCCGTACAGCTCGAACTCGGTGATGATGGCGTCGTCCGCGTGGTGCAGCGCCAGCAGACGGTTGCGCTGATCCGGGAAGGCCCCGCGCGACTCCTTGAAATAGCGCATCACCGCCTCCGGCCCGTCGTACACATCGCCCGTGGCGATGAGCTCGTAGCGGGGGTGCTTGAACGTCGCCAGCGTCGTGGCGAAGTCGTGGTGGTTCTCCGACTCGAAGTGCTCGCGAATCAGCGCCTCGCGGCGGGCACGCAGCTCAGATGGGGCGTTCACCCAGCGGATGATGCCACAACGCGCGAGCGGGCTTCGGGCCTGCCTTGCCCTCAGTTCAGGGGCAGCAGTGCGCGCAGCCGCTGATTGCGCAGCCAGAGGCCTCCCCAGAGAAGCAGCGCGACATACACGGGGAGCTCAGGGCCCGCGGTGATGGCACTCCCCGGTGAGCGCCAGCTCGGAGGCGGGAGCGGCTCCTCACTGGACGACACCCGGAAGAATCCCACCAGGCGCTGAAGTGCCTCGGCCTGGGCCGACAGCTCCTCGGCGGTGGAGGACAGCTCCTCGGCCGCGGAAGCGTTGCGCTGCGTCACCAGATCCACCTGCTTCATCGCCAGGTTCATCTGGTTGACCCCGGCCGCCTGCATCGCGGAGATGGCGATCAGCCGATCATGATTCTCGAGGTACTCCTCCCAGTCCCGGGTGAGCTGCCCGGCCATCTGGCGCTCCGAGTCCGCCCGCACAGTCCGCTGGTAGCCCTGGATGGACTGCGCGAACTCCTCGCGGGACTGCCTCGCTACGAGTTCAAGACGCTGCATCGTCTCGGGGGACGAGGAGGGAGAGGAAGGCCACCAGGAGCTTGGAGGTGATCTTGAGATTGTTGAACCAGGCCATGCAGTTCTCGCATCCTTGACATGGCTGATCAGCGTCAAGAGCGCGGCGCTGTCCAACTTGTGGGCTTCACCCTCAGGGCAATCAGGCAGCCCAGGGGCTGAGCGGTCACTTCTCGTGGTTGAAGTCGATCAGCCGGTCGCGGAACTCGTCCTTGGGGATGCGCTCCTCGCGGCCCCACGGGTTGATGTAGTGCACGTACTCCTGCCCGTTGACGTTCTCGATGCCCGTCACCAGCACCTTGTGAGCGCTGTCGCCCCACTTGAGGCCCGCCAGCACCTCCTTGCCGTCGCCGAGCTCCTCCTGGATCTTCCGCATGGCCTTCTTGTTCCCCATCTCGAGGAACCCACCCACGTCGCGCCGCTTGTAGCGGTCGTCGAAGATGCCCTCCAGCACGCGGTCGACCTCTCTGGAGTTCAGGCCACCGTGAATCTCCTTGTTCCGGCGGTACTGCGCGTCCTCCTCGTTGCGGTAGTCGAGCCGCGGGTGGGCCAGCTCCATGAGCGCCGGCGCCAGCAGCTGCTGCACGTCCGTGCGGCCCACGTCCACGTACAGCGCGTCACGCTCGGGGCGCAGCACCTTGCCACTGGCGGTGGTGACCTCGCCCGCCGGGCTCGCCAGCCCCGCGATCAGCCGCACGTACTCCGCGGGGTTCTGGCGCGCCAACATGATCGCCACGCACGTCACCGTGCAGGTACCCTTGCCGCCCTGGTTGATGGTCGACGGGGTGGCAATCTCCTGCGTGAGGTTGGCCAACAGCTGCTGCCGGTCGAACCCCTCCATCACCGGTGAGCTGGCCAGCCGCGACAAGCCATCGAGCACCGTCATGCCGTCGCGGAGGCTGGTGCCCTCCGTGAGCTTGCCGGTGAGCAGCAGCTTCTGGAGTGCGAGCGCCGCGACAGGGTCGCCCGCCGGCTGGATCGTCATCAGCTCCTGCTTCACCTGCTGGTACGCATCGCGCTGCGCGGGCGTCATGCTCTCCAGCTTCCGCTGCTCGAGCGGCGCATTGGCCTCGACCTGCGTCTTCGCGGTCTGGTAGCGCTCCTGCTCCGGCATCTGGTCCTCCGCCGCGTCAGCGCTCACCCCGTCCCGGATGACCTCCGCGCCTCCCTCCGAGCTGTACGAGGTGGGCGCGCCCGCGAGCAGCGTGTCCATCTCCTCCAGGGCCTTGCTGGTCGTCCGCGAGGGCTGTGGCGGGAAGGGAATGTCGAAGATGTCCGGGAGCGGCCGCCGGCCGGGCAGGCCATCCAGGGGGAACTTCAGCCGCTGGGCGATGTCCGCGCTCCTGGGCAGGAGGCTGGCCACCGGGCCGAACGCATCGGTGTTCAGCGGCAGCTGGGCGCGAGCCTGAGCGGGCTCCAGCGCGCCCGGCGAGGAAGACTGCGCCGGCGGGGAGGCGGGGTTCGCCAGCGGGAGGGCACGGACTGCGTCGGAGATTCGTCCAAGGAGCATCGCCATGGGTACGCCTCTTTAATGGTGTGAGCCTGTGCGACTTTGTCGGCCCACCGCGCATGAAGTTGCCCGGTGGATGGACGATTTATCCATCCATTTTCACTTGGATGTTTGAGGGGTTAGAGCCTCTCAGGCCCTCTACCAGGGCACCTGGGTCTTTCCAGCCTGTCTTGATTTTATTGATTTCAGCAGGATTTGATGTGCCTTCACGGAGAGTGAGTCTCCGAGGAGGACTGATCCATGAGGCACCCCATCCCCTGCGCTGGCTGCTGGGCGCGTCCGTTCCCGGTGCTGGCCCTGCTGTGCGGCGCGCTGCTGGCCGGCTGTGGGCCGGCGCTTCCCACCGAGCCTGCCTCCTCCTTCGAGGACTTCCAGGCGACGGTGCCTCAGCAGCCGGACGGCGCGTACATCGTCGAGGGCGACGTGCTGCTGTACGGAGAGGACTCCCTGCGCGCCTACTACGAGGCCTTCCTCGCGCCCGCCTCCGGGCCGGCGGAGCAGGGCTCTGGGCTGGCCCAGCAGGAATCCTCGCTGGCCGTCTCGCAGCGCTTCACCTGCCGGGATGAGTACATCTGCGAGCCCATCTGCGCCGACTTCTACGTGTGCGATCCGGCCGTCGGGCCTTCGAGCTGCCAGTTCCGGACCTTCTGCTCGCCCTTCTCCCAGACGATCTACGTGTGTGACTTCGCGGTGTCTCCGCCCAGCTGCGGGTGGCGCACCTCCACCCTGTATGACAGCTGCGCGTGGCACCGCGTCTGCTACGCCCAGGATGACGTCTGGGGCAGCGGCGACGCGCTCAACCTCACCTACTGCCTGAAGGACTTCGGCACCCGGTATGCCGAGGTGGCCCGGGCGGTGCGCAGTGCCGCCCGCTCCTGGGAGAAGGTGGCCAACGTGCGCTTCATCCACCGCAGGGACCTGGATGGCACCGCCTGCGGCTCCGGCGTCCTCTTCACGGTGCAGCCTCAGCCGGGCGCCTCGTTCCTGGCCGCCGCCACCCTTCCCAGCCAGACGCTGCGCACCGTCTCCATCAACCTGCCCGGTATCGATGGCCAGGCCCCCTCCTCCCCGGACACGCGCTCCCTGGAGCAGCTGCTCACGCATGAGCTGGGGCACCTGCTCGGCTTCCGCCACGATAAGAATGATCCCAATGAGGGGAGTTGCTTCAGCTCCAGTCTGCGTAACCTGACGGGCCCGGATCCGCTCTCGGTGATGCGCTACCCGTCATGCCCGGTGAGCCAGCCGGACGCCATGCGCGAGCTGAGCGCGAAGGATGCGCAGGGCGCTCGCTCCGTCTACGGGGCTCCCGCGTCCATCAAGCAGGTGGGGCTGCGCACCTCCGATGGGTGCTTCCTCAAGGCCGAAGGAGAAGGTGGCGGCCGGCTCTCCTCTCGCGGCAATGGCATCTTCCCCTGGGAGACGTTCGAGCTCATCGAGCTGGGCAACTCGAAGGTCGCCCTGCGGGCGCGCAACGGGGACTTCGTCGCGGCCGAGGCCGATGGCACCCTGAACGCCAACCGGTCGCAGCTCGGGGCCAACGAGCAGTTCACCCTGGGTTCAACGAGCGTTAACGGCCCGGTGACGCTGCGCACCGCGCACGGCAAGTTCGTGAGCGCGCAGTGCACCACCACCCTGGTGGGCTCCAACGACGGAGGGTTCGCCTCGAATCAGTTCCAGATCATCCCCCTGGAGAGCCACCCGATTGCGCTCAAGGCGAACAATGGGAAGTTCCTCGGCACGCAGGTGTCGCCCACCACCACGGGGACCCGGATCTTCCGCGACGAGTCGCTCTACCTGGTGCAGCTCGGAGGAGGAAAGGTGTCCCTGCGCTCGCGCGATGGGCGTTACGCGCGGGCCGTCAACGGAGGAGGAGGCGCGGTGCTCTTCGACAGCCCGGGCCTGGGCCAGCACGAGACGTACACCCTTCACGTGCTGTCCGGAGAGATGCAGGTGGCGTTCAGGGCCCTCAGCGGACACTGGCTGGCGGTCAACAGCGCGGGCCAGCTCGTGGCGTCGTCACCGGCCGCCCAGGCATTCACCCAGATCGACCTGCGCGGGCAGCGGGTGGCGCTCCAGGCGCCCAACGGCCAGTTCGTGCAGGCGGTGAATGGCGGAGGCGGCGACGTGAGGGCCGTGGGCGGAGGGCTTGGCGAGTGGGAGACCTTCTTCCTGGTGCAGCTGGGTGGAGGCAAGGTGGCGCTGCGCAATGGCCGGGGCATGTACATGACGGCTGAGCTGAACAGCAACGCCAGCACCCAGGGGCTGCTGTTCTCCCGCGTGGACTGGATCGACACCTGGGAGCGCTTCACCCAGACGGGCGCCGGCGGCGGCACCTGCCTCAGAGCAGAGTCCACCGGCCAGTTCGTGGCCGCCGAGGGTGGAGGCGGGCGTGAGCTGGTGGCCAACCGCGCTCAGTGCGCGCAGTGGGAGACCTTCACGCTGGTCGGCTTCTGAACAAGTGGAGACCTCCTCAGCCACCCATCATCAGCCACCCATCTCATCCCTTGCGAGCGCTCATCCCCTGTGGCTGAGAACGCAGCCGGGTGTACAGCGTCTCCGTCAGCAGGAACCAGAACTGCACGTAGCCGATGCTCACGATGTCCCCATCCCTCAGCGCCACCTCGCGATCCATGAGGATGACGCCGTTGAGAAACGTGCCGTTGCGCGAGCCCAGGTCCTTGATGGTGCAGCGGCTCTCGGCCTGATTCCAGCGCAGCACCGCGTGCTGCTTGGACACCGAGCCCTCATCCAGCACCAGCTCGCAGTCCGGCAGCCGGCCGATCGTCAAGGAGTCCGTCTCTCCCAGCGGTGGCAGGGTGGCGACCAACAGGTCCTCGAACTCGAAGATGAGCGTGAGCATCCCCATCTCGACCGTTCCCCGCTTCGCCAGGTGCGTGGTGGCCAGCGTCTCCGAGGTGGATTCACCCGGGGGCCGCTGGATCAGCACGAAGGGCCCCAACTGATGGCGGAACTTCTCCGCTGACAGGGAGCCGCCGAGCGTTCGTAACTCCTTGACCGAAATCACTGTGGATTCACCTCGAGACGGCCATTGAACGCCTGAAGGGGTGCCGGGTGGAGGATGCGCGGCAATGGGCACGCCCATGGTTACCCCGTACGTCTCCAGCACGGCAGCGGCCGGGCCGGAATGACCTCCATCAGGAGTAGCGTCGATATAAGATGGTCCCCACTGGAAACATCAGGGATGACCACCAACTTGGAAGCCCCCTGGGGGACTGCTTGAACAGGGCCGCACGCAACTCGGATGCATCACCTCGAAACGCTGGGCAGGCCACCAGGTACCGGCGGGCGCTTGAGGCTTGCTCACAGGTCGCATCGGAGGAGTTCCAGGTAGCCTCTGCCGCGCTGCACGAAGTGGAGGAGTTGACGGTACGCCTGCGAGAGGCCGTCTCTTCCATTGCCGAGCGGCAGGGGCTTGATGGAAGCGCGATTGAAGACGCGCGCCAGCGGCTTCGTGAGCTTCAGGCAAAGCTCGATGCCACCATCTTCAGCTCGCTCGCAGGTACGAGGCAGTCCCTGGCAGCGAAGCGCACCAGGCTTCACCAGTTCACCGTCACCCTCTTTGGCCGCACAATGGCGGGAAAGAGCACCATTCGTGAGGCCCTGACGCGCGGAGACGGCTCAACCATCGGAAAGGGCGCACAGCGCACGACCCGCGATGTCCGGGAGTACGAGTGGAATCTCCTCCGCATCATCGACACCCCGGGGATCGGCGCCTACGAGGGGGATGAAGACCGGGCACGCGCCCTCTCCGTCATCGACGAGACGGACGTCGTCCTCTTCCTGGCAAGCTCCGATGGCATCCAAGAAGAGTCCTTCAAGGGAATGCAGTCGATCCGGCAGCAGAACAAGCCGGTGATCTTCGTCTTGAACGTGAAACGGGACCTTCAGAAGCCCGTCTTCATGCGCCGGTTCCTCGCGGATCCAGACGCGTTCTTCGCCGCCGATGAGATCCGGGGCCATGTCGATCGGATCCACAAGCTCGCGGGCGAGTTCCTGGGGATGAAGGACATCCGGGTGGTTCCGATCCACGCGCAGGCGGCCTACCTGGCGACGCGCCCCGAGCATCGAGCGGATGCGGCCCAGCTCGCCAGGCACAGCCGTCTCGGAGACCTGCTCACCGAGATGGAGAGCGAGGTGCTCCGCCGGGGAACGGTCCGCCGGGTGCAGACCGTCATCGACGGAACCGCCGTGTCGTTGCTCGACCTCCAGGAGGAGCTGCGCGAGCAGGCGAAGACCGTGAAGCGGGCGGCGGCCTACATCAAGGACAAGTTCGGCGAGCTCGACGTCTGGCTCGACGGCTTCGTTCGTTCCACGAATGCGCGAGCCGAGACGGAAGCCGCCCTGCTCGTTCAGCCGCTGCGTACGGGGGTCTCCGCGTTCATCGATGAGAACATCGAGTCTGAAGACGTGGGCGCGCGCTGGAAGAAACGGGTCAAGGCATTGGGCATCGAGTCCTGGCTCGAGCGGCAGCAGACGGCCATCCTCGATGAGCTCCGGGGCCGCCTGGCCGAGTTCTCGCGAGAGATGGCCATCGAGTCCAAGCTGGTGGGGGCGTTCGACGCTGCGGGACCCACGACCTTCGATCCCTGGGACGTCAAGCGGACGCTGAAGTGGGTTTCCGCCGGTAGCGCGGCGCTCGCGGGTGTCGCCGGTGTCGCAGCATGGATCGGTGGCGCCAACTTCTGGAACCCCGTGGGCTGGGTCGCTGGCGCTGTCAGCGTCGTGGCCCTTGGACTCTCGTGGCTCTTCGGCGACCGGGAGAAGAAGCTCCAGCGGCAGAAGGCGAAGGCGGCGGATCAACTTCGCGAGACCATCGATCGGCTGGAGCAGCAGGTCGCGGCAACGCTCAAGCAGTGGTTCTACGACAACATCACGAGCCGCCTCGTGCGAGGCATCCGAACTGACACGAAGCAGCTGTACACGGGCATGTTCGACATCTCGCGCTCCCTGGATGAGGGGGCCCGAAGAGCCGGAGAGGTGGTCGAGCGCTTGAATCGCCGGCTCCTAGTACGCACCGGTCAGTTTGTCGGGGCGCCGGTGTCTGAGGGGCTCCTGGGGCGCGTTGTGCGGGATCCGGGAGTTCGAGCGAAGTTCATGTGGACCAGTTCCCAGGATGTCCCCCGGTTCTGCAGTGAGGTCGGACGGGCTCTGGGGGAATGGGTTGACGGTGTCCAAGATGGGGCCGCCGACAGAGTCGTCGCCGGGGCGCTCCGTCCCGCGGCGGTCACCCCGCCCATGGTCTCCGTCTCCGGCCAGGCCGCTCTCGTGCGTCTTCCCCAGCGAGAGGTAGGGCGTGCGATTGGCAAGGGAGGTAGCAACGTTTCCCTCGCCAGCCGTCTGGTGGGGCTGCGCATCAAAATCGTCGCGGAGGAGCGCGCAAATGGCTGATGGGAGCAAGTTCGAGTTCGGTGAGATTCTGCGGGAGACCCTTCGGCTGAAAGACGACCTGCGCAAGGCCGTGCTCGGCTCGGAGGACACCAAGATTGCCGCCCTGATGAAAGACCTTGAGGGGATCCGGCTCGTTGGAGCCACCCACGACGCTCCCCCCCTGAGCATCGCCTTCATCGGTCAGTACGATGCGGGCAAGTCGACCATCCTCCGCGTCTTGACGGGGCGCCAGGACATCGTGATCGACTCAGATGTCAGCACCGATGCCGTGACGGCGTATGACTGGAACGGCGTGCGCCTGCTCGACACACCCGGCATTCACGCGGGCTATCGGGACCACGACGACAAGACGTACACGGCAATTGACCGGGCAGACCTCCTGGTCTTCGTCATCACGAACGAGCTGTTCGATGACACCATGGGCCGGCACTTCCGCGAACTCGCCTTTGCCCGTCAGCATGCCCGCGAGATGCTCCTCGTCGTCAACAAGATGGGCCAGGATCCAGGAACGCCGGAGACGAAGCGCCCGGACATCGAGAAGGTGACCTCGCCGCTTCTCGCTGCGGACTTCCGGACGGTCTTCATCGATGCACGCTCCTGGCTGGAGGCTCAGGCCGAGAAGGACGCGCAGGACCGGAACGATCTGCTCGAGATTGCCAACATCCCCGTTCTCATCGCAGCGCTCAATACGTTCATCTCCGACCGGGGGCTCGCTGGCCGCCTCTCGACACCGCTGTTCACGATCCGGGGGCTGGCTGAGCAGGGCCATGCGCTGCTCTCGACAGACATCCCCGAAGAGCGCGCCGCGCTGGAGCTGCTACACCGCAAGCGCGGCATCCTCCTCGCATCGCGCTCGCGCCTGCGCGTCGCGATGAGCGGAATCCTGGCCCGAGCAGTCTCGGACATCAGTAAGTACGGAGACGAGGTCGCCGAGAACATCGAGCCGGGCAAGACCGAGCAGGATGTCGAGAGGCTCCACGCGGACGCACAGCGCAAGGCCCGCGACAGAAGCGAGGCTCTGGCGCTGGAGGCACAGGCCTGTGTCGAGGGGGAGCTTTCTGAACTCCGCAAGCAGCTCGAAGCGCTGCGCGATGGAGTGCTTGCTCGCGAGCTGCGGGAACAGGTGGGAGGAGCTGCTCCTAGTGGCGCGAGTGAGCTGATCAGCGAGTTCGCGACGCCTTCTTGGAATGCACGGTCCAGGGAACCGCTCCTCAAGGAGTGGCCGGACAAGGCCAAGAAGATCGGTGACATCGCAAACAACATCGGGGGTTGGGCTGCCAAGTGGGCGACTGGCCCGATGTCGGAGAGTGCGACCATCGGCTCAGCCTCGGCAGCGCGCGGAAGCCAGGCCCACCAGGTCATCTACAATGTCGGAAAGTTCTTCGGGGTGAACTTCCGGCCATGGGGGGCGATCAAGGTTGCCCGCGCGATCGGCAACGCCGGGCGCGTCATTTCCGCCGTGGGAGGCGTGCTCGCTGTCGTGGCCCAGATCGCGGAGGACCGGCAGCAGCAGCAGTATCGGATCCAGCTGCGCGACGCGCGTGACGGAGTCCGTTCGGCTTATCGGGATTCCGCGCTCTCGGTGCAGTCCGCTTTCTCGGACCGGTTTGAGTCGTTTCTGAAGGACTTCTATGAGTCCGAGCTGAACGCCATCGGTGAACTCGTCGAAGACCTCACAGGCAAGCGGTCCCAGCGTAGCACCGGCGCGGACGCCTTCGCTGAGTTGGCGCGGCGAGCCGCAACGCTGATTGACCGCACCCATGTCACTTCGGAGAAGGGCGAGACGGGTCTGGCTGTCGCTTAGGCCCTATCGTTGGAGATCCACAAGGGAGGCATCGCGCTCAAGTCCCGCGAAAGCGCTTCTCGGCCTCGGTCTTGAGGTCCCGGTTCATGCGCTCGAAGCCAGGGCCGGCGGACGACTGGATGGCCTTCCATGCCATCGGCACCACCAGGCCCGTGAAGCGCTCACGCTGGAAGAAGCGGCACCGGGAGGCTCCGTCCACGGGTTCGATGATCATCTCGTGCTCGGCGCGGAGGATGAATCCGCCGAGCACCCGGTGCTCGTAGCGGAGCAGCCGTGCCGGGACGACCTCGGTCACGATGGGAACGAACTCACGGCGCCGGTCCGCCATGGCCACCAGCCTCATGCGGCTTCCCACCTTCGCCTCGCCCTCCCACGTCACCACGTAGCTGTCCCACGTCTGGTGGGATGCGAAATCCGTCAGCGTGCTCCAGACGATTTCGGCGGGCGCTTCGATGAGGAGCCGTTCAGTTTCGAGAAGACGTGCCATCAGCATGCTCCTTATTGAGCCCGTGTCACTCAGGGGTCGTGGCTGGCTGAGAAGTGGGAGGAGGCTTCCGGGGAGGCTCGTGGGCAGGGACGTAGCACTTGCCCTTGAATGGCACGTAGCCACTGTCCGTGCATTCCTGTGCGGTCATCGAAGGGAACGCCAACCAGCAGCCTCCGTTGATGGACACCTGCTGACGCACCGGGCAGCGGCCCTTCGCGTCGGGCCGGACCTGTCCTGGGCGTGGAACGGGAGGAGCCTCCTGAGCCAGCGGCTTGCTCTCCGAGGGACGCGGCTTGGACACCTGTGGGTCGCTGCGGGTGGAGTCTCCGATGGCAGAGGTGCCCGCCTCAGGCACCTGGGCGCCCGAGGATGGCTGCCTCGTCTGCCAGTTCCACAGGAGCACCGCACAGACTCCCGCGGCCGCCAGGGCTACCCAGGGCTTTCTGGCTCGTGCCTGCGCACGGGACCTGGAGCGCTCCGGGGGCTGACTTCCACCGGCCGGGGCCGGGACGTCCGGCGGCGCTGGCGCTACCTGAGCGGCTGGCGGTGGCGCGGGAAGCTGCTCCGGCCTGCTGTCGTCCGTAATGGCCTCCAGCGCCTCGGCCACCTGCGCCGCCGTGCCGCGTACCTCTGGTGAGTCCGAGAGCAGCCGGAGGATCACCTCCCGCAGGCGCGGCTCCACCCGGGCGTTGCTCTCCAGCAGAGGTCTCGGGTCCGGGCTCTTCACGTGCCAGGAGCCTTCCTCGTCCTGCTGTACATCCATCGGCGGCGGATAATCACCCATCACCAGGCGATAGGCCGTCACTCCCAGCGCGAACAGATCATCCGCGGCAGAGGGCTCGTAGTAGGCGTCGCGATTGCGCGCCAGGCGGATGTCGAACACACAGGCCTGAGCCGACAGGTACGCAGGCGTGCCTGGAGCCAGCGACTGCCACGTGAGCCGCGCAGCCCCCTGAAAGTGGCCTGAGCCGAAATCGATGAGCACCGGCAACCTGTCCGACAGCCGGACAAGGACGTTGTCCCCCTTCACGTCCCGGTGCACGGCTCCCGCAGCGTGAATGGCCGCGAGGGCGCGAGCAAGCTGTGCCAGCACCCGGCACATCTGCTGACCGGTGGGCGCGTGCTGCTCGGCCCAGGCGTACAGGGGCATGCCTTCCACCCACTCCATGACAAAGAACGGGTGCTCGGCGCCCCCTGCAGGGTGGCGCAGCACGCCCCGCTCCAGCAGCCGGGGAATGCTGGGGTGGCTCAGGCGAGAGAGCAGCTCCGCCTCCCGGGTGAAGCGCTTATTCCACGGCAGCAACGAGAGCTTGATCGCCACGGGCCCGGCGGACTCCTGGCCCACAGGCACGGCCCGATAGACGGCGCCATACGCGCCCTGGCCTTGCCAGGCCTCAACTCGCCACGCTCCTATCTGAGTGCCTGGGGATAGCCGGTGCATCGTCATGACTCAGGTACTCCGACAATCATCGCCACGACGCGCTCCTCGACAGGTGCGAGGCGAGGAATGCCCGAGAACGCCTGCCAGAGCTGCTCGGGCTCGATCGGCTCGCCCAGGAGATCCGCACTGAGTTCGGTCAACTGCCAGAGCCGCTTTCGGCGGGAGCGGCTCTTGAGTACGGCCCGGACCTTCGGCCGTATCAGCCTGAGCCAGGCATCGCTGATGGACCGAGGATCCGCGAAGGGCTCTTCCTGCTTCTTCTTCGTCGGAAACAGTTCCGTGAAGAGTTCGTTGTAGTCCGCCAAGCGGTCTACCAACCTGTGCCGCCCGGCGTCTTTGATCCATTCCTCAAGCGACTCCTTGAGCAGAGCAAGCGCCCGGCGCCGCCGCGACGGGAGCAGCTCCGCCTCGCACTCACGCAGCCGCTCCATGAACGTGGCCACCAGCCCCTGTGCCCGCGGGGTCGGCTTGGCATCGGTGCAGTCAGGGCCCAGCCGCTTCCGCAGCTCGTCGGCCACCTGAGCCAGATCGGTCTTCGGGTTTGCATCAGGCGTCTCGAAGAACACCCAGCGGGGTGCCTGCCGGTGAAGCCCGCCTACCGCGATGAAGGCCCACGGCTGTGTGCTCTTGACCGCGCTGACCCGGGCGATGATCTCCGCCTCACTCTCACGGATGGCCTCATAGGTCGCGGCCGGCACCAGGCCGCTGCCACCTATGAGGTCACGCACGGGCCTGAACGCGTCGTACAGGTCCGCAGCCTGCCCCTCGTGTCCTGGTGCGTCGAGCTTGGCCTTCTCCGCAAGGACTTCGACGGCCACAGGCTCCTGAGCCACCGGCTGCTCCAGGTTCGCACCGATCAAGTCATGCACCAGCGCATTGCGGTCCCAGAGGACGTCCCGGCGTTGCGGTGCGAAGGGCTCAGGATCCCTGGGCCACCAGATGCGCACGCGCTCGTGTGGGCTGTCCATGCGATCGACCCGGCCAGCGCGCTGTTCGGCGATGCGGATCACCGTGGGAGTGTCGAGGTGAACGACGCACGAGGCGCGTTGCAGGTTCATCCCCTCGCTGAATGCATCCGAGCACAGTGCCACCAGGCGGCGGGTTTTCGCCTTGAGCCCCAGCCGCTTGACCGCCCGGCGCTTCGCCCCCGCCCCACCTCGGCCCAAGAGGAGCTCGACCGGAAGCTTGCGCTTCTTGAGCCCATACTCGAACAGCTCGAGTGTGATGACGTAAGAGTCGAAGGCAATGAGGACGTTCTCCTCTCCCTTCTTGAGAAGCTGCTCGATGTGGTCCAGCTTCGCCCGCTCGCGGTCGTCGCTCATGCTGCAGACCCGCTCCGCGATCTGGTCGTAGAGCGCCGCGTCCTCTTCACAGGCCACACGGTGTGCTTCCGGGTCCCAGAGCCAGGGCTCCACTGTGGAGCGCTCCACGGACTCCAGCTCCCAGGTGGGAACCTGTCCCGCGCGTGCCCGGGTTTTGCTGGCCATGTTGCCCGTGGGCTTCTTGACGGACATGCGCAAGCCATCCCCGAGCTTTTTGATGGCTTCGGCGGTTCCGTGGACGTGCTCCAGCAGCGCGGCACGCGAAGAGCGAAGCGACTCCATAACGTGGTAGCGCGCGAGCGCACGCCCGTTGGCAACCACACTGCGGACATAGCCCTCTTCCGTGAGGTCCATGCCGCTGGGGACAGTGAGGACCTTGGGCAGACGCGAGACGCCCTTGAGCTTCTCCGCCAGCCCAGCGATCTCCCGCGCCACCTTGAGATCTCCGGGCCTGCAGAGGCAGTCGTAGTAGCGCGCCTCGTGCTTCGGGTAACGGGCGACGCGATGATCGGGCAGCCGGTATTTGTCCTCCGCGGAATCAACAATCGCGTTGAGCTGGGCGCGCGTCCTGCGCACAGTGAACCGGCGGATCTCCTGGCGGACCTCCTCGAGCCGCTCAGTGTCCACGGAATGGTGCAGGCGTGCGCTGCGCCGCAGCGCGGACAAGCTCTTGAGCGCCTCTTCCGAGAAGTTGTCCGCGCCCAGAAGCTCCACCAGCGCGAGAAGATCCGCGGCCTTGCGGTTGATCGGGGTCGCGGTGAAGAGGATGGCGTTCTCGGCGTAGTGCGCGACGAGCCGCAGCGTACGGCTGGACCGGTTCAGGTAGTTGTGCGCCTCATCCACCGCGAGCAACTCGGTATCCAGGATGCCGCGCACCAGCGAATCATGCCGTGCCGACGTCTTGACGCTCAGCGGACCGTGCGAGTGAATCTGAATAGGAATCCGGGTCTCACGCAGCCCCTCTTCCCAGATGCCAACGATCGGCGGTGGCGCGAGGATGACCGGTGCTGGCCCCAGGTTGACGCCGCTCCGGTACTGGCGATCGAACGCAGCGCGGATGAGCCATGAGCCCGTTCGTGTCTTCCCCGAGCCAGTGGCGTCCGCGACGAGAACGCTGCCGACGTTCTCGAGGATCCACATGGCCTGAGAGATGCCCTGAAGTTGATGGGGCCATAGCGGCGGCTCCAGCTTCTCAAGCAAGCCGGGGGGAATGTACTGACGTGCCCAGTGCCCTTCGAGGACCGAGGCACAAGCGCGTGCCAGCGCCTCGGTCCAGGTGACGTGCTTCAGGAGCGTGTCGAGAAGCTTGATGAGTTCGTTGCCGTACTCGTCGCCTCTTGACCAGAGTCCCTCGGCGAGATCTTGCGCCTCGGCGTAACGTTCTCCCTCGCTCGGCTCGAAGCGGACATTGGCTTCCGACTGCCTGCCGAGTCCAGGAGGGGTGAAGTTGCTCGAGCCAATGGTGACTGCCTTCGAGGACAGGTAGACCTTGGCGTGGATCGGCCGGTCAGAGGGAGCAAGCCGCACCTGGACTCGGCCCTGGGCGATCAATTGGCGGGCGTGGAGGACGTGTCCCGAAAGAAGAACGGACACACCATTCTTCATCCAGAAGTCGGCCATCTCTTCAGCCAGGTCCGGGGCGGGGATCCGGGCCCGGGCTGCGTCAGAAAGGAATGGCTCAGCGCCGAAGAGCAGGCGCATGGGCTCGGGGCCAGCGTGTCGGCATTTGGCTAGCAGCTCGATCACTTTTGCCAGCGACGCATAGCCGACGACGAGCAGGACGCCGCTGCCTGCTTCAAGGTCCTTCAGGAGCACATCACCGACCCGTGAAGCACCCTCGTTATGGGGGAATCGGTGAGGGGAGGGCCAGCGCGTCCACTCTTCGACTCCCTCGAGGCTCAGCTGGACCGGCCGTCTGGTGGGCGACCTCTGCCGGCTCGACCGGACGCGGCGAAGCAGCTTCCTGCCTGTGGCCGCCTGCTCCGCGTCCCCCTTCATGAAGGCCAGCCAGCGGTTCAGTGTGGACGCACGCCTCCTGCAGGTGCTGCGGGAGAGCTTGGAACATGCCGCAAGGAAGTCCGCTGCTCGCAGGGGATCCAGCTCCTGGACAGCGCTGGCGCTTTGCCAGCGCAGCCAGGCCTTGCCCAGTTTGCTTTCAGCGAAAGCCTTCTCGAACCCCCGCACCGCTTCCTCACCGCGAAGCCCCGACAACCAGCGTCCCAGTGGAGAGAGACGGGAGTCCTGATCGATGAGCCCCAGGGCTTTCCCAGCGCTCAGATAAAAGTGCCGGTCGCGATTGTGTGCGAACGCCTCGGAGATGCGCTGCGCACCACCCGCCGCGAGGTACTGGAGAAGTTCCAGCAATCGGGGTGCGGAGTTCGCCTGAGGAACATCGAGTGTCGTCAGGGGTGGTGATCGAGCCATTGAGTGGCCTGATCACATGCCGTTTGGGCTCGAGCGCAAGATTTCGGGCTCAGCCCAAGACCACTCCGGCTTCTGAGCCTGCCTACAGGCTGGAGGTCTGCTCCAGCGGCAGAGCGATGACGAAGGTGGCCCCCTTACCCGGGGCGCTGCGCGCGGTGATGGAGCCCCCATGCCGCTCGACGATCTTCCGGCAGATGGCCAGGCCGATGCCGGTGCCCGCGTACTTGTTCTGCCCATGAAGGCGCTGGAACAGGTTGAAGAGCCGGTCGAGGTACTTCTCGTCAAAGCCCACGCCGTTGTCCTGGATCCGCAGCTCGCAGCGCCTGGCCTCCGCGTCCACCGTGCTCTCCACGGAGATGATGGGGGCCACTCCCTCCTGGCGGAACTTCAGCGCGTTGCTGATCAGGTTCTGCAGGAGCTGCCGCATCTGGGTGGGGTCCGCCTTCAGCGTCGGCAGCGGGCCTACCGTGACCTTGGCTCCCGTCTGCTCGATGGCGACCTCCAGGTCTCCCATCACCTCGCGGGCCACCTGTGAGAGGTCCACCGGGCTGAAGGGCTTGGCCTGGGAACTCACCCGCGAGAACGTCAGCAGGTCGTCGATCAACCGGCGCATGCGGGTGGCGGCGTTCTGCATGCGGTCCAGGTAGTCGCGCGCCTCGGGGCTGAGCGAGTTCTCGGCGGTGCTCTTGAGCCGCTCGCTGAAGGACTGAATCTTCCGCAGCGGCTCCTGCAGGTCATGCGAGGCCACCGACGCAAAGCTCTCCAGCTCGCGGTTGGACTGCTCCAGCTTGCGCAGGCTCTGCTCCAGGCGCAGCTGGGTCGTCTTCAGCACGGTGATGTCCGTGTTGATGATCGTGAAGCCGATGATCTGCTCACCGGAACGGATAGGCCCTATCCGGACGAAGTACCAGGCGCCACCGGCCTCAGGGGTGGCCTGGGTCTCGTACTCCGAGGATTCACCCGTCTTGAGGACCTTCTGGATGATGCCGCGGATGCGCTCGACATCATGGCGCGCGATGAAGTCGTAGATGGGCTTTCCCTGGACCTGCTCGAGCGTGAGGCCGGGGACGGCGAAGTTCACGTAGCGGATCCGCTCCTCGGCGTCGCACGTCATCATGATGTTCGACACCTGCTCGACCAGCGTCTGCATGCCGAACGTCTCGGGGGCCGAGGTGCGGCGCACATCCATGCGGTGCGCCAGCTCGTTGAGCGCGGTGGCCACCGGGCCCAGAGGCCCCTCGCCCACGCGGCACCGCGCGTTGGGCTCGTTGCCGATCAATCGGCCGATGAAGTGGAGCAACTCCTCCACGCTCGTCTCGCCATCCGCCCTGGCCTCGGGCGCAGCCGCACCTTGCTCCTGCCGGAGTTCCGTCACGTGTCTCTCCATCCCCCCGGCGGGAATCACCCCCGCCGGCTCTCGCCTGTTTCGAGCGTACACGACGTGCCGATGCAACCGGCAGCACCCAGGGTCAAGCGCTGCCTGTGGGTCTGATCCGCACCGGCCCCCGGCAGGCTTGCCCCCCTGCGACCGCCGCGCTCAGGCGGCCACGGTGTCCACCCGGGCCAGCAGCGTGCTGAGTTCGACCGGGGGCTTCTGCTCGATACGCCGGTAGCGCCGGCCGTCCTGCGTCCGGTCAACGAGGCCAGCCCCGAACATCGCCCGGCGCAGCACGGCGGGATCGCCGAACACATGCCAGCGGTTGAGCAGGTCGCTGATCTCGCGCTCGTTGAAAACGCGGTCGCTTGGAATGCGCGCCCAGAGCGCCCACAGGCAGAGCTTCAAATGAGGGGCCCTGGACGGCCAGCGCAGCAGGCGGCCCTCCGCGTCGAAATGCCGAGCGACCTTTTCGACGAGCAGATGGTCGGGGGCGGGCTTCACCTCGCGCGTTGCCACCAGGCGCTGCCTGGCCTCTGCGTCGGCGCGGAAGTGCTGGTAGTTCCGGAATCCGGCCGAGCGGCACAACAGGTTGAGCAGCTCCACGTGGCTCGGCTTGTGCTCGAGCTTGTCGAGCTGGTCACGCAGGGAGCGGGCGAACGCCGAAAGGTCGGCGACCTCGAAGGGGAGGGCGAGTCGGGACATGGCTTATCCTCGGTTGCGCCGTTCCAGAATGGATGTCGGTGGTCGCCGTCTTACGACTCGGCACGGGGATAAGTGCGTGTCACAACAGGGTGCAGGTTTAGCTCCCCTCGCGGGGCGGCGACGCCTCGGTGAACTGCGGACCGTGAGCCCCTTATAACACACGCGGCTCAGGCCTTCACGTGTCGAAGCGAAAGGCGGTCTCGCTCACCGAAGCCCGTGTGGAGAATTGCTGACAGAACCGGTTCAGTTCCGCGTAGGAAGCCGTGGGCAACACGCCCCGGAACTCCAGGTGGGTCACCAGGCAGAAGAGGGTGACCTCCAGGTAGCTCAGGTCCCGCTGCGGTGGGAGCGCCGCGAGCACGGCCCCCGCGTTCTGCTCAAGCCACGACATCATGTTGGCCAGGCTCGTCCGCATCTTGGCGTGGTGGGCATTGCTGTCACTGGCATCCGCCAGCTTGCCCATGATCAGCGACACCTCCGTCGCCATGGCCTGAAGGACCAGCTCCTGCGCGTTGGCCAGCACCGGCACGTCGAGATCCTCTGGCCATATCACCCGGGGCTTGAGGCTCGACTGCCGCCACAGCTCACGGCAGATGTTGAGCGCACCGAACCAATTCCCCCGCGACGTCTGCAGAATCGGGATTCGGAGCGCGGGGTTGCCGCCGTAATCCTCCGGATTCGAGGACATGAGATCGCGCACGACCCGGAAGGAATAGTCCGTGCGCAGCTCCGCAGCGAAGATCCGGGTGATGCGCGTGAAGTGCGAACTCGAGCGGCCAATGAGCACAGGCCTGGCGAGTTGCTCGGGTGCAGCCGTCATGCGGGTTCCTCCCAGCCGGGGAATTCGACCCATCTACCACGGCGGTGGCATTCCTTCCGTCTCCATGCTTGACGCCCCGTGCCTGGAACGCTCGGATGCGCGCCCATGGACCCACTGCTCACTCGCGCGGAAGCATCGAACTACAAGGAAACCTCGCGGCACTCCGACGTGCTGGCCTTCGTCGATGAACTCTGCCGCCGGACGAAGCTCGCCCGGAGGGTGGACTTCGGAAAGAGCGGCGAGGGCCAACCCCTGGTGGCGCTCATCGTGAGCGATCGCGGCTGCTTCACGCCCGAGCTCGCGCGCAAGCAGAAGAAGACCGTGGTGATGGTGGAGGCCAACATCCACGCGGGTGAAGTGGAGGGCAAGGAGTCCGTGCTCGCGCTCGCGCGTGACCTGACGCTCACCTCGCTGGGCCGCAAGCTGCTGGACAAGCTGTGCCTGGTGCTGGTTCCCAACTTCAACCCCGACGGCAACGACCGCATCAGCCCCAACAACCGCAAGCTCGACCTGAAGAACCTCGAGGGCCAGGTGAACCCCGAGGGCGGCGTGGGCACCCGCTACACCGGCGAGGGCTGGAACCTCAACCGGGACAGCATGAAGCAGGAAGCGCCGGAGACGCGCGCCGTCGCCGCGCTGTACCAACAGTGGTGGCCGCACGTCTTCATCGACTGCCACACCACCGACGGCAGCATCCACGCGTTCGACCTCACCTTCGACACCTCGCACTCGAACGAGCCGCTCTTCTCGGAGCTGCGCGCGTTCAACCGCACCATGCTGGAGCGCGTGGCCAAGTCGGTGAAGCAGCGGCACGGCTTCGACAGCTTCTGGTACGGCAACTTCAAGTCCGAGGGAGACCCTTCCTCCGGCTGGCACACCTACCCCGCCCTGCCCCGGTTCGGCAGCCACTACCGCGGACTGCTCGGGCGCATGGACGTGCTGCTGGAGACCTACAGCTACATCGACTTCCCACGCCGCTGCGCGGTGATGCGGGCGTGGCTGCTCGAGCTGTTCCGCGACGCCGCGAAGAACGGCAAGGCCTACCGGGCCGCCACCGAGGCGGAAGCGGCGCGCATCCTCTCGCGCGGTGAGACGCCGGACCCGGAGGCGCTGGTGGGCATCAACTACGGCGTTGCCACGCGCGATGCCAAGGAGGCGCTGGTCTTCGAGTACCCCGCCCACGCCCGGCCCGGCGACACGGCCCACATCCTCTCCTTCGACGAGGCGAGCATCACCGAGCGCCGCTACCCTGGAAAGCGCCGCCGCGGCTACCGCATGCCGCACCACCGGACGTTCATCCCCACCCAGGCGGTGAGCACCCCGGCCGCGTACCTGGTGCCGGCGGAGTTGGCCTCGCGGCTCGAGGGCCATGGCATCCGCTTCGAGCGCCTCTCCGCGCCCCAGCGGTTCACGGTGGACAGCTACCGCGTGGCCCGGCGCGAGGAGACGTTCAGCCCCGACGTGGCCGCCAACGTGCCGCCGCCCGGCCAGGCCGAGGTGCCTCTCAGCCAGAAGCCCAAGCCGGTGCGCTTCGAGACAGTGCTCACGGTGGCCCCCGAGCGCTCCTCGCGCGAGTTCCCCGCGGGGATGCTGTACGTCCCCACGGCGCAGCGGGCTGGCACCCTGGCGGTGTACCTGCTCGAGCCGCACTCCGATGACGGATTCTGCCGCTGGCAGTTCCTCGATGGGATGATCTCCGTGGGGGGGCTCTACCCCGTCCACCGCGTGGTGGACGCGGCGAACGCGCCGAAGAAGGCCGAGTAGCCGGGTGGGCCCTCAGCGGTACAGCGCTTCGACCTGCGCCACGAGGGCCTCCATCGTCTCGCGGGTGAACCCGGGCGCCATCAGGTCGAAGCCGAGATGGCGCTGGAGGAGCTGGCCGGGCTCGCCGCCGTAACCGTTGGAGAGCAGGGTGACCGCGTCCAGCTCATCGGCGGTACGCGATGGCGCTGCTGCCCGGGGGGTAGACGCTGGCGGTGCCCGTTATCGGCAGGCGGTCCCCTGCTCCGTTCTCTCACGGACACACCAGGCGGAGGGTGTTCGCACTCTCACACCCGCTTTGTCCGGGAAGTCACGTTTCCTGCCTTCTCAGACTGCAGGACGAGGCAAAAAAACCGTGCACACCACACCCTGCGCGGGGAGCGCTCCCCAGCGCTCTCCGCATCCAGAACGGTTTGCCCTGACGGCCGTGCCCTACGACCTGATCCCCGGGGGAGGACATCATGAAGCGGAAGCTGACCCGAATGACTGCCCATGCCATTCAGCCGGGAACTCTTCTCCCGTGGACGGGAGGGCTGCTGGCGATGTGGCTCGGCCTTGCCGTGGGCTGTGGGCCGATGGTGCCGCAAGAGGAGCTCGAGCCGTCCTCGCTGCGCAGCCAGCATCAGGAGGTGAAGGCCCTCAATGGGCTGTCCGTCAACGGCCTGTCCGTCAACGGCCTGTCCGTCAATGGCCTGTCCGTCAACGGCCTGTCCTCGGTGGAGTTCAAGAGCTGGTTCAACCTGAACCCCGCGGAGCATGCCGAGGTCATGAAGTACGTGGCCCAGTGCGCGCTGCCGGCGGGCAAGGCGCTCACCTACATCAACCCGAAGACGGACAAGACCTATAAGTGGCCGGGCCTGCTGAACCTGGCGCCGGATTGGAGTTCGGGAACACGGCCCAGCCTCCGGGAGCAGCAGGTGGTCTCCGCGTGCCTGGCCGCTCACATCAACAAGTTCGGCAGGAACGTGCCCCTCTCCGTGCTGGGCAAGAACGCGAAGGATGCGCCCCTGCCCTACACCTCCGAGGAGCTGGCGCTGTTCTCCGAGAAGGAGGCGTGCTTCTTCGGCAACTACTTCACCGGCCAGGGCGCCCTGGCGGGCATCGACCGGGAGCTGCTCGACCACAAGAAGAGCAGCTCCCGGGCGTGTGGCCTGCGCTCGAACCGGAAGAACAACGAGGAGTGCCCCTCGGTGCTCCATGTGGGCGCGTGCCAGAGCTTCTGCACGCTGGATGCAACGGGCACCTACTACACGCAGTGCCAGTACCAGGGGCAGACCTTCACGCCCCTCACCACGCGCATCCAGCCCACGGAAATCTTCGAGTGCGGCGATGGGGTGTGTCAGTTCACCGAGCGCTGCGGCTCGGGTACAACTCCGGACAATTGCCTGGCCGACTGCGGCCCGTGCCCCTGACCAGGCAGCCCTGCCTCGGAGTACAGGGTGTTGGTTGGCTCCCCAGCCCCGCGGACTTAGTTTCTCTCGGGTTTTCAACGAGGGGGGATGGGGATGGTGGGGGTCTCGATGGCCCTGCTCGCGACGGTGCTCGCGAGCGGGACACCTGTGTTGCCGGTCAGTGCGGGAAATGCGCTCACGCTGCCTGCTCAGCGGCATGCAGTCCGTATCGAAATGGGAGAAGGACGGGCGCCTGTCTGGCTGCTCGCCGTTCAGCAGGGCGGTGTCGACCGGCGAGGCCTCTCGCTGTACCGCTCGGATGATGGGGCCCGGAACTTCCGGTTCCTGGCGCCCATCCAGCCGGATGCGCGCCACGCTGATCGGGCTGATCTGGTCGTGGTGGGACGGGATGTGGCGCTCGTGTACTCGTATGAGTCGTCGACGCTGAAACCCTCGCGCGCGCACGACGTGTGGTTCCAGTGGTGGCGCTACCAGCCCGGCTCGCACACCTGGGAGCCCGAGCCCGCGGTGCGGGTCTTTGATTCGCCGGATGATCAGACCGGGTACTCGCGGGCCCTGCTCGCGCGCGACTCGCAGGGGCGATTCTGGATCCAGGCCTTCCATCTCGAGCGGGATGGCCGCTCCACGGCCGTGGTGGCGGTGTCCACCAACTCGGGCGCGAGCTTTCAGCGCCAGCCGGACCTCGACCAGGTGAAGCGCCGGGGAGGTGGGCGGCTGCTGAGCGTGGGCTCGAAGCTGCTCTTCATCTACGGCATGCATGATGGCTACGAGCCGGCGCGCATGCGCATCCGCCAGGACAGCGATCCGCTGAACACCTGGGGCGCGGTGCGCAAGGTCTTCCCCGAGGGCATCTACCATGGCGCGGCGCTCAGCGCGGTGGAGGACGGGCGGGGCGGCATGCACTTCGTCTACAAGGACGAGTCCCAGCGCCTCTACTACCGGCACTTCGATGGGAGCGCCTTCGGGCCGCGCACGCTGCTGGAGAGCACCGTGGACTGGGCCATGCAGGCGGCCACCACGCGTATTGGCGGCACGCTGTACGTTTTCTACACCCGCATGAAGGAGCACAACCGGCGCCACGAGCTGCGCGTGCGCGTCCTGCGCAACGGCACCTTCAGCGAGCCGGTGGTGGTGGACACACGCCCCACCTTCAAGGGCTACCTCAGCGCCGTGGACGTGTTGCCCGCGGGCACGGGCGAGGTCCCCTGCTTCTTTGGCGATGCGCCGGACGCCGGTTCCCGGGGCACGGTGTCCCGGGTGATGCTGGCCACCCGTGACAGTGACGGCGGAGGCTCACCGCCGCCGCCGCCGGAGGAGGATGGGCCGGGCAACCCGCCCGCGCCGGGAAAGCGCGTCTTCTCGGACGACTTCTCCCGCGCGCACTCGCGGGGCCTGGGGGATTCATGGACGGCCCAGGGCCGGTGGTTCTCCACGGGCAAGCGGGCGGAGAGCGACTGGGACGGGGCCAACCTGGCGCTGGCGCTTCCGTCACGCTGCGGAGACTGCACGGTGGAAGTGCGGGTTCAGCACTTCGCCAACGCAGAGGCAGCCGTCATCCTGCGCGCCCAGGGGAGCGCTCACTACAGCCTGCTCTTCCAGAAGAATGGGCGGCTGCAGGTGCGGCGCGAGGTGGGCGGGAACGTCACGGTGCTGGGAGAGGCCAGCAGCGGGCTCTCGTCGGCCCGCGAGCCGGTGACACTCTCGCTGACCGCCCGGGGCTCGGGGCCCGTGGAGCTCATCGCCTCGGTGGACGGGCAGCCCCGGCTCACGGTGGTGGACTCCAGCAACTCCGCGATCCAGGAGCCGGGGCTCGCGGGGCTCGCCACGCCGCGGGCGGGCGTGTGGTTCGATGCCTTCGAGGTCCACGTGCCACGGTGAGCGGGCCCGCGCTGTCCTGCCGCGGCCCGTCTTCGACGACTACGCTGGCTGCGCGGGGGAGGAACACACCGCGCACGTGATGGCGCTGGCGGGGGCTTGCTCCGTCTCCGAGGTGACCGCGGAGCTCGTCACCCCGCCCTGATTCCAGCACAACCCGTGCTCCCTGAAAGAGCCCTCGGTATGACCAGTCCTCCCCCCTTGGACTGCCAACCAATGGGGTCCCCCCTCTTTGGTCTGATTTCTGGTCCTGCCTCATTGACTCGGTACGTCATCCCCACACACGATTCACTTACGAACGGTCCATCCGGCTGGAAGGACGGTTCCACTCCCAATCCGTGACGAGGTAAACACCGAATGATCAGACGGGTGTTGATTTCGGGGTGCGCGCTCGCGCTCCTCACATCCGAGGCCATGGCGCAGGAAACCGGTACGACGGAGGCTGCTCCCACGGCCCCCGCTCCTGCCGCTGAGGCGCCCGTGGCGGCGCCTCAGGCAGCGCCTGCTCCCGCTCCCGCGGCGCCCGCTCCGGCCGCTTCCAACCAGCGCGTCATCCGTGGCCGCGCCGTAGACAAGGTCTCCAACGAGGGCGTGCCCCTGGTGCGCGTCATCATCAAGGGCACCGGCAAGGGTGTGGAGACGGACCTCGAGGGCCGCTTCACCCTGGAAGCCGTTCCTCCGGGCCCGGTGGTGCTGGACATCTCCAGCCAGGACTACAAGCAGCGTGACGTGGCGGTCGGCGCCAACCAGAACAGCGTCACCGTCGCCCTCGAGCCCAGCTTCGTCGAGGAGATGGTCGTCGTCGGCCGCGCCAGCGAGGTGGCCCGTAAGAACCTGGCCAACTCGGTGGCCTCGGTGAACACCGAGGCCCTCACCACCACCCCGGCGTCCACGGTGGATCAGGCCATCCAGGGCAAGGTGGCAGGCGCCAACATCCAGTCCAACTCGGGCGCGCCCGGCGGCGGTATGCAGATGCGCCTGCGCGGCGTGTCCACCATCAACGGCGAGTCGGCGCCGCTGTACGTCATCGACGGCGTGCTCGTCAGCGACGTGGCCATTGCCTCGGGCATCTTCGCGGTGACGGCGTCCACCGGTGGCTCCAACCCGAACCCCACCCAGGACAACCAGGTCAACCGCATCGCGGACCTCAACCCCAACGACATCGAGAGCATCGAGATTCTGAAGGGTGCGTCCGCCGCCGCCATCTACGGCTCCAGGGCCAGCAACGGCGTGGTCATCATCAACACCAAGCGTGGCCGCGCCGGCACCGAGCCCCGCGTGGACATCACCCAGCGCGTGGGCCTGTACACGCTGGCCAACAAGCTGGGCTCGCGCACGTTCAACTCCGAAGAGGAGGTCATCGCGCGGTTCGGCGGCGAGACGAATGAGGACGGCAGCCCCAACCTCGTCGGCCAGAAGGCGCTCGAGGCCTTCCGCCAGGGCAAGAGGTTCGATCACGAGGCGCAGCTGGCGGGCAAGCGCACCCCGTCCACCGAGACGGTGGCCAGCGTGAGCGGCGCCATCGGCGACACGCGCTACTTCGGCTCGGCGCTGATCAAGGACGACAACGGCATCATCGGCCGCACCGGCTACGAGAAGCAGTCCTTCCGCCTCAACCTGGGGCAGAAGTTCGGCGAGCGCGTGGACGTCAATGCCTCGGCCAACCTGGTGCACTCGCTGAGTGACCGCGGTCTGACCAACAACGACAACGCGGGCCTCACCTACCACATGGTGCTGCCCTCGGTTCCCAACTTCTACGACTTGCGGCCGGACGCCAACGGCAACTACCCCGAGAACCCGTTCGTCAACTCCACCGTCAACCCGCTGCAGACCGCGGAGCTGGTGCGCAACGACGAGAACGTGTGGCGCTTCATCGCCTCGGGCGACGCCACCATCAATCTCTACAAGGACGACACCAGCGAGCTGCGCGTGCTGGCCAACCTCGGCGTGGACCGCTTCCAGCAGCAGAACAACGTGCTGCTGCCGCCCGAGCTGCACTTCGTCGAGCCGGATGACCAGGCGGGGGTGCTGGAGGGCACCTCGCTGGCGGCCACCAGCGAGGCGCGCAACATCAACACCGGCGTCAACGTGGTGTACAACCTGAAGCCTGCGGGCTCGGGCATCGTCTCCAACACCTCGGTGGGCTTCTCGTTCGAGGAGCGCTCGCTCGAGTCGCTCTACGTCGTCAGCCGCAACCTCACCGCCGGCCAGCCCAACGTGGACTCGGGCACGCAGATCGGCACGCGCCAGGACAGGCAGCTGGTGCGCGACCGCGGCTACTACGTGCAGGAGGAAATGGTCCTTCTGGACGAGCGGCTCACGCTGATTGGCGCGCTGCGCGGCGAGCAGGGCAGCAACAACGCCGACCCGAACAAGCTGTTCCTCTACCCCAAGCTGGCCACCGCCTACCGCATCCCCTCGTTCCACCCCGTGGTGGACGAGTTCAAGGTGCGCCTGGCCTACGGCGAGACGGGCAACCAGCCCAAATTCGGTGAGAAGTTCACCCCGCTGCTGGTCAACAACAACATTCAGGGCGCCGGCGGCATCATCGGCAGCGGCCTGCTGTCCAGCGGCGACCTGCACCCCGAGCGGCAGCGCGAGGTGGAGGCGGGCCTGGACGCCGTCTTCATGGGCGGCAACATCGTCACCGAGTTCACCGTCTACCAGCGCAACATCAGCGACCTGCTGCTGCGCCGCGCCCTGGCGCCCTCCACGGGCTTCCAGTTCGAGCTCTTCAACGGCGGCGGCATGCGCAACCGCGGCGTGGAGGTGATGCTCCAGCTCAACCCGTTCAACGGCGGCGAGTTCGAGTGGGTCTCCAACACCACCTTCACCGTCAACCGCAGCAAGATCACCGACCTGGAGGTGCCCTCGTTCGTCACCGGCGGCTTCGGCACCAGCCTGGGCGCCTTCCGCATCGAGAAGGGCGCCAGCGCCACGCAGATCGTCGGCCGCTCCACGGATGAGGAAGGCAACCTCATCGTGAAGAAGCTGGGCGACACCGAGCCGGACTTCCGCATGGGTTTCTCCAACAGCTTCCGCTACGGCGGCTGGAGCCTGTCGTTCCTGCTCGACTGGCAGAAGGGCAGCGACGTCATCAACCTCACCCGCTACATCTACGACGCGAGCGAGAACTCGCCGGACGTGGAGGCCGCGGCCCAGCGCCAGAAGGACTGGGCGAGAAACGCCGGCGTCTACATCGAGGACGGCAGCTTCCTGAAGATGCGTGAAATCTCCCTCGCCTACCAGCTGCCGGACTCCTGGGTCACCCGGGTGCCGAAGCTGAAGAGCGCGCGGCTGAGCTTCAGCGCCCGCAACGTGTTCGTCGTGACCGGCTACTCGGGTCTGGATCCGGAGGTCAGCAACTTCGGCAACCAGGCCATCGCCCGCAACATTGACGTGGCTCCGTTCCCGCCGAGCCGCAGCTTCTGGACCTCGCTGGATGTGGGGTTCTAACGCCATGAGGACTCGCACCATGAAGAAGACCGCACTGATGGCGCTGTGCGCCTCGTCCCTGGGACTGGGGGCCTGTGGCCTCGACATTCCCGACCTCAACAACCCCAGCCGTGAGTCCATCGTCGAGACGCCCACGCCCTCCAGCGTGAAGGCGGCCTCCACGGGGCTGCTCATCGGCAACCGCGCGGGCAAGTCCGCCTCCAACGGCTACGTGTCCCAGCTGGGCGTGCTCGGCCGCGAGTCGTACACGCTCGACCCGCAGGACCCGCGCGCCGTCAGCGAGATGCTGTCCGGAACGCAGCTCGACCCGGGCAGCCCCGCGTTCGGCGGCAACTACTGGACCGGCCCTTACCTCAACATCCGCAACGCCAACACGCTGATTGCGTCGCTGGACAAGGTGACGGGCTTCACCGAAGCGGAGCTGGAGTCCATCCGGGGCTTCGCCAAGACGATTCAGGCGCTGGAGTTCCTGACGATCGTCTCCACGCGCGACACCAACGGCGGGCCGATCGACGTGGGCGGCGACATCCGGACGCTGGCCCCCATCGAGAGCAAGGAGCGGATGCTGGAGCACATCTCCATGCTGCTCGACGAGGCGAAGACTCACCTGGAGGCCGCGGGCGAGGACAAGAACCAGGACGGGGCCGAGGACGAGTTCCCGTTCCCGCTGAGCTCCGGCTACACGGGCTTCAAGACGCCGACCACCTTCCTGAAGTTCACCCGGGCGGTGAAGGCGCGCAACGAGGCGTACCGGAAGAACTGGCCCGGGGTGCTCAGCGCCCTGAGCGAGTCGTTCCTGGACACCACCAACCTGGACCTCGCCAAGCTGTCGGTGGGCGTCTACCACGCCTACGGCACTGGCTCGGGCGACACCACCAACGGCCTGACCAGCCCCAACATCTACGCTCACCCGTCCATCGTTGAGGACGCGCAGACCAAGTTCTCGTGCAACGAGCCCGCTGGCCCGTTCCGGTGCCTGGACAATCGCGTGCAGCGCAAGATCAAGCAGGTGCAGGCCGTCCAGGTCCAGGATCTCGAGTCCCCGTACGCCTTCACCATGTACTCCACCGGCACGTCCCCGCTGCCCATCATCCGCAACGAGGAGCTGATCCTCCTGCGGGCCGAGGCCAACATCAACATCGGCACCAATGAGGCGCTGGTGGCCGCCGGGCAGGACATCAACCTGATCCGCGCCGTCTCCGGCGGGCTGCCCCCCGTGGATCTGGTGGGCGAGAACGCGGTGGACACGCTCCTCTACGAGCGCCGCTACTCTCTGCTGTTCGAGGGTGGACACCGGTGGATCGACATGCGCCGCTACAGCCGGCTCAACCAGCTGCCCAGGGACCGGGAGGACGACGTCGTCCACGACAAGTTCCCCATTCCTCTGGCGGAGACGGACGCGCGTCGGTAATTCCGCTCTGAGCTGAATCCACGAAGGGGCTCTCGCCGCGCCGCGCTAAGCGGGCAGGCGAGGGCCCCTTCCCTTTTTTCGGACTTCGCCGTGGGCGAACGGTCCCCGGGTCACGTTAGAGTGCCGCCCGACCTCTGAGCTTCCCCGAAAAAGAGGTCTCTCGGATTTGGAGGAGCATCATGGGTATCAAAAAGTTCGCCCCGGCAGCGCTGCTGCTGTGGAGCGCGGCCCCGGTGTTGGCGCAGGCGCAGCAGACCCCGTCATTCGCTCAGCCCGCGGAGGACCGCGAGCAGTGGATCACCCTGGGCGAGGATGCCCTGGAGCCTGTCCAGCAGGCCTTCTCCGCGCAGGGGTTCGCGCAGCCCACGAACGTCCAGGTGAAGGACGGCGTGGTGATGATGAAGGTGCGTGAGTCGCAGCTGTCGCAGCTGTCGAAGGTGATGCACGAGAAGTTCAACCGCTGCTCGGGCTTCATCGCGCACGACTCGGAGCAGGAGGCGCTCCAGGCGCTGTCGCCCGCGCCCAGCCCGGCGCTGCAGCAGAACCTGGTCACCTACACGATCGACAACGCGGGCACGGCCACCGCGCTGATGAACGACGTGCGCGAGCCGAACATCCTGCAGACCATCACCACGATGTCGAGCTACACCACGCGCTACTACACCTCACCGACGGGCGTGGAGTCGGCCAACTGGCTGAAGAACCACTGGACGAGCCTGACCACGGGGCGCACGGACGTGAGCGTGGCGGCGTTCACCCACTCCGGCTGGGCCCAGCCCTCCGTCATCCTGACGATTACCGGC